>NZ_FYEW01000001.1:2161350-2470114 GCF_900187375.1 Hymenobacter gelipurpurascens | reverse complement strand
CGGCGCGAAAATCTATGCTGAGCTAATCGGCGGCGGTATGTCAGCAGATGCGTACCACATCACGGCCCCCGACCCCGAGGGCAATGGCGTGGTACTCGTGATGCAGAATGCCCTCCGCGATGCCGGTATTTCGCCCTCCGATGTGGACTACATCAACACCCACGGCACCAGCACTCCGCTGGGCGATGGGGCAGAGGTGAAGGCCATTCAGAAGGTGTTTGGCGAAGAGGCCTACAACCTGAACATCAGCTCTACCAAGAGCATGACGGGCCACTTGTTGGGTGGTGCTGGTGCCATTGAGGCGGTTGCCTGCCTCCTGGCTATGCAGCACGACCTGATTCCGCCGACCATAAACCATTTCACCGATGATCCAGAGCTCGACCCGAAGCTGAACTTCACATTCAATAAGGCCCAGGCCCGCGAGGTGAATGTGGCCATGAGCAACACGTTCGGTTTCGGCGGCCACAATACGTCCGTCATTTTCCGTAAAATCCGTAGCTAATGCCAAGGCCCGGTCAGCCCCTTCCGTTGTTCGGCTTTTTTCGCCGAATACTGGGCCATGACCGGGCCTTTCGGCAGGCTATTGCCACGGTTACGGGTAGCACGCCCGATAACATCCGGCTGTATCATCTGGCATTTACGCACTCCTCCATCATTCGGCAGCAGCCGGAAAATGGGCGTCACCAGAGCAACGAACGGCTGGAGTTTCTCGGCGATGCGGTGCTGGGCACGGTGGTAGCGGAGTATCTATTTCGCAAGTTTCCGTACGAACAGGAAGGCTTCCTGACGGAGATGCGCAGCCGCATTGTAAACCGCGAAAGTCTGAATGCCCTGGCGCTGAAACTAGGACTAGATAAGCTCGTGCAGCTTGATCCGGCACAAGGCCGTGCAGCGCGCTCGCGCTCGGTGAACGGCAATGCGTTGGAAGCGCTGGTAGGGGCTATCTACCTAGACCACGGCTACAAAACGTCGCGCAAGTTTGTGCTGAGTCGGTTGATTAAGCCGTTCGTCGATGTGAAATCAATGACGACTACGACGACCAACTTCAAGAGCAAACTGATTGAGTGGGCGCAACGCAATGGCAAGAACATGCGCTACGACCTCACAGGCGAGCCTAGGCCAGGTGGCGTAATGGAGTTTTCGGCTACAGTGGTTGTGGATGAAAACCCAGTAGCTACGGGCATGGGTCTCTCGAAAAAGCAGGCAGAACAGCTGGCTGCTGAGCGGGCGCTGGAAGTGCTAGGCGTCTAGGCCACTATTTTATGGTGTTTCTTCTGTCATTCCTGGCTGCGTTACTCTTTATGCTGTTGGTGAGATGGTGCCATAATAGATTTAGTAGCTCTCGCGACAAAAGGTTCTTGCAACAGCGAGAGCCTTTTTTGGGCTTAAAGCAGCTCGGTTTTCAGATTATAGATGAGGCTTATACCGGACACGAGGATAGACCGGATACCATAATACCCGCTTTTATAGGCCTAGTAAATAACTATTCAGTTGAAATATCTTTTAACTGGATAACAGGCTGGAGCCAGCTGCCACATTATAGAGTACGGGTGTTCTTCGAGCCGGGCAGCCGGGATACAGCTGCTATTAAACATCAGGTGGACTATAAATTAGACCAAAGCAAGTTGTTTCGGTGGCAAGAAGACTGGTTACTAAAGCCAGTGTATGCAGAAAACAAGGTATTCATTGGTAGGTTTTACAGACCAAACTCTCAGTGTATAGTAGAAGCTGCTGTTGAATTAATCAAGGAGTTGCAACGCCTTGATCTGAGTCCTATCGAATATGAAGTTGGAATAGGGTTATCCGTCAAGCAAAAAGAGACGTCAGACATGAATTGATTCAGCGGGGGCAACCTGAACTGACGAAATGGAGTTGTTTTGCAGAACGAAATTCCTTTCCGACCTATGAGAATTGCCGGCGCCGCCCTCAACCAGATACCTTTCGACTGGACCCATAACCTGCGGACTATCCGCGAAGCTATAGAACAGGCCAAAGCGGCCGGCGTAGAGCTGCTGTGTTTGCCGGAACTCTGCCTCACAGGCTACGGGTGTGAAGACCTGTTCCTAAGCGACTGGCTGCCTGAGTCGGCGCTGGAGCATCTGCAGCAGGTGCGCCCCTGGACCGAAGGCATCTGCGTGGTAGTAGGCCTGCCGGTGCGCTTAGGCCACCGAACCTACAACACAGCCGCTGTACTGCGCGATGGGCAGATTCTGGGTTTCGCGGCGAAGCAATTCTTGGCCAATGATGGTGTGCATTACGAGCCGCGCTTCTTTTATCCGTGGCCCGCTGGCGAAACCACTACGGTGCAATGGGAAGGGGAGGAGTGGACCTTGGGCGACATGATTTTTGAGCACAAGGGCGTAAAGTTTGGCTTTGAGATTTGTGAGGACGCTTGGCGGCCCGATGATGTACGGCCCGCTTGCCGGCTCAAAGGCCGAGTGGATCTGATTGTGAACCCCTCAGCCAGCCACTTTGCGATGAGCAAGACGGACCTGCGCTATAAGTTGGTCCTGAACGCTTCCCGTAACTTCGACTGCACGTACCTCTACGCCAACCTGCTCGGCAACGAATCGGGTCGCATTATATACGACGGTGAGATTCTGGTGGCCCGCAACGGACACTTACTGCTGCGCAACCAGCTCATGAGCTTCAAGGAAGTAGACATGGAGTGCGTAGACGTAGATTTTTCCATAGAGCAGGTGCGTGCCGAGGAAATTCGGCCTCTGCCAGCCCCCGACGAATACCGGGAGCTGAACCAGGCGCTAAGCTTGGCTCTGTTTGACTACCTGCGCAAGGCGCGTAGCCGCGGCTTTGTGCTGAGTCTGAGCGGTGGTGCCGACTCCGTGATGTGCGCCGTAGCGGTGGCCGAACTGGTACGCCTGGGCACCGCCGAGCTGGGCACTGCCGAGTTCATGCGCCGCGCTGGCTGCTTTACCACCGAGGACATTGAACAGCTGGCTGGTCCGGTAGCGCCGGTGCCCGACCATAACGCGCCGGGCCCCAAGGATGCCTCGCACTCTGCCCCAGGCCAGGAGCAAGCCAGCATAAACCAACAACTCACGCGCCGCCTGCTGACGTGCGCGTATCAGGGCACCGTCAACTCTTCCGACGACACCTTGAACTCTGCTAAGGAATTGGCCGATTCTATTGGGGCGGTGTTCTATAACTGGACTATTGACGCCGAAGTAACTGGCTACGTGGGCAAAATTGAGCACGCCATCGGCCGGGAGCTCACCTGGAAGACGGACGATTTGACGCTCCAAAATATCCAGGCACGGGTGCGGGCCCCTGCCATCTGGATGCTGGCCAACATTCAGAATGCACTGCTCATTACCACATCCAACCGCTCAGAAGCCAGCGTCGGCTATTGCACTATGGATGGCGACACAGCCGGCTCCATCTCACCCATTGCGGGCGTAGATAAGGCCTTCGTGAAAGACTGGCTGCGCTGGGCCGAGACGGCCTTGAATTACCCAGCCTTGCGCCACGTGAATGCCCTGCAACCCACCGCCGAGCTTCGTCCCTTGGAGGATAAGCAGACCGATGAGCGCGACCTAATGCCATATCCGCTTCTGAACCGCATCGAGCGGCTGGCGTTTTATGACCGCCTTAGCCCACGCCAAGTATTCAATGTACTTAAAGAGGAAGAATCGGCCACTGACCCAGAGCTGCTGAAAACCTACATAAAACGCTTCTACAGCCTCTGGAGCCGCAACCAGTGGAAGCGCGAGCGGTTTGCTCCGGCCTTCCACCTCGACGACTACAACGTGGACCCACGCTCTTGGCTCCGTTTCCCCATTCTGAGCGGCGGCTACACCGAGGAGCTGAACGGGTTGTAGGTGGTTGATAGAGTGCGGCTACGCTTTAGTAAGTAGCATTTCATATTTTTCATATCCATATGACTGATGATCATATGGATATGAAAAATATGAAATGCTATGCGCAAGTATTCTGCGTTAATTTGGCCTAAGCAGAGGTAACCTCAGTAGTCGCGGGAAAGGACGGGCGCTGAGCAGGTTGTCGTCTCTATCTTTTCAGTTCTCGCTTCACTGGTGTATACACTTTCGCTTCCTGCTGCTCACAGCGTCCTGCCCATTGCACCACAACTTCCTACTTCTGCCGATGCCGAGATGGTGGCACAACTGCAGCAGGGAAGCGAGGAGGCGTTTCGGATGCTGGTAGAACAATATCAGAATCGTATTTTCCGTACCGTATTAGCTCTGCTACGGTCGCCGGAAGATGCCGAAGACGTGGCACAGGAAGTATTTGTGGAAGTCTACCAAACCATTGGCCGGTTTCGGGGTGAGGCTGCACTTAGCACGTGGCTGTATCGGTTGGCTACTTCGCGGGCCCTAAAACACCAGCAGCGAGCCCGAGCCCAGAAGCGGTTTGCCTATTTCACCAGCCTGCTGGGTTTTAACAACCAAGTGTTGCACGAGCCACCAGACTATGCACACCCGCAGGCCCAACTGGAAGGGCAGCAGCAAGTGGAGCTGTTGCGCGCGCATATCGCCCGGTTACCCGGCCAGCAACAGGTGGCCTTTACATTGCGCCACGAGCAGGAATTGAGCTACGAGGAAATTGCAGCGGTCCTCAAAACCACTGTGCCAGCCGTAGAGTCTCTGCTGTTCCGCGCCCGCAAAACCCTTCGCCATCATCTTTCACTGCCTCCGCATCATGCCTGATTCAGCCACACGCCCTACGGCCGACGAAGAATGGGAAAACCTGCTGCACCAATGGCGCACGCAGCCAGATGCCCAACCCCGGCCTTTTTTCTACAGTCGGGTACGCGCCCGGCTCGTGGGTGAGGAAGCAAAGGGGCCCCAACTGCTGCCTCTTTGGCTGCGCTGGCCTAGCTACGCCGTTATGCTGGGCATCATTCTGATGCTTAGCGGCGACGGTGCCGCAGAGCGCTCAGTGGAGCCGGCCAACCACTACCAAGTCTATTCTGAAGGTCGGTAAGCATGTTACCCGCCTGCTGCTAGGCCACTTGCCAAATTCCACGCTTGCCTTCATATAACACTGTAGGCGCAGCTAAAACCGTTTCCGTACTTTCGACCCTATATTCTTCCTCTTTCTGCTTATGAGCTTTTTAAGCACCATACTGAGTGCCATCCTCTGGAGCCCTGATCCGGACATCACTACCATTGGGCCACTAACCTTGCGTTGGTACGGGTTACTATTCATGTCGGGCTTCGTGGTCGGGACGTTTATTCTGTCTCACATATACAAGTCGGAGCGCACTTCGCCGCGGTGGGTTGATGTCATTACCATCTATGTACTAATCGGTACGGTGCTGGGCGCGCGGCTAGGCCACGTGTTCTTCTACGATTGGGCTTCCTACAAAGACCAGCCCTGGGAAATCCTGAAGATCTGGCACGGTGGCCTCGCCAGCCACGGTGCTACCATTGGTATCATCTTCGCGGTGTGGCTGTTTAGCCGCAACAACAAGTTTGATGTGCTCTGGACCCTCGACCGCATTGTGTTGGTAGTAGCCGTGGGTGGCGCCCTCATCCGGATGGGTAACCTGATGAACTCGGAGATTGTAGGCCACCCCACCGACAAGCCCTGGGCCTTCGTATTCCCCCGCGATGTAGAGCACCTGCAGCCCTACAGCCCCGACCAGCCCGTGCCCGCCGGTTCCTACCAAGTGCAGCGCACCCGCCAGGCCGATGGCACCGTAAAAGTAGATGCGCAGCCCGTAGGTACCAGCGTAACGGCCGGCTCCGAAATAGCCGTGCCGCGCCACCCCACCCAGATTTATGAGTCGTTGTTCTGTGTGTTCCTGTTTGTGCTGCTCTATAGCATGTGGAACCGTACCAAGGAGCGCACCCCGCGCGGCCAACTGTTCGGTCTGTTTGTAGTGCTGCTGTTCTCGTTCCGCTTCCTGATCGAATTCCTGAAGGAAGACCAAGTGGCCTTCGAGAAAGGTATGGCGCTGAATATGGGCCAGTGGCTCAGCGTTCCGCTCATTTTCATCGGTCTATATTTCTTCCTGCGTGCCGGCAAGAACCCCAACAATCCCTACGGCTACGCCCCGCGTGACTTAGGCGAGGAAGAAGCCAAAGGAGCCGTTACGACTCGCTAGGCCAGTATCTATCTGCTAGTGATTAACATGGAACGTCATGCTGAGCGCAGTCGAAGCATCTCTACCTCTGGCTAACTCATTGGCCTAGGCCTATACAACGAAGCGGTAGAGATGCTTCGACTGCGCTCAGCATGACGTTCTTTTTTGACGTGCTTTAAATAGACACAAAAAGGCCCCGCGCTCAATTGAGCGCGGGGCCTTTTTTCTATAGAAACCTAGGCCACTTAGGGGCGCTTGCCCACGGCATTGAGGTCTTCGAAAGCCGATTTCAGGCGAGCTACGAAGGTCTTTTCGCCTTCGCGCAGCCACACGCGCGGGTCGTAGTATTTCTTGTTTGGCGAGTCTTCGCCGTTGGGGTTGCCGATCTGGCTCTGCAGGAAGCCTTCGTTCTTCTGATAGTAGTTCTTGATACCATCCCAGAACGCCCACTGCAGGTCAGTGTCAATGTTCATCTTGATGGCGCCGTAGCTGATAGCCTCGCGGATTTCCTCCTGCGAAGAGCCGGAGCCGCCGTGGAACACGAAGTTGATGGGGCGCTCATCCTGCAGGTTGAACTTCTCCTTCACGAAATCCTGCGAGTTCTTCAGGATTACGGGCTGCAGTTTCACGTTGCCGGGCTTGTACACACCGTGCACGTTGCCGAAAGCGGCCGCAATGGTGAAGCGCGGGCTGATTTTGCTCAGCTCCTCGTAGGCGTAGGCCACCTCTGAGGGCTGGGTGTAGAGCTTGCTGGAATCTACATCGGAGTTGTCCACGCCGTCTTCCTCGCCGCCGGTTACGCCCAGCTCAATTTCCAGCGTCATACCCATCTTATCCATCCGCTTCAGGTACTCCTTGCAGATTTCGATGTTCTCCTCAATCGGCTCTTCCGAAAGGTCCAGCATGTGTGAGCTGTACAGGGGCTGGCCGTACTGGGCGAAGTGCTTCTCACCAGCTTCCAGCAAACCGTCAATCCACGGAAGGAGCTTCTTGGCGGCATGGTCGGTGTGCAGAATCACGGGCACGCCATACGCCTCTGCCATCAGGTGTACGTGTTGGGCGCCCGAGATGCCGCCGGCAATGCTGGCCTGCTGCTTATCGTTCGGGAGAGCTTTGCCAGCGAAGAACTGGGCGCCACCATTCGAGAACTGAATGATAACGGGCGAATTCAGCTCGCGAGCCGCTTCCAGCACACCGTTCACGGTGTCGGTGCCGGTTACGTTCACGGCGGGCAGGGCAAAGTGGTTTGCCTTAGCGTATTCGAAGAGCTGCTGCACTTCGTCGCCGTGCAGCACACCGGCGCGTAGGCCAGTAAGAGTGGATTGTTCAGCCATTTGCTGGGGGATGATGACGCGGAGTAGGGGAAGGCCGCGCCGGGTTTCGAATCAGAAGCCAAACTTAGGAAAAGAACAGGGCCTATCCACAGCTTAACACGCAACCGGCCAAAATCGTCCGAGAGCGTGTCTGCCGTGAGTAGGCCCTGCTAGCACTAAAATAGCCTTTAGAACTCGTATTCGTAGAGAGAGCCTTGTTCGCTGCTGATATAGAGCGTGTTGTTGTCGGTGAAAACAGCGCCTTCCGTTTGGCCAGCACCCGCTAAGGATATGCGCTCTGGCGTAGCTTTCAGCAGCTCCGCAAGGTTGGCGCCCTGCAGCACAAACATTTCCTGACGAGCCAGCAACACCAAGCGGCGGCCATCGGGACTTAGTGCGGCGTCCGTTACCTGGCCCGGAATAGCGAGCTTGGTCAGCAGCTTGGCGGTGTAGGAGCCGGGCCTATCGGGTACGGTGTACACCTTGCTGGTGCTTTCCAGAGCCCGATCTTTCGTGAACAGGTAAATTTGGCCGTTGTGCCACAAGGTGGCCTCGCAGTCGAAGTTGCGCTCCTTTTTGCTTGGCGGGAAAGCCTTCTGATCAGGATACTTGAGCCTGATGTCATCAACCTTGTTGGGGGCCTCGGGGCGCAGGCGATGAATCACCAGATTCTGGCGGTCATTGTTGTTGTTGCCCACGTCGCCAATGTAGAGGTTGCCGCTGTTGTCGCGTGTGATGCTTTCCCAGTCGTTGCTCTTGGTCTGCACCGGAATCTCTTCCAGCAGCTTGCCCTTATCATCTACTTTATACAGAATGGGCTGATTGCCGTCGTCGCCGTGGGTGTAGAAGGAACCCGGTTGGCCCGATAGCGCTAGGCCAGAGCTTTCCGGTACTTGGTCGAGCGTGCCGACTTGGTTCATGTTCACGATGTCGGCTTTGGCTTTGGATTTTTTGCCCTTCTTCTTACCAGTTTTTTCCTTCGATTCGGGCTTGTCTTCGGTTCGGGCTTCTGAACAACTGCCGCTCAACAGCGAGCCAGCAAACAAGGCGGCAAAAAATACAACGCGCATAAGAAACTGATGAATGCGTAAAACAAAGCTGCTGTATCCCGGAGGCTACAGCAGCAGCAGAATGCCCATTATACGGATAGAAAGCAGAATGGGTAAGCAGATAAGCTAAACGGTCCGGCTCTTATGGCACAGGGTCATAGCCCTGGCCGCCCCAAGGGTGGCACCGGCCAATGCGCCGCAAGGCCAGCTTCCCACCCTGCCAGGAACCATACTTCTCAATGGCCTGCACTGCGTAGGCGGAGCAAGTAGGCGTATAGCGGCATCTGGCCGGCGTAAGCGGTGAAATCAGGTGGCGGTACACCCACAGCAGGCTCAGCAGAAACTGACGAAACAGGTACGACATATCAGCAAATAACTGCAACCCGCGCCGAAAGATTGCAAGAGGTGGCCTAGCCGGCCAACACAGTAAAGAGAAGGAGGGAAGCTGACCTCTTCGCGCGCTAGGCCACTACCGCATAGAAGGCTTTTTGTAAATTCGCCCACCGGCTGGTCCGGACCATTTTCCTTCCTTAATTCCACCCACTCATGCGCAAAAACCATTGGGCGAAAGTCCTGCTCCTGACGCTGCTATTGCCCCTCGCAGCCCATGCCGATGAAGGCATGTGGCTGCCACTCTTCGTGAAGCGGCTCAACCAGGCCGACATGCAAAAGAAAGGCCTCAAGCTCACAGCCGAAGAAATTTATGACGTCAATAATGCCTCGCTGAAAGATGCGGTAGTGCAGCTCGGCGGCTTTTGCACCGGCGAGTTTGTAAGCAAGCAAGGCCTGCTTCTGACCAATCACCACTGCGGCTACGATGCCCTGCAAACCCACAGCACGCCCCAAAACAACATCCTGCAGAACGGCTTCTTCGCGGCCACCCCGCAGGAGGAAAAGACCAACCCTGGCCTGTTCGTGGATATTCTGGTGCGCATGGAAGACGTGACCGGCAAGGTGCTGGAAGGCATTACGCCCGCCACGCCTGAGCAGGAACGCACGGCTACCGTGCAGAAGCGCCAGAAAGAAATGGCCGATGCTGCCAAGGAAAACGGCCAGTATGTGGCCTACGTGCGCGACATGTTCGGTGGCAACGAGTACTACCTATTCGTGTACCAGCGCTTCGGTGATGTACGCTTGGTAGGCGCGCCACCAGAAGCCGTGGGCAAGTTTGGCGGCGACACCGACAACTGGATGTGGCCCCGCCACACCGGCGACTTCTCGATGTTCCGCGTCTACGCCGATAAAAACAACAAGCCTACCGCCCAGCCTCAGGCTGATAACGTGCCCTACGTGCCCAAGAAGCATCTGCCCGTGAGCCTGCAAGGCGTGAGCGAAGGCGACTTCGCGATGGTGTTCGGTTTCCCCGGCCGTACCCAGCGTTTTCTGCCTGCCGCTGGCCTACAGCTCACGCTCGACCAGACCAACCCCGCCCGCATCAAGCTGCGCGATACGCGCCTCAAGCTTTGGAAAGAAGACATGGACCAGGATGCCGCGCTGCGCCTGAAGTATGCCTCCAAGTACGCCGGCATTGCCAACTATTGGAAGTATTTCATCGGCCAAAATGAAGGCATGAAGCGTCTGAAAACCGTGCAGGCCAAGCAGGCCGAGGAAAACTCCCTGATGCAGTGGATTGCCCAGGACCAGGGCCGCGCCCAACAGTACGGCGAGGCCCTGAACACCATCAACCAGGCCTACGCCGGCATCCGGCAGTACAACCTGAGCACGCAGTACGTGAACGAAGCGGCTTTCGGCACCGAAATCGTGACGCTGGCCGCCCGCATGATGCCGCTCTACAGCACCCTGAAAGCTACGCCCACCGACAAGGCTGCCATCAGCAAAGCCGTAGCCGACCTGAAAGAGCCCGTAGCCGAGTACTTCAAGGACTACAGCGCCCCTACCGACAAGAAAGTGTTTGCCGCGCTCATGGGCCTCTACATGCAGGATGTACCCAAAGACCAGCAGCCCGACGTGTTCCAGACGGTGCAGAAGCAGTACGGCGGCTCCATGCAGAAGTATGCCGACTACGTGTTCAGCAACTCCTTCCTGACCTCGGAGGCCAAAGTGAATGCCTTCCTGAACAACCCCACGCTGGCGAAGCTAGAGGTTGATCCTGGCTTCAAGACGTACCAGTCGGTGTACACGGACTACGTGCAGAACATTCTGCCGAAGGTGCAGGGCTTGAATGCTGGTCTAGGCCGCGCCAACCGCCAATACGTGGCGGCGTTGCGCGAGAAGAACAGCCAGAAAGTGTATTCGCCCGATGCCAACTCTACCATCCGGTTGAGCTACGGTACCGTGCGCCCCTACAAAGGCCGCGACGCGGTGGCCTACGACTACAAAACCACCGCCCAGGGTATCCTGGAAAAGGAAGACGCCACCAACCCCGAGTTTGTGGTGCCCAAGAAAGAGCTGGAACTGCTGAAGATGAAGGATTACGGCCGCTTCGCCGATAAGCAGGGCAACCTGCCCGTGGCATTCATCACCGACAACGACATCACGGGCGGCAACTCCGGCTCACCCGTTATCAATGGCCGCGGCGAGCTGATCGGCATTGCCTTTGATGGCAACTGGGAGGCCATGACCGGCGACCTGGCCTACGACCCCGAGCTGAAGCGCTGCATCAACGTGGATATCCGCTACGTGCTCTGGTGTATCGAGAAGCTGGGCGGTGCCAAGAGCCTCGTGGATGAAATGACCATCGTCAACAACGGCCCAAACCCCGGCGTAGGCCCGGCCGCCGCTGCCTCTACCGTGGACATGAGCGACGTGGAAAAGATGAAGGTAAAAACCGACAAAGGCGGCAAAACCAAAATCAAGCGCAAGAAAGACGCCGCCATGCTGTAGCACTGGCCTAGGCCTATTTCTTAAACAGTAAAGCCCCGACAACCCTTCGTTGTCGGGGCTTTTTCAAATGTGCTGGCCTAAAGACTTGGTAGGTTGTAGAATACTAGATAATTTTAAGTTGAAAAGTTGATTATAGCTCATTATAGATGGTGAAATTATACTTATTGATGAGTTTGCTCTTGGGAGCAGGCCTAGGAAAAGTACACGCACAAAGCAGTGGCCCCGAAGGTTGGGGCGCCCGCGCCGCGGCCCTGGGCCGCATCAGCACCGTACTGGAAAACGATGTTTGGGCGGCTTCTGGCAACGTAGCGGCGCTGGGTGGCCTGACCCGACCCACCGTCGGTTTTGGCGCTGCGAATAGGTTTTTGCTGCCCTCTCTGAACACGGCTTCGGTAAGCGCCGCAGTGCCGCTAGGCCACCGTCTGGCAACTGCCGGCACTGCAGTAGGTGTGCCGGCTGGTGTAGCCGCCGCTGAGGCTCCGCGCTATGGAGTAGTAGGCGTTACGGCGCAGCGGTTTGGCGGCAAGCTGTACTCGGAGCAGGCGGTGGGAGTGGCCTATGGCTACCAGTTGGGCACGGTGCGGGTAGGAGGGAAGGTGGAAATACTGCAAGTGAGTCTGGAAGGATTGGGGAGCCGCCGCACAGTAGCTGCCTCGCTTGGTGGGCAAGCTGATATCATTCCGCGCAAACTCACCTTTGGCGCCACGCTCTACAACCTCAACCAAGCTCGGCTGGCGCCTTATCAGGATGAGCGCGTGCCCACGGTGCTGCGTGCCGGGCTGGGGTGGCGTGCCTCCGATAAAGTGCTGGTATTGGTTGAAACTGAGAAGGACGTGGAGCAGGACGCCGACTTCCGGGCCGGGCTGGAGTACCGCCCACTGCCGGTGCTGGCTTTGCGAGGTGGCCTAGCCGCCCTCACGCATCAAACCACGGGCGGCGTGGGCTTTCGTAGTGGCGCACTTCAGCTGGATTATGCCGGTGCCTGGCACCAGGCACTGGGCCTGAGCCAGCAGGTGAGTGTGGCCTACGTATGGGAAAAGCCTGCGCAACCATGAGGCCTTTTTATATGGCATGTCTGGCTGTAGGCCTGTTATGGGTGGCAGCCAGGCCACTTCAAGCGCAGGAATTCCAGCGGCCCGCTGTGCCCGACCTCGACCGGCTGACTCAGGAGCTGTTTGCCGAAATCCAGAGCGACCAGGTACCCTACGAGGACCTCTACGAAACGCTGCTGCAGTACTACCAGACGCCTCTCAACCTCAATACCGCTACCCGCGAGGAGTTGCGGGGCTTGCTGTTGCTTTCCGAAACGCAGATAACCCACCTGCTGGAGCACCGCCAGCGCAATGGCAACCTGCTGAGCCTCTATGAGCTGCAGAGCATAGAGGGCTTCGATCTGCGCTCCATCTACCGCGTGTCGCCCTTCGTGGCCGTGCACACCACCGACCCCAACGCCACGCGCGGACCGCTGTGGCAGCGCATCCGCCAAGAAGACAACAACGCCTTGTTTCTGCGTTATGAGCGCGGCCTGCAAGCCCGGCGCGGCTACGCTGCCCCCGATACTGTGCGTGGTGGCCGGCCCGCCACGCGCTATCTGGGCTCCCCAGACAAATTGCTGGTGCGCTACCGCGTGAGCCGCACACGGGATTTCAGCCTGGGCTTTACGGCCGAAAAAGATGCGGGCGAGCAGGTGGCTTGGAGTCCGGCTACGCGGCGTTATGGCCTCGATTTTTACTCCGGGCATTTCCTGCTGCAGGAACGTGGCCGGCTCAAAACCCTGGCCCTCGGCGACTATCAGCTGCAATTTGGCCAAGGCTTGCTGCTGTCGTCTGGCCTATCTGTGGGCAAAGGAGCCGAAACGATAACCACGTTGCGCCGCAGCTCGGTGGGGGTGCGACCTTATTCTTCGGTGCTGGAAAGCACGTTTTTCCGCGGCGCGGCGGCCACCGCGGCCATCAGCCCAACGGTGCAGGTTACGGGGTTCATTTCGCGCAAGCGGGTAGATGCCAACCTGGCGCAGCAACAGGATTCGTTGGCCGAGTTTGATGAAGCGGCTTCCAGTCTGCAACTGACGGGCTTTCATCGCACGGCTTCTGAGCTGGCCAACCGCCAGGCTCTGCGCGAGACGGTGGCTGGCGGAAACCTCAGTTACGCCAGCTCCGGCGGCGACCTGGCCCTGGGCCTCACCGCCGTAAACACCCTCTACGGTACACCGTTGCAGCGCCGGGCCGAGCCGTATAATGCCTTCGAGTTTCAGGGGAAGTATAACCTGGCCCTGAGCGCCCATTACAGCTACGTGTGGCGCAATGTGCTGCTCTTCGGCGAAACGGCACGCAGCAGTAGCGGTGGCCTGGGCACCGTGAACGGCCTGCTGGCCAGCCTCGCCCCCAACCTGGATGCGTCGGCGCTATACCGCTCCTATGCCCGCAACTTTCATACGCTTTATGGCAACGCTATGAGCGAAAACACGCGCAACATCAACGAAAGCGGCCTGTATTTGGGCTTGAAATTCAGGCCCGTTTCCCGGTGGGAGGTGTCGGCGTATTATGATCAGTTTCGCTTTCCCTGGCTGAAGTACCAGGTTGGAGCGCCTTCGCAGGGGCACGATTGGCTGGTGCGCGTCACGTTCAGCCCCACCAAAACCAGCTTGCTGTATGCCCAGCTGCGGCAGCGCACCAAGCCCTACGATGCCGATACCCTGCGCCTGGTACCGCTGCCCGTGCCCACTCAGCGGCGGAGCCTGCTGCTGTTCTACGATGCCAGCCCGCTGCCCATCATCAGCCTGCGAACCCGCGTGCAGGGCACCCAATACCGCGAAGACCAGGGCCCGCGCCGCCAGGGCTACGTGCTGGCCCAGGATGTGACGATCCATCCGCATCGAAAGCTGCGCCTCAGTGGCCGCTACGCCCTTTTTGATACCGATGATTATGACACGCGCCAGTATGTGTTTGAGCAGGATGTGCTGTATGCTTTCTCTGTGCCGGTGCTGGCTGGCCGGGGCACCAGAGCGTATCTATTGGCCCAGGTTGATGTAAACCGCCACCTCACTTTATGGGTGCGCTACGCCGAAACCTACTACCGCCATCAGCAAACCATCGGGAGTGGCCTAGAGCAGATTGACGGGCCCCGTCGTTCCGAGATAAAAGCGCAAGCCCGCTACCGGTTTTAACAAGGTCATCACTTTGAATATGACGCAGGTTTCAGCGGCTCACGCCATGCGTACTGAAGCCGGATAAAGGCAAAAAACAGACACGGCGCCTCCTGTGCGAAAGGCGCCGTGTCTCTAGGCCAGTAGGCCACTGCTTTACTGCTTCAGCAGGCGTACCACCGTTGAGCCCTTGGGCATATCCAGGTGCAGCGTATAGAGGCCTGTGCTTAGGCCGCTTAAATCAACCTTTTGCTGAATTGCTGCAGCTCCTTTGTTCAGGGTTTGGCTGGAAACCGTGCGGCCCAGCGCATCCGTCACCCGAAGTGTAATAGATCCCTGCTGGGCATTATCAATCTTAACCTCGAACACACCGCTGCTGGGGTTTGGGAAAACCTCAGTGCCTTGCAGTAGACCAGCATTTCGGACGGCGGTAATGGTAGAAACGGTCTGGCAGCTCACGTTGCTGTAGTCGGAGTTGCCGCTGCTGTTGATGGCGCGCACGCGGTAGCAGTACTGGCTGTTGGCACTCACCCGATCCGTGTAAAAAGAGATGTTGGGCCCCACAGTGGCAATCCTGTCGAAGGTGCCGCCGTTGGCAGAGCGCTCCACTTCAAACCCGGTTTCGGTGGTGGAGCCATCCAGCCAGATCAGGTCAATATTCGCGGCGTTATTGAAGAGAACTGGTGCCAGCGTGGTGAGAGAGGTGGGCGCTACGGGTGGCTCGGCCAGGGTACAAAGTTCCAGCGCCCAGCCCGTGAGGGTGCCGTCGTTGCCGGTCACGTTGTCGGAAATGGTCAGTATCCAGTTACCATTGGCGGGTCCGTTCAGCAGCGGCCCGAGCGAATTAGCCGGCCGGACGGTACCGCCACTGACGAGCGGACAAGTGAGAGCCGTAGCGGCAGCTTCATCAAAGGAGAGATTCAGGTTGGCTGTACCCGCGCACAAGCCCGAAAACAGCACTACGCGGGTACCGGCGGGGTTGGTTAGGGATATTTCCAGCTCGCCAACGTTGGGATGTGCGATAGTTACGTTACGAATCCGGATGGCTGAAACGCGTTCTGAGCTAATTACATTGATAGCCGACGTAACGCTAGCCGTGCTGGTGGCCGAAAGAGCAACCGGAACTTGCGAGGCCACAAATGTCTGGCAGACTTGCGTGCCCGTCTGGAACATGGTCGTGACCGAATAAGGGGCTGGTCCACAGATGCTCACGCCCCGCACCCGCACATAATAGGTGGTGTTCGGTAGCAGTTCACTGCCCGCGGTTACGGAGCTGCCTGTTACGCCGGTAAGGTTGATAACCAGGTTAGTAAAACCGGCATCGGTGGCTACCTGAACATCATAGGAGGCAGCATTTGCCACGGTAGTCCAGGAGAATAGCGGCCGTAGCGTGGTACGGGTGCCGGCACCCGGAGCCGTGATGAGGGCAGTCTGGGTGGCCGCCGGTAATACGGTAAAGCGAATCTGTTGGCTCTGGGTAATGCCCCCACTTGTGCCTGTGAGCGTGCTCGTGTAGGTGCCCGCCGGAGTGGCTGAGCTGGTATTGATGGTGTACGTGGTGGCGCTGCCTACGGCAACGGTAGAGCTGCCAAACGAGATGGTAACTCCGGCCGGCAAATTGGTGGCCCCCAAAGTGGCGGTGCCGTTAAAGCCCTGCAGTGCCCCAACCGTAAGCGCCTGGCTGCCGGAGCTGGTGCCGGGGCAAAGCGAGGGAATAGTAGTAATGGCCCCTGGGTTCAGGAAAAAGGCAGGCCCGGCAGGCACCTGAATCGTGAAATTCTGGTCTGAAATATCAAAAAAGATTCCGCCCGAAGCCTGCACCCGAATACGGGCCGAGCTGGAGTTGCCCACACTGGCCGGTATCGTTACAGTCTCGGCGCCATCGTTGGGGGTGTTGGCCAGCAGCGTGGTCGGGTAAGTGAGGCCACCATCGGTAGAAAGCAGAATATCTACCGCCGCCGCATTGATGGGCGCGGCCGTAGTATTCGCCACTTCCCAGCTCACTTGGTGAGGCGCCGTGGCCAGCCAGGTGGTGGGCGTGTTGGGCAGCGTCACGACAAAAGGACCGGCCGTTGGGACCACCACCACGTTCATCGAGTCGTAATCGACTCCGCCGCCGCCTGCGCGGTTGTCGCGGGCCACCAGCCGGAAAACCAGGCGCCGGCCATACGTAGGCAGCAGTTCGCCCACCGTACGCGTGTTGTTGACCAAATCACTCAGGCGAGGAAAAGTGCGCGACGGAACAAGAGAAGGCAGAAACTCCCGAAAGATGGGGGCATTGCCGGAGGGAGCATTGACGGCACCGCCGGGCCCAAGGTTGAACTGCTCCCAGGCGTAGGTAAGGGCATCACCGTTAGCATCGGTGGCCGAGCCGGTGAGCACAAAGGGTGTGCTGATAGGAATGGCATAGTTGCGGCCGGCATCTACCGCGGGAGGCGTGTTGCCGGTGCTGGTATTCACAGAGCAGTTGCCGGCTCCCGTAATGTGCGCCAGAATCTGATCAATACTGCGCGAATGAAAGTAGGGGTCGGAAACGGGCTGGATGTTGTCGCTGCCACAGATACCGGCGTAGGCCATGATGGTGTTACCGGAGCCGGGCTCGTAGGCCGAGCTAGGAGCCCGGGTTCCGCCGCCACAGCTGCCAGATACGCTATTGAAGGTGTGGTCGGCACCAAACTGATGACCCATTTCGTGGGCTACGTAATCAATATCGAATGCGTCGTTCACGGGGGCACTCAGGCCCGTTACGCCGCGCGCTTTGCCCGAAATACATACCGCTGGGCGTTGCGCAATGCCACCTCCGCCCGTACTGAATACGTGCCCAATATCGTAGTTGGTATTGCCGATGCGGGCGTCCAGCGTGGCCTGGTTCTGGTTGAGCATGGCCTCCCCGTCGTTGTTCGTGTAGGGGTCGGTGGCAGGGTCCAGAAAGATGATGTCCTCGGTTTGGGCCACCAGCACCATCCGTACCGCTAGCTCCTTTTCGTAAATGCCGTTTACGCGGTTCATGGAAGCAACCATGGCGGCCAGTGCACCGGCTTTGGTGCCCCCATGAAAAGCGGCATACTCACCGGTGCAGGCCAGGGCCAGGCGATACGTCCGCAGGGTAGCGCCGTTGGCAAGAGTCGTCTGGTTGGCACTTGGGGCGGCCACAACGCCCATCTCTTTGGCGCTAGGTGTAGCGCATACAAACGGGAAAGCTCCGCGGTTCATGGCCCGGCGCTCAAACACCAGGTGCGTATCCTGGCCTAGGCCAGTAGGGTCTATGTAAACGGTTTTGTCGGAAGCCAGAATCATGGCGTGAAAGCCAGCGGGGCTCACATCGAGGCGGGCGGTGGCCGTTGGGTCATCAACACCCTGCGCCATGTAGGTCCGGATGGTGGTGTAGCGGGCCGCCAGGGCCGGCGCCAGCACGGGCACCTGCACCACCCGAAAGCGCTGAGAGGTGCCATCGGGCAGCGGTAGGGAAACCACCGTGGCCGAAGCACGGGCGGCCATAATTTTCTCCGTAGGGGCAGTGGCCAGCACCTCTCGCACGGCAGGCAGCTGGAAACTCACGGCCCGGTATTGCGATAAGGGTTGCGTGGCTGGCCGAGCAGCCGCGGAAACCTGCGCATCAGCCCAAAGCACTCGTTGGGCCGATGCGCCGAATGGTAACCCAATGGCTGCCAGTAATAAGCTGCCGGCAAGCGTAGGTTTCCCAGCCCGCCGGAGCAGAGTAGATAGTATATCCATAAAAATCGGAGGCAGAGAATCGGAGGTGTAGGCAGCTGGCAGACTGCTAGCCTAAGGTAAGGACTTTTGCCTGCACCCTCGCCCCGACTCTACGGAGGTGCCTTTCCTACAGATGGTTGCCAGTGTTTAGTAGACGGCTAGCCCTATCTGCACCTGGAAAAGGAGCTTTCTACCAGAAAAACTGTAGGCCACCCTCACTCCTGAAATGGGAGCAGAGGTGGCCTATAGCGGCTTTATTCTCTGGAAGCAAGTCATCGGGCATGGCGGCCTAAACCAACCGCTACCGGTTAGCTTTCCGTCTTGACGAGTACTACCTGTGCTTTATCGGCTGCACTGATTTTACGTCGAAATTCTGCGTAGCCTGGGTACTCAGTGCGGGCAAAACGCGTGCGCGGCATGAGCAGATGCCGTCGGGCAGGGCCGCAATCATCAGTAGATAGAATATCATTAACAAAAACGGTCATATTTACATAGTCAGGTTCGTTTTTGTTAATAATCTACTTAATATGGGTAAGTGGTGGTCGACCGTTTGGGTACATAAGTCTTATTGTTATTACTATTTATGTAATACTGTCCACCACGGGAGCCAGTCTGGACATTTTTTCCCGAACCATAATTGTAGGCATCTTGACTATAGTCACGTGCTTTATATCCGGTTGAACCTGAATATGGATTAGTATTCCCCTGTGTTGAGTAATTATCTGTGTTGGTAGAATTTCGAGTGGATTTGTAATGGCCTTCCACATAAGTGCCATTACTCTTTGTGTAGCCGCTCTGATAAACTTGAGCATTGCTTAATGTTACAGCCCCTAAAAGAACAGCAAGAGTGAATAGTGTTTTTTTCATGTTAAGATTATTATATGAATTTGATAGCAAAGTGAGAAGAAACGTTGATTAAACACATTTTCAAGAGCAGATACTTGTAATAGATTTATTGATTAAATGCGTTGTATTCACTTTATGAGATAGTTAAGTGATTTGTTAGAATTTAATGCCATTGCAGGATTCGATCCTGTACCTAGCTTTAGGCATGTTTAATAGCTGTGCTTACTCTGTTGGAACAACTTTCCTCATTCCCATTTCTAGAGGAGATTGTAGGTGAAGCCTTTGAGGTTGGTTAGTCGCTCGGCCTTGCCATCCTTTGTGTACAGCTGAACCCGGACGGTGGCATACTCATAGCCCGCTTTCTGGTGAATTTTGAGGCGGGCGGTGCGCTCGAATACCACCTGAAAGGCCCCATTGCCGCCTATCATTTTGGTGGTGCCGTAGTCGCAGAGGTATTCCGCGGGAGTGGCCGTGCTATCGGTGCCGGCGGGAGAAGCTTCAAAATCAGCTTTCGTTACGGTGCCAATCTTGATGGGGGCTGGCGGTGCTTTATCAGCCAGCACGGGCCAGGAAAGCAATATGCACAGGCTGAGCGCCCAAAGTCGGCGGATAGCAGATAATAACATGTGAAATAGGATAAAAGAAGGGGTTAGGCCTCTTCCGGAAGGGCACAGATAAGTAATCCAGCTTAAAGTTGCAGTAAAATATGCTGGCTGCCAAATAGAGCCTTGCTAGGCTACTGCGGGCTTTTCGCGTACATATAGCCACAGGTACCCAAAGGCTGAAAGAACGCTGGCGGCACTGAGCAAATGAGCGTATGGCAAATGGGAGGAAATATTGGAATAAATCCAGCCAGAGAGCAAGGCGCCCAGCCCGATACCGGCTTCCAGCGCGATATACATAGTGGCTACCGCCCGGCCGCGCCGCTCCGGGTGGCTCAGGTCAATCGTCCAGGCGTATAGGGTAGGGGAGTTGAGGCCCGTCGCCAGTCCAAACAGCACGGCTGAGGAGAGAAATACCAGCGGCGTGCTGGCCACGGCCAATAGACCTAGCGAAACCGCCAGCAGCCCCGCCGACCACCGCAGCACGGGCACCCGGCCATAGGTATCGGAAGCACGGCCTGCCACCAGGCGCACGAGCAGAGAGGCAATCGTGAAGCAGGTGAAAAACAGGCCTTTGTTCTCGATGCCCAACAAGCGGCTTTGGTCCGGAATTAGGGTGAGCACGGCCCCATACGGAAACATGCACAGCAGCGTCACGAGGGCCGGGGCCAGCACGCGGGGCTCCAGTACTTCGTTCCAGTTCAGGCGTAGCAAGCTCCAGCTAAATTTCTCGCGTTGGGCCTGGGGCAGTGTTTCCGTCATGGTGCCCTGTACGGCCAGGCTCATAAGGGCCATGCCTGAGGAGCAGTAGAACATAGTGTTCAGCGAGAAGTGCTGGGCCAATAGGCCACCCAGGGCCGGGCCTGCCGCCATACCCAAGGAGCCAGCTACGCCCAAGAGGCCCATGGCCTCGCCGCGCCGCTCCACCGGAATGATATCGGCAATGAAGGCGGCCGTGCCCGTAGGCTTGAAGCCGGTGCTGAAGCCGTGTAGCAGGCGCAGCAGCAAAAAACCCGTTACGGTGGTGGCCCAGGGGTAAAAGAACCCACAGATGAAGCACACCAAGGAGCCGAACACCATCACCGGAATGCGGCCTACGGTGTCGGCTAGTTTGCCACTGAAAGGCCTGGAGAGGCCTGCTGTGAGGGTGAATAGCGCAATGATGAAGCCTTTGTAGTCGGCGCCGCCAAGGCGGGTGAGGTGGTCGGGCAGTTCTGGCAGGAGCATATTGAAGCTCATGAAGAACAGAAACGACGATAAGCACATCAGCCAGAAGCCGATAGTATACGTAGTAGAACGGAAAGCGGGCATGAGCTACACAATGGCGAACAGACCCCAAAGGTAGAACGCTCCGCCGGCTCACCTTGAAAAAGCCGGGCCTTGTGTCCTAAGCCCGCGGCAGGAACCCAAAATTTTGTAGGCCACTAAAGGAACGCGCTATTAGCCTAGCGGGTAGATTAGGGAAGCTATTTCAACTTTCAATTCTGATACGTATGAGTCAAGAACCAGAAAAGCACAACGGCTCCAATGGCCACGCCAGCAACGGCAATGGCACTGGAACGGCCGTAACGGGCGCAGGTACCTCTGAGGACCCGCGCACCGCAGCCGGCGAGAATCCGCAGACCCTGACCACCCGCCAGGGCCACCCTCTGACCAACAACCAGAACCTGCGCACCGTGGGCAACCGCGGCCCCGCTACGCTGGAAAACTATCAGTTCCTGGAAAAAATCAGCCACTTCGACCGGGAGCGGGTGCCGGAGCGCGTGGTGCACGCCCGCGGTGCCGGGGCACACGGTGTGTTTGAGGCCTATGGCAAAGTGGGCAACGAGCCCATCGAGAAGTACACCCGCGCCAAGCTGTTCAACAAAGCTGGCAAGCAGACGCCCGTATTCGTGCGCTTCAGCACCGTAGGCCACGGCGGCCACTCGCCGGAAACGCTGCGCGACCCACGCGGCTTCGCGGTGAAGTTCTATACCGAAGATGGCAACTGGGACTTGGTGGGCAACAACCTGAAGGTGTTTTTCATCCGGGACGCGATGAAGTTCCCAGATCTGATTCACTCGCAGAAGCCCGATCCGGTGCACAATCGCCAGACCGGTGAGCGAATTTTCGACTTTATCTCCAATACGCCGGAGGCCATGCATATGGTGTCGTTCCTGTTTTCGCCTTGGGGCATTCCGGCCAACTACCGCCAAATGCAAGGCTCAGGCGTGAACACCTATAAGTGGGTGAATGCGGCTGGCGAAGCTGTGCTGGTGAAGTACCATTGGGAGCCGCTGCAGGGCATTAAAAACCTCACGGCGCAGGAGGCGGAAGCCATTCAGGCCAAGAACTTCAACCACGCCACCCAAGACTTGTTCGAGCACATTGCCAAAGGCGAATTCCCGGAGTGGGAGCTGCGCGTGCAGATTATGTCTGATGACGAACACCCCGAGCTGGACTTCGACCCGTTGGATGATACCAAAATCTGGCCCGAAGATCAGTTCCCGCATCTGCCAGTAGGCAAGATGACGCTCAATAAAAACCCCGAAAACTACTTCGCCGAGGTAGAGCAATCGGCGTTTGGTACGGGTGTGCTGGTAGATGGCCTCGATTTCTCCGACGATAAGATGCTGCAGGGGCGCACGTTCTCCTACTCTGATACGCAGCGCTACAGGGTGGGCACCAACTACCTGCAGCTGCCCATCAACGCGCCCAAAAAGCACGTGGCCACCAATCAGCGCGACGGCCAGATGGCCTACCACGTTGATTCGGCGCCGGGCCAGAACAACCACGTAAACTACGAGCCGAGCAGCCTCAACGGGCTGAAGGAAGCCCCCCGCACGGCCCCCGACCATACACCCCAGTACACGGGCCGCTTGCTGCGCGAAACCATTGACCGCACCAATAACTTCAAGCAAGCCGGCGAGCGGTACCGTCTGCATGAAGACTGGGAGCGGAACGACCTCATCAACAATATGGTGGGCGCCCTGGCCGATGCCAATCATAAGGTAAGCGACAAGATGGTGGAGCTCTGCACCAACTGTGACCCTGACTGGGGCCGCCGCCTCGCCGAGGGCCTGCAAGCAGCCCGCGCCGGAAAAACGGCGGAGGGTGGCAATCAGTACAATGAAAGCCAAGGCTCAAAGGCCGTAGCCGAAGCAGAGGCTATAGCGCACGACGCTAAGCCTTATTAACTACTGATATTGCCCAACAAAAAAGGCTCCTACCGCGGTAGGAGCCTTTTTTGTTGTTGCTATTGAATGCCCATTGCAGCAGAACAGATACATTAAGGAGTAGTGGGCGAGGACTGGCCTAGCGTATCCGTGGGCTCCGTTGGGGTTTCCTGGGGAGAGGTTTCTGCTGAGTCGGGTAGTGCGGGAGTGGCTTCTGAGGCGGCAGGCGGCGTGGGGCGCTCCTCGGCTGGCGTTTCGGTAGGCACTACTATGGTATCGGGCATGATGTCCTCGATGGTGGGGGCTACAGCTTCCGATTCATCTACGTCGGCCTCCTTCTGGTACTCGGGCCGGGCTGCGCGAGGTTTCTCGGTGGCCGGAGCATCTGTTAGTTTGCCTGACCACCGCACAATGCCCCACGCTGCCAAGCCTATGCAGAGCAGAATGCCTGCCACCAGAGCTACCCGTGGCATCTGGAACCGTACTGCCTGGAGGCCCCGTAGCCCATGAGAGCCCGCCGTAGGAGCTTTGGGGGCAGTAGCCGCCGCTGCAGAAGCTGCCGGGGCAACCGTCCGAGATGGCGCGGCGGCGGGCTTGGCGGCGCTGGGGCCCGGTACTGGCCTAGGCCTAATTACGGTAGGTGTGGCCGGAGCTGGAGTGGGCAGCGCGGCCTCTGCGGTTGGCGGCCGCTGCTGCATTTGCTCTATCAACTGGCCTAGCTGCTGAATGCGGGCGTCCAGCTCCCGGTTGCGCGCCTCCGACTCAGCACGTGATGCCCGAATGGCTTCTTCCAGGGCGGCTTTCTCCTGGCTCTCCGTTTGCAGGCGGGCGCGTAGCTCAGCGGCTTCGGCCGCGGCGGTAGGCGCCTGCGCCAGCTGGGCCCGGAGCTGGGCAATGCTTTGCTCGCGCTCGGCCTCACGGGCTTCCATGGTTTGGCGCTGGGTATTAAGCTCGTCGCGGACCTGTTGGCTGAGCTGTTCTAGGCGGTGCATTTCCTGTTGGCTGGCCGCTACAGCCTCGGCTGGCGAGCCGTAGGGCGCATCGTGCGGAATGTCTTCGGCGCCCAGCCAAAGCCACAGCTGACGGGCCTTCTGCTCCCAGTAACCACCGGCAGGCGCAGCTTCAGGTTCTGCTTCAGCTGGCGCACTGGCGGCAATACTGGCCGTGAGGTCGTTGGCCCAGGGGATGAGGGCTTCTTCCGTCAGGTTGATTTCTGAGTGGCCTAGCTGCCGTAAGCGCCGCGGAAGCTGGCCTACATCGCCGCTCAAGAGCTGGAAGTTTTCGGCGCCCGGCTGGCGGCGCAGATATGTTTCTACTCCCGGCCCAAACTGCACGGCCTGGGCAAACAGCACCGCACCAGTAATATGCTCGGGTAGTAATTGATGAGGAGCCAGCTCCCCACTGAGCCAGGTGGCTAATGCTTCCTGCTGGTGCAGAAACTGCTCGAAAGGGTTGGCCGCGTGCTCATCGCCGTGCAACGTGTAGGAGCCCAGCTGCCAGGCCGCATCGGGTTGAGTAGAAATATCTAGTAGGCCACCCTGCGGCACAAATAACAATACCGTAACGCTGTGCGGCCGGATCACTACGGCATCCATGACTTCGCCTTCTACCTCAAAATTGCCGAGCAGAATGGTGGGTGTGGCACTGGTATCGGCTTGCAAAACAGCGCGCACGGCCTCGTACTGGGCCTGGCGGGCCGAATCAGCAAAAGCAGTAAATAGAAAGCTGTGGAGCATAACCGCAAGCAGAGGTAGGAGGTGGAGCGAAGCAAAAAAGCTTCTTGATAAAAGAATAACGCAGGTATACGCAGGCAGGTGCCTTTCTGCCCATGGCTAGGCCAGTACAGGCGGCATCCAATACCAAAAGGCCGTTTTCTGCCGCATTATACAACATAGCTTGAGGACTTTATACGAGCCCGGCAACCTGCCAAAACGGCTGTCGGTGCACTTCGGCGCGAAGTATGTCGTACTGTGGCATATGGCTCGTTCCGATTCTTTCTTTTCTACTATATCCGCCAAAAAGCCGCGCCCCGATGGCAAGCCGGCGCTTTCCGTACAGGAGCGGTTTTCGGCTCTCAAGAACCTACCGGAATTTCTGCGCCTGGTATGGCATACCAGCCCGGCCCTCACGATGGGCAACATAGGCCTACGCCTGCTGCGGGCGGCCCTGCCCGTGGCCATGCTCTATGTAGGCCAGTTGATTCTGGATGCCGTGGTGCAGCTCAGCCGCCAGCCGGCTCCCGAGCGCGTGCTCACGCCCGTGTTGCTGCTGGTAGCGCTGGAGTTTGGCCTGGCCATTCTTTCTGATGCGCTGGGCCGCGGCGTAGCGCTGCTGGATTCTCTGCTTGGCGACCTGTTCGCTAACCAAACCTCCGTGCGCCTCATGCAACACGCCGCTGAGCTAGACCTGGACCAGTTTGAGGACAGCACCTTCTACGATAAGCTGGAGCGGGCACGTCGCCAGACGCTTTCCCGCACCGTACTCATGGCCCAGGTGCTCAGTCAGGCCCAGGATTTCATCACGATGACGTTTCTGGCCGTAGGCTTGGTGGCTTTCAATCCGTGGCTGCTGCTGCTTCTGTTAGTGGCCGTGGTGCCGGCGTTCCTGGGCGAGTCGCACTTCAATGAGCGCAGCTACTCGCTGGTGCATGGCTGGACGCCCGAGCGGCGCGAGCTGGACTACCTGCGCCAGACTGGTGCTTCCGACGAGACAGCTAAGGAGGTCAAGATTTTCGGCCTGTCAGGCTTCCTCATTGATCGGTTCCGAACGCTGTCCGACGACTTTTACCAGAAAAACAAAGACCTCGTGATTCGGCGGGCCGGGTGGGGCACATTCTTCGCGGCAGTGGGCGCAGCTGGCTACTACGGGGCCTACGTGTACATTATAAGCCAAGCCGTGTACGGGCATGTGAGTATAGGCCAGCTCACCTTTCTGGCGGGCTCCTTCGCTCGGATGCGGGGCTTACTGGAGGGAATTCTAAGCCGGTTTAGCTCCGTGGCCGAAGGGGCGCTGTACCTGCAGGATTTCTTCGATTTTTTCCACCTGCAGCCCCGCATTCGGCGTGGCGATGCCAGCACCGTACGACCTTTTCCGCATCCTATCCGGCTGGGCTTTACTTTCGAGAATGTGGGGTTCAAGTATCGCAACGCCGAAAAATGGGCCTTACGCAACCTCAACTTTACATTGCAGGCTGGCGAGAAACTTGCGCTGGTAGGCGAAAATGGAGCCGGCAAGACTACGCTCGTGAAGCTACTTTCCCGCCTCTACGACCCCTCGGAAGGCCGCATTCTGCTGGATGGCTACGACCTGCGCGAGTATGACCCCGCCGAGCTGCGCCAGGAAATAGGTGTGATTTTTCAGGACTTCGTGCGTTTCCAGCTGCCGGCGGGCCAGAACTTGGCTGTGGGCCGCATCGAGCAGAAAGACAACCAGCCGCGCATCGAGCAGGCGGCCTCCCAGAGCCTCGCCGACTCTGTTATTGCCAAGCTGCCCCAGGGCTACGACCAGATGATTGGCCGCCGCTTCAATGGCGGCGTAGACCTGAGCGGCGGCGAGTGGCAGAAAATTGCGCTGGGCCGCGCCTACATGCGCGACGCCCAACTCTTAATTCTGGATGAGCCCACCGCCGCCCTCGACGCCCGCGCTGAGTATGAAGTGTTCCAACGCTTCAACGACCTGACCAAGGGCAAAACCGCCGTGCTCATCTCGCACCGCTTCAGCACCGTGCGCATGGCCAACCGCATTCTGGTGATTGAAAACGGGCAATTTGTGGAAATCGGGAGCCACGAGGAACTGCTGGCCAAAGGTGGGCGCTACGCCGAACTGTTCCAGCTGCAGGCGGCCGGGTATCGCTAATCGGCCGTATGTTGCAGGCATGTCTGCAACGTTTCGTTTCCTGCCCAATCTGCCCTCTGATGGCCCTGAGTGGCAGCGCCTGTTGGTGTTGCTTGCTACCGTTTTTTCTACTACTCCGGAAGAGCAAGCTGCCGAGCTGCGCTACCAGCAGGCCCGTGGGCCAGTGCACGTGTGGTTGGCAGAGGCAGGCGGCCAATTGGTGGGTTGTAAGTTGGGCTATGAGCGCAAGCCGGGCCATTATTACAGCTGGCTGGGCGGAGTAGAATCTGATTTTCGGGGGCAGGGCATAGCGGCGGAACTCATGCGCCGACAACATGCTTGGTGCCAGCAGCAGGCCTACCGTCGCATCCGGACGCAGACCTACAACCAGTGGCGCGCCATGCTGATTCTGAACCTGCACCACGGCTACGATGTAGTAGGCACCCTGCAGGGCGCGCATGGTCTGGTTATCGTACTGGAAAAAGTGCTGGCCAACCCCGAAACTGCTGAGGCACAAAGTTATGCTAGCAAATAGTAGTTGATAATTGGGGATGATCGGCGTATCTTAGGCAGGGTTGAACTTGCTACTTTTTCTCGCCTATGAAACCGTTTCTACTCCTGCTGGTAGGCCTCTGTGCGGCCTTATCTGGCTGCCTGATGTCGAGGGAGGCTCGCGTAGAGTCTGACTATAGCTTTGCCGGCCAGTTTCGGCGCTACCGTACGTATGAGTTTGTGACGGGTGAGGGCATCACTTCCGATACCAGTAAGCTGGGCGAAGCAGTGCGAGACGCCATCCGTACCCGGATGAAAGTGCAGGGGTACCGCCCTGCCCGCCGCCGGCCCGACCTGCTGGTAAACTTCCGGCTGTTTGAGGGCAGCATGCGCTTTCGGGGCTATCAGCAACCAGAGTTTTCGCGATGGGTAAAAACGGGCTATGCCGAGGGCGAGGACACGCCCGCTGATCAGCGCCAAGGCTATAGCCCCGTCCGAATGCTGCTGCTGGATGGTACTCTACTGGTTACGCTGATTGATAACGAAACCAACCGGGCCGTTTGGAACGGCTACGCTTCCGGCGTTACGGTACCGAACGGCCCCCAGGGCGAGGTAATCCTGCGCCGCTCCGTCCGCTCCATCTTCGACCAGTACCACGTCTTCACGGAAGGCTATCTGGAGCAGAACTGACTTTGAGTGTGCTAACAACCCTACTTGCACGTCCTCCTGAGCGCAGCGAAGGATCTTGTTACGCCTACACGACTGGCCTAGCGCCTCGTAATATCGTAACAAGTTCCTTCGCTGCGCTCAGGAGGACGTGCTGATTTATTTCTATCTCAACGATTCCGCACCTGAATTAGCTCTGCCGCAATGCTGATGGCAATTTCCTCTGGTGTGCGGCTATGAATGGGTAGGCCTATAGGAGCCGAAATACGTGCCAAGCTTTCCTCTGAAACCCCTTCGGCCCGCAACGTGCTCAGCAGTTCCGCAATTTTGGCCTGGCTGCCGAGCACGCCCAAGTAGCGCACAGAGTGGCCTAGCAGCTGGCGCAGCACCACTAAATCGGAGCGGTAGCCAACGGTCATGATGAGCACGTATTCATCGGGGCCTTCCGGAATTTCAGCCGTTATATTCTCGTAGGCCACGGTGCGCTTGTGATGCGGAAACGGGTTGGCCAGCAGCGTAGGCAGGTCCGGCCGATCGTCGAGCACCGTTAGTTCAAAATCTAGCGCGGCCAGCACCCGGCACAGCGCCAAGCTTACGTGCCCGGCCCCGATGATGGTGGCGCGCGAAGCAAATCCCAGGCGCTCCTGGTACTGCCACTGCTCGCCAGCCTGAAAACCAAAGCGCGGGGCGCTTGATGGTACATCCTGCACCTGTAGGCCACCTTCCGCCGAGAACACCAGTAGGCCACTGGTGTTCTGTGTCAGGGCTTCTGTGCAGGCTAGCACAGCGGGCAAATCCGATAAACTCAATGGGAAAAGCAGCACCCACTGCTCGCCGGAGCAGATCATGCCGGAGCGGTCAGCGGGAGAGTCTTTCCGATGAATCTGCTGGCGCAGGAGTGGCCTAGGGCTCCGTTCGGGCAGGCGTGTGCGGGCCAGCTCCACGAACTTGTGCTCCATCACGCCGCCGCCAATAGAGCCCGCCGAGCTATCGGCCGTCACGCTCATTTTAAAGCCCTGGCGGCCGGGGCTGCTGCCTTCGCTGGCCAGCACACACAACAGCGCCACCGGCACCCCCGCCTGCAGGCTAGCGGCCGCGTGCTGCCAGACGGGCAAGTCGCGCGGGGTAGCGGGGGAAGCGTAGGGCACAGGAATACTCACGGATGGCAAAACAGATGGAAGAAACAAAGTGGCCTAGGCCACTTGCAGGTGGCCGCTTATTGGCCCCAGGTGGCACTTAAGGCATAGTACACGGCCATCACGCCCGAAAATAAGGCGCTGACCAGAAACCGACGATCTGGCCGGAGCTTATTCTGAATGAAGTAGTTCACGGCCAACGACACGGGTACGTTGAGCAAAAACGAGCGCGCCGCCATCGGGAGCAGAGCCCACGTAATGGTATCCAGGTGTCCGGAGGCGAGGCGAATGAACACAAAGTGGCGCGCAATCCAGAGCGGGTTGAAGTAGGCCAGGGCCAGTGAAGCGCGCCGGAGCTGGGCCGTCCAGCCGGGGCGGTGCGGCACGCGGCGGTCAATCCAGCGGAAATAGGTGGGCACTTCCCAGGCGTAAACGGTGCCGGCCACTAAGGCCACGCCCAGCAGGCGGGACCAGGAAAAATCGTGTTGGAGCAGGGCGGCAGCAGTGTCGCCGGCGGCATAAATCAGGGCGCCACGGAGGTGGTTGCGGTAGTTGAAGTACAAACTGGGTGGGTAAGTGAAACGTCGGGGTACAGGCTGAGCAGTACCTTTTCGGGGGTGATAGGAGCAGAAAACGGGAGGGTGGCGCCGGGGCGGAAGTTGCGGATAGCGTCGCGCACGGCGAAATACGCCCCAATGCCATACATCAGGGGTGGCTCGCCCACAGCCTTGGAGCGCATGATGGCGTTCGGGTGGCCGGGAGTATCAAGGAAATGTACATCCAGCACTTTCGGGGCCGAATACAGATCGGGGATTTTGTAGCTGTTGAGGGAGTTGCTAAGCAGGCGGCCTTCGTCGTTGAACACAAGTTCTTCCAGCGTCATCCAGCCCATGCCTTGCACCACAGCGCCCTCAATCTGACCCCGGTCGATTTGGGGGTGGAGGCTTTGGCCGAAGTCGTGGGCAATCTGCACCGCATCAAAGGCATACGTGCCGCGCAGGCAATCTACGGTTACGGTAGTCAGGGCCGTACCATAGACGTGGTAGGCAAACGGGTGGCCCTGGTTGGTTTGGGCATCGAAATGAATGCCCGGCGTGGCATAATGGGCGTTTTCAGTGAGGCTCACGCGCTGCCAGTAAGCCGCCGAAACCAGCTTCTCCCAGGTCGTATCGGCAGGCGTGCCGGCGGCTAGTACCTGCTCGTCTTCGATGGTCAGGCCTTCGTAGTCCATCTTCAGCTCCGCGGAGGCCAGGCGCAACAGCCGCTCGCGTAGGGCCAGGCAGGCCATTTCGGTGGCTTTCCCGTTGAGGTCGGCGGTGGCACTGGCGGCTGAGGGGGAGGTGTTGGACACGCGGGTGGTGTTGGTGCTTTCTACCTTGATGCGCTCCGGCGAGATGCCCAGCGTGCGCGCCGCCACCAGCATAATTTTGGTGTTCACGCCCTGGCCCATTTCCACGGCGCCCGTGCTCACGCCTACCGAGCCATCGGTGTAGATGTGCACCAACGCCCTCGATTGGTTCATGGGTGTTTTGGTGAAGCTGATGCCAAAGCAAATCGGCATCACCGAGAGCCCCTTCTTGAATTGCTGATTCTGCTTGTTGAAGGCCTCTACTTCGGCCCGTAGGCCAGGCAGGTTGTAGAGGCTGGCGGCCGTGTCCCAGGCCTGCTCGGCGTAGCAGCCTTCGGCCAGCTGGCGGTAAGGCAGCACATCGCCTTCGCGCAGCAGATTGCGCCGCTGCAGCTCCGCCACGGGCACGCCCAGCCGCTCCGCCGCGCACGCCAGCGCCGACTCCATCACGAACATGCCTTGCGGCCCGCCAAAGCCCCGGAAAGCGGTGTTGGGCGGTAGGTTGGTGCGGCAACTGTAGGCCGTGGCCGCCACGTTTGGGATGAAATAGCTGTTAGTGGCGTGGAACAACGTGCGCTCCAGCACGGCCGGCGAAAGGTCGGCGGCGGCACCAGCATTCTGGTAGAACGTCGCCTCGTAGGCCACCAGCTTCAGGTTCTCATCGAAGCCGATTTTGAAGTCGGAAGAGTAGGGGTGGCGCTTGCCGGTCATGCGCATGTCGGCCATGCGGTCGAGCACCAGCTTTACTGGCCTACGCACTACAAAGGCGCCCAGCGCAGCCAGCGCGCCCCAGGTAGTGGCCTGGTCTTCCTTGCCGCCAAACCCCCCGCCGAGGCGCGTTACATCCACTTCTACCTGGTGCATGCCCACGCCCAGCACCCGCGCCGTATGGCGCTGCACGGCCGTGGGCCCCTGGGTGGAGGACACGATGCGCACCCCGCCCATTTCCGTTGGGAAGGCGTAGGCGCCCTGCGTTTCGATGTACAAATGCTCCTGTCCGCCCGATTCGGCTACGCCTTCAAACACGTGCGCGCACTGCGCCCAGGCCGCCTGCGTGTCGCCGATCTGGAACGTGCGCGGCGGCACAATCAGCTCGTTCTGGGCAGCGGCTACGCGCGGGTCGGTGATGATGGGCAGTGGCGAAACTTCTACCCGCACATGGCGCAGCGCCGCCTGGGCCTGATGGTCGGTTTCGGCCAGCACCAGCGCCACGGGCTGGCCCCGAAAATGCACATGGCCCTCGGCCAGCAGCGGTTCATCGGGCACAATACCGCCAATCTGATTTTCGCCGGGAATGTCAGCAGCCGTAAGCACGCGTATCACGCCGGGCTGATCCAGTGCGGCCTCAAAATCAATGGAAAGTAGCTTGCCATGCGCCACCGGCGACTCTACCACGGCGGCGTACAACGTGCCTTGTTGCACCAGAATATCGTCGAGGTACTGAGATTCGCCGCGCACGTGGCGGGCCGGGTCGAGGTGATTCATGACAAGGAAAGTAACGCGCAGCTTCCTGCTTCGCGGATTATATGACGACTGGCCTAGGCCAGATGGATGCGTTTGGTAAGGCTGTTCCAGACCATTAAAAGACCGTCATGCTGAGCGCAGTCGAAGCATCTCTACCTCTGACTAACCAACTGGCCTAGCAACGAAGCGGGAGAGATGCTTCGGCTGCGCTCAGCATGACGTTCTGGTAAAGCGGTAGAGAGGCTTCGGCGGCGCTCAGCAGGACGGTTCTTTTTTGCTTCTCTACAGCAACTCAGCCATGGTCAGGCGCTCCGGGAAGAACTGCAGGAAGTGCGCTGCCAGCAGCTGCCGCAATAGTAAGCGCTTGTACTGCTCGGTGCCACGCACATCACTGATCGGACTGGTTTCCTGCTGCGCCAGCTCCAGTGCACCACGCACGGTTTCAACACTGATTACCTGGCCTACCAGAAACTCCGCCGTGCGGGGCAGCACTAGCGGAATGGGGCCTACGCCGCCCGCTGATAGACGCGCTGCCTGCACTAGGCCACCTTCTACCCGCAGCCACGCCGCCGAGTTTACGCTAGCAATGTCCAGGTGCGTCCGTTTCGAGACCTTCTCGAAGTTGAAGTAATCTGTCGTCAGCGGAGCAGGCAAGCTAATGTCCAGTACCTGCTCGTCGGCAGTTTTGGTGAGCTTCTTATAGCCGGCATACAGCTCCTGCAACGGCAGCTCCCGGCGCTGGCCTAGGGCCGTGTCTTCCAGCGTAATGCTGGCGCCGAGGGCCAGAAACAGGATGGTTAGGTCGCCGATGGGGGAGGCGTTGATGAAGTTGCCGGCCACGGTGCCCATGTTGCGGATGGGTGTGCTCGATACCAGCTTTAGGTACTGCGGCAGGCGCGGCAGCAGCTCCCGCATCACCTCCGACTCCAGCAACTCCTGGGCCGTGGTGGCGGCCCCTAGTATAATCTGGTTTCCCTCTTGCCGGATGCCGCGGCGCTCGGCTTGCCCGTACACCAGATGCACCGGCATCTCGCGCAGCTGCTCGGGTCGCTGCACCAGCAAATCGGTGCCGCCGCCCAGCACTTGGGCGCGGGCTGCCGTGGCCGCGTCTAGGCCAGTACCAGCAGCGGAGTGGCCATTTTGCGCTACCTGCCCGCCGGCTGCGGCGGTGTTGGCGGCGTTATGCAGAGCCGTAAGCTTAGCCGGAATATCCTGGAAATAAGTAGGTACAAAGCCCTGCGCTGCCAGCCAGCTCACGGGTTGCTCCGTAGGCCTATCGGCAAGCTGCTCCTGCAAGGCCGCCGCCGCCCGCTCCAGCGACTTATACCCCGTGCAGCGGCAGATATTACCATCAATGGAAGCCAGTGCCGCGCCCGGCTGCGTAGTTTTCTGACTGAGCGAGTGGCCCGTCAACGACATCACGAAGCCCACCGTGCAGAAGCCGCACTGCGAGCCACCTTCCGCCACAATAGCCTGCTGCACCGGCGTGAGCGTGCCCCGTGCCGCATTAATGCCCTCCACCGTCACCACATGGCGGCCGTGAGCATTGCCCAGCGGCGTCAGGCACGAGGTCATAGACTGGTAGGCCACCGTTTTGCCATCGGGTTGCAGCTCTCCTACCAGCACCGTGCAGGCGCCGCAGTCGCCCTCGCGGCATCCTATTTTGGTGCCCGTCAGGTGGCGGTTGTAGCGCACGAAATCGAGCAGCGTGCTGCCGGCCGGCTGGCTGGTGCGGATGAGCTGATCGTTGAGGTAAAACTGAAGCATGAGCAAGGCGGAAATCAGAAGCGGAAGGGAAAGTTACGGCTTTCCGATGTCTCGGCGTAACAATTCGGTAACATAGGCTGCACAGAGCCAGTATCACTTCGGGCCGAACATGGAAACTAGGTATCCTCGAAATGACAGGCTGAGAAAGCTGCACTGGCTCTAGGTTCTGTGGGCTGGGGGCTGGGTTCTCGCCACGCAGAGCTCAGTACCGGTGTAGGTTATGAAATATAAGCTACAAACCACTGCTAAAGCAATGCTTGGCGACGGTCCTCGTTTTGGAAGAAGCGGGCAAACGGTAAAAAACTCCGGCTAGACCTGCGGTGTACTCCCTCTGCTTTGCCTACTTTCGGCCCGGTTTTCGCCAATTGCTCTGGCGGTGGCCTAGGCCAGTTCTTCCCTCGTTTCGCTCCCTATGAAAGCATTTTCCTCTCTGCGCCCGGTGGCGGCGCTGGCCCTGATGGGTGGCCTACTGGCTACTGCCTCCTGCACCGCGCCCCGCGCCATCGTCAGCACCGGTAAAGTCACGCCTAAAGGCGAGTTCAAAGTAGGCGGCAACTTCGCGTTCAATGTGGCCACTGAAACCGTCAGCAAAACCGGCTCTGCGCTCCTCACAGCGGCCCGCGAAACGGCTAAAAAGGACACCGTTCAGTACAACCAGACCATCGAGAAGCTGCAGGTGGCGGCCCTGGCCTACGTGCTCGACCCCGTGCGGCCCTCCTCGGATTTGTATGTGCGCTATGGCGTGATAGACCGCCTGGATGTGGGCTACAAGTACGCCTTCGGGTCACACGTATTCGATGCCATGTACCAGTTCATGGGCCCTACCGGAACACCGGAAAGCCCTGGGCGGCAGGCGGGAGCTACGTATGCTAGCATTGGGCTGCAGTATGCCACGCAGCGCGCCAAGCTGCCCAGCATTCCGTTCCTGGATAACATCAATAATGTGCTGGGCTTTAAGGCTACGCGCCACGATTTGATTGTGCCGCTGGTGTTCAGCCAGTCGTTTGGGCCGGAGGAAGAAAACGGCGCCATTTCCTACGGCGTGATGTATGCCCACAGCTTCCTGAGCTACGGTTTTCAGCCCGAAAACCTTTACAACGGCCCCGGCAGCGGCTCCATCAACGACAAGATTCCGAGCCTCACCGTTTCCAAACAAAACTTCTCATCCTACGGCGGCTTCGTGAACCTGAAGCTGGGCTACCGCTACGTGTATGTTATTCCGGCCCTGTCGGTGTACTACCAGAACTACGGCGACTACCAACTGCTCAACAACAAAACGGCTTCCCTCAAAGGCCTCACCTTCATCCCGAGCTTGGGCCTGCAGTTCCGCATTCCTACCGGCAGCCGTTAGGCCAAATGATGATGGACAAACCCGCCAGTTATTTCACTCAATAGCTGGCGGGTTTATATTTAAATGGTCCGGTAACTTAACCTGTATTGTATTTTCTAGCAGGGTAATTATTTGGTATGCAAAAGTTTGTGTTGATTCTCTTTATGAATGTGCGAGTAGGCCACTGTAGCAAGTAAGGGCAAGGTATTCCTGTCAAGAAAATATATCAACAGTACCTTGTAAAGCAAGGTACTGTTGATATATTGCATCCCATAGCTCAACGGGATTATGGGCTATAGACCACTAGGAGGGTTTGCCATGAGCCTTTGGAGTGGTCGGTATCCTTGGTGTTCTAATTATCTATTCAAACTATTCTGATGAAACTCCTCAAACTATTTGCATTGCCTGTTATTGGCTTGCTAGGCCTATTTGCTGGCCCAAATGCTCAGGCTCAAACCCAAACCTACGGTCAGCTCTTGGAGGATGCTGCTCGCCACTTAGGGCAAAAGAACTACTGCGAGGCTACTACGGCATTTAAACGTGCCTTAACAGATAGTACCCAGGTAGGGCCCTTCGACCTGTATGCTGGTGCAGGTGCGGCCGCTAACTGTCCTGGCCAGCAGGGGCAGGCGTTGCGCTGGCTGCTGCAGCTAACCCGCCAAGCCAACGTGCCCATTACTGCCCGCGACGTAGACAATATGGCGCAGGACGAGAGCTTCAGCAGTTTGCATGGCTTTGCGGAGTGGAGTCGCTTTCTGGCCGGTATGCGCCAAGTGGCTGCCCGCCGTACCACTGAAGCGCAACATGCGGCCGCCGAGTGGCGGCGCAACGCGCTGAATCAAGCACTTCCTGTGCCTACTAAGAAAGGCCGCTATGCAGCTGTCTCTCCCGGATTTGCTCTGTATCACGCCCCAGTGGATACCGTGCAGGTTCCGTACCTGGTGTATGTGCCCAACTCCTACCAGCCCACGCGCCCCGCGGCGCTACTGGTTTACCTGCACGGTGGTGTTGCGAGTACCACCCAGTTTCAGGCCTCTGACCCAGGGGTAGCTCAGGAACCTGTTTTTGCCGCTGCCGCCGAGCAACATGCGCTGGTGCTATACCCCTTTGGCCGTCAATCGTTCGGGTGGTTGGAGCAGCGGGCAGCGCTAGACAACGTGCGCACCATGGTAGAGCAGGTAAAACAGCGCTACCACATTGATTCCCGCCGCGTGTACCTGGGGGGTATGTCGAACGGCGGCACGGCGGCGTTCTGGTATGCCTGCCAATCGCCGGCGGGCTTTGCGGGCTTCTTCGCTCTCTCAGCTCTTCCGGTTAGTGCTTTAGGCCCTTTGAACTTTATGCAGTTGCGCCGAGGTGCATCGTTTTACTCGCTGCACGCCCAGGATGACCAGGTAGTTGCTTATCAGGAGGTGCAAGCCATCTATGCACAACACCAAGAGCAAGCCCGGCAGTGGCACTTCGAGACGCTGCCCACGGGCGGCCACGCGTTTTTATATGGTCCGGAAGGGGCTACTGCTTTGCGGGAACTGCTCACCCGCATGATGAGGAAGCCAGGTTCGGGGCAAGTACAGTAGCTTCGCCGCCAATTGGGAGGCCCACGCGGCATAGGCTATCTGCTCAATACGAAAGTCTGTTAGCAAGAATATGAACATACTCTATGGAGTGCCCGGCGAAGGGCTAGGCCACGCCACCCGCAGTAAAGTGGTAATTGCGCACCTGCTGGAGCAGGGCCACCAAGTGTGCGTGGTAAGCAGCGCCCGGGCCTTTCAGATGCTGGCCAGCAACTTTCCGGGGCGCGTGCACGAGATTCGAGGGTTTCACCTGGCCTACCGGCAGCTTACGGTTTCGAAGCTGCGTACGGCGGCCCTGACGCTGCGTACAGCCCCCGAAAACCTGGTCGTGAACTTCCGTAAATACCGGGAGTTGCTCTGCGACTTCGAGCCCGATCTGGTGATTTCCGACTTCGAGTCGTTCAGCTACTTCTTCGCCAAGTGGAAGCGGCTGCCTATCATCAGTATTGATAACATGCAGATTATCAGTCGGGCGAAGCTGGATATAGTGGTGCCCGCTGCCGAGCGCGGCAACCTGACCGTAGCCCGCGAGCTGGTGCGCGCCAAGCTGCCCCGCGCTCAGCACTACCTGGTTTCGACGTTTTTCGAGCTGCCTGTCATCAAGGAGCGCACTACGCTGGTGCGCCCATCATCCGGCCCGAGATTCTGCGCGCCCAGCCCACCGTAGGCCAGCACGTGCTCGTGTATCAGTCGGCCACCACCCAAAAGGATTTGGTGCCGCTGCTGCAAAGCATGCCGGGGCAGGAGTTTCGAGTGTATGGCTTCAATAAGGAGGGAAACCACGGCAATGTGCAGCTAAAGGCTTTCAGCGAACAGGGCTTTATTGATGATCTGGCCAGCGCCCGCGCGGTAATTACCAATGGGGGCTTTTCGCTGATCAGCGAGGCCGTGTACCTGCGCAAGCCGGTGTGCGCCGTGCCTATTCCGGCGCAGTTCGAGCAGTTCCTGAACGCCGCCGAAATCGAGAAGTTGGGCTACGGCCGCCACTTCAGCGCCATCACCGCCGACAACCTCAAGGCCTTTCTCTATGATCTGGATGGGTTCAAGGAAGACCTAGGCCACTATCAGCAGCACGGGAATGAGGTATTGTTTGCCCGGCTCAGGGAGGTGTTGGAGGAGGTGGCTACGGAGGCTGTTCGCTAGCCTTCCTGGTTGCTGATACGATAGTAGAACAAGACCGTCCTGCTGAGTCCAGTCGAAGCACTTGGCGCATGAAACCCACCCCAATCCCTCCTCTCCGGGAGAGGGGCTCAGGTTACTTTGGCAATGTCATTTGTGTACTCGTCGTGATGCCAACTTAAGCCCCTGAGGGGTTAGGGTGGGGTTCCCGTCAGGCCAGGGGTAGCGCCCATACTTCTTTTCAAAGATGCCCGCGGCTACCTCACCTGAAACCTGTATTTTGGCTGACCATGAACCACCTGACCCTCTGCCGCGCGGCCGTCACGGCCGCCGTCACCGGCAGCGCCCTGCTGCTGGCCTGTACTGCCACTCCGCCGGCCGCTACTGTTTCCACTGCCCCCAACAAGTTCGCCCAGGACGCCACGCTGCGGCAGATTGCCACTGCCCAGGATGAGCGCAACGCCGCGGCCCTGCTACCCTTCCTGGAAAGCCCCGAGGCCAACTACCGGCGCGAAGCAGCCCTGGCCTTTGCCTCCGTGCAAAGCAAAACAGCCACTAGTGCGCTCCTAGGCCACCTTCAGGACCCCGATGCTGCCGTGCGCCAGGCCGCTGCCTACGCCCTGGGCCAGACCGCCGACTCTACCGCCGAAGCGGCGCTGGCCCAGCGCTTCCCGCAGGAGCCTGACCCTGCCGCCCGGCGCGCTGAGCTGGAGGCTTTGGGCCGCTGCACCTCCCGCCCTGGCCTAGCCGCCCTGGTGCGGCTGCCCGCCGCTCTGGCCACCGATACGGCCGCGCTCAGTGGGCAGGCCTGGGGCCTCTACCGGGCCGGCTTGCGCGGTATCACCTCGGAGCCTGCTGTGGCCCGGCTGGTTCAGCTGCTAGGCCCCTCGAACCCGTATAGTGCCCGGCTTTCTGCCGCCAATGCCCTGGCCCGCACCCGCGCCCTCAACCTGACGCCCTATGCAACGGCCATCGGGGCAGCGGCGCAGCAGGATACCCACTATGCGGTGCGCAGTGCAGCGGCCTCAGCACTGGGTAAAGCCACGCAGGCCCCCAGCGTACCTGGCCTACTGGCCACGCTGGCCCGCCGCGACCCCGACTACCGCGTGCGGGTGAGTGCCTTGCGCTCTATGAACGCCGCCATGTATGCACCCGTGAAAGAGGCGGCCTGGGCAGCCCTCACCGATGCCAACGCCCAGGTGGCGCTATCGGCCGCCGAATTTTTCCTGACGCACGCTACCCAGGAGCCGGGCTCCTTGTTCCTTGCGAAGGCCGAGAAGCTGACGCAATGGCGAGTGCGTGCTACTTTGCTGGCCGCTGCCCTCCGCCAGGAAGGGCCGGAGCGGACTACCATCCGGAGCGCGGTGCAGGCCCGCTATGCTGCCTCCACCGACCCGTATGAGAAAGGCTACCTGCTGAAAGCACTAGGCGAAGATCCGGCCGCGTACGACTTCGTGCAGCAGGCCACGTTTGCGCCTAATCAGCCAGTAGTGATAGGGACATATGGTATGGAGGCGCTGGTAGCTATGCGTAACCAAGCCGATTTTCCGGCTGCCCAGCAGGCCGAGTTTGCCCTCACGTTGCGCCGTGGCGTGCTCAGCCAGGATGTGGCTCTCATGGGTATTGCCGCCGAAGCCATCCGAGACCCCAAGTTAGGCCTACGCAAGTTGCTGCCGAACGCAGACTTCTTGGTGCAGGCCCGCGACCGGCTCACCATGCCCCGCGACCTGGAGGCCTGGCAGTCGTTGCAGCAAACCATTGACTTTCTGCAGAACCGTCCGGCAGCGGCCGTGCCGGTAGCTACGGCCGCCACGCACCCTATTGATTGGGGCCTCGTGGCAAATTTGCCCGCTGCCCAGCAGGCCGTAGTGCACACCGCCAAGGGTGATATTGTATTTCAATTGCTGGTAGAAGAAGCGCCGGGCTCGGTGGCCAGCTTCGTGGAGCTTACGCGCCAAGGCTTCTACAATGGCCGCAACTTCCACCGGGTGGTGCCCAACTTTGTGGCCCAGGGCGGCTGCCCGCGCGGCGACGGCTGGGGCAGCTCCGACTACAACCTGCGCTCTGAGCTAGGCCCCCGGCAGTACGGCGAAGGCGCCGTAGGCCTTGCCTCGGCGGGCAAAGACACCGAAAGCTGTCAGTGGTTCATCACCCACGCGCCCACCCCACACCTCGATGGCCGCTACACCATTTTCGCGCAGGTGGTAAGCGGTATGGATGTGGTGAGCCGTTTGGATATCGGTGATCGAATTGACCGAATTGAGTTGGTGGCCGCCCCCATGAGTACCCGGAAATAGACGAACGGCTGAGCCGATTTAAGGACTAAAAAAAGCCAGACATGCGGTGCGTGTCTGGCTTTTTGCTTAACGGAGCATTAAGCTGAGTGATAAGATGATATGATGCCTTTATATGACGAAAGTCATACCCCTGTAGGTCAGTAGTCATTATATAGGGAAAGTGAACGGGCCAACTTTGGAGCGCTGCAAGACCGCGTGATTATTGGCCCGGCGGTATCTGTTTCTTCCCACCGCATTTCCTCCTGTTTATATGGCACACAATACTTACATCCGGTTTTTTCGGGAGCTTACCAACGATAAAGTGGCGCTGGTAGGCGGGAAAAATGCCTCTTTGGGCGAGATGTTCAACCGCCTGATGCCGCAGGGAATCAACGTGCCCGATGGGTTTGCCACCACAGCCGATGCGTACTGGCTGTTCCTGGATGAAAATAACCTGCGCGAGCCGCTCACAACATTGCTGGCTAGCCTGGATCAGCAGGAGTTTACTAACCTGCCCGAAGTAGGCACCCAGGCGCGGGCCCTGCTGGCTGGCGCCCACCTGCCTGCCGCCGTAGCCGCCGAAATCAGGCAGGCCTACAAGGAGCTAAGCGCCGAGTACACGCACGCCACGCAGGTAGCGGTGCGCAGCAGCGCCACGGCCGAGGACCTGCCCACCGCCAGCTTTGCCGGCCAGCACGATTCGTTTCTGAATGTGCGGGGCGAGGAAGCCGTGTTGCAGGCCTGCCAGAAGTGCTACGTTTCGCTGTTCAACGACCGCGCCATTAAGTACCGCATCCAGAATGGCTTCGAGCACCTGCGCGTGGCCCTCTCGGTGGGTGTGCAGACGATGGTGCGCTCCGATCTGGCATCGGCTGGCGTGGCGTTTACCATCGAGCCCGAAACCGGCCACGACAACCTGATTTACCTCACGGGCAGCTGGGGCCTGGGCGAAAACGTGGTGCAGGGTGCCGTAAACCCCGATGAGTTCTACTTATTCAAGCCCGCCCTGCGCGATGGACACCGGGCCCTGGTGACCAAAAAGCTCGGCGACAAGGCCAAAACTATGCACTACGGCCAGCGTCCCGATGGCTCTACCGGCATTCATAACACCGATACGCCCTCGGATAAGCGCGCCACCTTCGTGCTCTCAGATGCTGAGGCCGAACAGCTCGGCCGCTGGTGCCTCCAGATTGAGGAGCACTACGGCATGCCCATGGATATTGAGTGGGCCAAAGATGGGCTGACTAACGTGCTCTACATTGTGCAAGCCCGCCCCGAAACCATCCACCACGGCACCAAAGCCCTGCGCCTGCACGAGTATCACCTCACGGAGCGCGGGCCGGTGCTAGCCACGGGCAAGGCTGTAGGCCAGCAAATCGTGACGGGAGTAGCGCGCCTCATTGCCTCGCCCTCGGAAGGGCACCGGCTGCAGCCCGGCGAAATCCTCGTGACCGATATCACCAGCCCCGACTGGAACGCCGTGCTGCGGAAGGCCTCCGTCATTGTGACCAACAAGGGCGGGCGCACGAGCCACGCGGCTATTGTGGCGCGCGAGCTAGGCCTCTCAGCAGTGGTAGGCACGCTCGATGCCACCGAGAAAATCAAGGATGGGCAGCAGATTACCGTTTCCTGCGCCGAGGGCGACGAAGGACAGATATTCGAAGGCCAGCTGGCCTGGCAGGAAATCGACCTGGACCTGGCCAGCGTGCCCGAGCCGCACACCAAGGCGCTGCTTATTCTCGCCGACCCTGGGCGGGCGTTGCAGTTGGCTCGCTACCCCAGCCAGGGCGTGGGCCTGATGCGCATGGAGTTTGTGGTCAGCAATACCATTCGGGTGCACCCAATGGCGCTAGTGGCCTACGGAGCCCTGCAGGATGAGCAGGCCCGCCAGGAAATCGATGCCCTCACCGCTAACTACGACAACAAGCCCGAATACTTCATCGACCACTTGGCCCAGGCCATTGGGTTTGTGGCCGCTGCCTTCTTCCCGCGCGAAGTGATTGTGCGCCTCAGCGACTTCAAAACCAACGAATACGCCAACCTATTGGGCGGGAAGCAGTTCGAGCCCACCGAAGAAAACCCGATGCTGGGTTTCCGGGGCGCCAGCCGCTACTACAGTCCGCAGTACCGCGAGGGGTTCCGGCTAGAGTGCGAGGCCCTGAAGCGCGTGCGCCTCGGCATGGGCCTGACCAACGTGAAGGTGATGGTGCCCTTCTGTCGCACCGTGGCCGAAGGCCGGAAGGTGGTGGCCCTGATGGAAGAATTTGGCCTGAAGCGCGGCGAGAGTGGCCTAGAGGTGTACGTGATGGCCGAAATCCCCAGCAACGTGCTGCTGGCCCAGGAGTTTGCGCAGGTCTTCGATGGATTTTCCATCGGCTCCAACGACCTCACCCAGCTCACCCTCGGCATCGACCGGGATTCGGCCATTATCAGTGAGCTGTTTGATGAGCGCAACGAAGCGGTGCTGCAGCTGCTGGCGCAGGTAATCCGGACGGCCAAAGTCTGCGGTAGGCCTATCGGGCTGTGCGGGCAGGCCCCCAGCGACTACCCCGAGTTTGCGCAGTTTCTGGTGGAGCAGGGCATAAGCTCCATTTCCTTCACTCCCGATGGCCTGCTGAAGGGCCTCGCAAATATGGTGCAGGCAGAGCAGGCGCTGGCCAACAAGCACCCCGAGCCAGAAGCGCAGCTGGGGCAGCCCCAACCGGCCTAGCAAGCACAAATGACATTTCCTCCACCTGATTTCCTTTGCTCATGAAGCCTTCGTTTCTGGTTGTAACTGACCTGAGTGCCCGCTCCCAGCGTGCCACGTATCTGGCCGCGCTGCTGGCCTCGGCAGTAGGAGGGCAGCTGGTACTGCTGCACCCCGAAGTACTGCCGATGCTGGAGCCGGAGCTGGGCATGGTGACCGTTCCGGCAGAGTATTTTGAGCAGCAGCGGCAGGATGATGCCCAGGCCCTGCGCGAGCTGGTCCGGCAGCTGCCCGCGCCAGCCATTGTGGAAAGCCTGCAGGGGAGCCTCGGGGAGGTGTTGGAAAACCTGATTGTACGGTGGCAGCCCCGGCTGCTGGTACTAGCGCTGGCCGCCGAGCACGACGTGCTGGATGAGCTGCTGATAAACCAGGCCCTGCCGGCTCTCCGCGATACCGGCCTACCGCTGCTGCTGGTGCCCGAAAATGCCGCCCAGGACCCCGTAATGCCCCGCGTGGTAGCCGTAGCGGCCGATGGCGAAGAGTTCCGGCTGAGTACTGCCGCGCAGGCCCTGGTGCCGATTCTGGCCGAATGGACTACGGACTACTGCATCATTCATGTGGCTACTCCCGACGAAGAATCTGCCGATGGGAGTAGGCACGCCGAAGCTACCGTGCGCCATAGCGGGCTGCTGCCTTCGCCGCCCCGCACGTATCAGGTACGCTACCAGCCCCGCAGCGCTGGTATTGTGCAGGCCGCCCAGGATGTACAGGCCGAGCTGCTGGTAATGCCGGTTCGGCCGCGCACCTTCCTGAGCAGCATTTTCGGGTGCGGCGTGGCCGCCGAAGTGGTGCGCGCCAGCCCCATACCCGTGCTACTACTGCCCACCGTGCCGCTCCCGACTGATAAACCGGACCCCGAAAACGTGGATGGCCTGATTTATTAGCCTGACTGCTGCGCTAGGCCTGTTTGCTCCTCCTTTTCTTGCTGTGGTATATCCTCCATGAACAGTTCACTCCTCGTAGAAACCGGTGCCATCACCAGCTTTACCGGCCGCTTTTTTCGGGAAGGCTTCCGGCCGCGCTACGAGGTGCAGGAGCTGCTGTATCAGTGCTACGTCATTGGGTATCAGTCGCTGCCGCTGGTGGGTATCACGGGCTTTATCATGGGCATCGTGCTCACGCTGCAAAGCCGGCCCACCATGGCGCAGTTTGGGGCCGAGTCCTGGATTCCGACAATGGTCGGCCTCACGATTGTGCGCGAAATGGGTCCCATCATCACGGCCCTGATTTTTGCGGGCAAAATCGGGTCCAGCATCGGGGCCGAGCTGGGCTCCATGCGCGTAACGGAGCAGATTGATGCCATGGAAGTCTCGGGCACCAATCCGTTTAAGTATCTGGTGGTTACGCGGGTGCTGGCCACCACGCTCATGCTGCCCGTGCTCACCGTCATAGCCGATGCCATTGCCCTGTTTGCCTCCTACGTGGGCATCAACCTGAGCGGCGTCACTACGCTGGCCTTGTTCACCAACAACATCATTTCCAGCCTGGCCTTCGGCGATGTGGTGCCGGCCGTCATCAAAACCTACTTCTTCGGCTTCGCGGTGGGCATTATTGGCTGCTACAAAGGCTATACCTCCGATAAGGGCACCGAAGGCGTGGGCCGCGCGGCCAACTCAGCCGTGGTCATCTCCTCCCTGGTCATCTTCCTGCTCGATCTGCTGGCCGTGCAGATAACCGGCATCCTAGGCCTGAATTAAGTTGCCGGTTTCCAGTTTCAGTATCGTTTTATCTACAACTCTCAAATCCTACCTCTCAACCGGCAACTCACAACTGATAACATAATGCTTCCCGAACCGACTTCTGCGCCTGCTGCCGGCCCCACTGTTGCTCCCGAAATGGTGCTTTCGGTGGAGCACGTGAGCAAGTCGTTCGGCGATAACCATGTGCTGCAGGACTTTTCCCTGGCGCTGCACCGCGGCGAGAACGTGGTGGTGCTGGGCAAGTCCGGCTCCGGCAAATCAGTCCTGATCAAGTGCATCATTGGTCTGCTGCCCGTAGATGCGGGCACCGTCAGGGTGCTAGGCCAGGATGTATCGGCGCTAGGCCACTCTGAGCTGGATTTGCTGCGGGCCAAAGTGGGGTTTCTGTTTCAGAGTAATGCCCTCTACGACTCCATGACGGTGCGCGAAAATCTGCTGTTTCCGTTGCGGCGGCACTGGTTGGCACACCGCCGCGACGAGGAAGATGAGTTGGTAGGCCAGGTGCTGGAAGATGTAGGCCTGGCGCACACCGCTGATATGATGCCCGCCGAGCTATCAGGCGGGATGCGCAAGCGTATTGCCCTGGCCCGCACCCTCATTCTGCGGCCCGAAATTCTGCTTTACGATGAGCCTACCACTGGCCTAGACCCCGTAACGGCCCGCGAAATAGACGAGCTGATCCGGGAGGTGCAGCAGAAATACAACGCCTCGGCCCTCATCATCTCCCACGATATGAACTGCGTGCGCCTCACCGCCGACCGCGTGGCCCTGCTGGTGCAGGGCCGCTGCTACGCCGAGGGCACCTACCAGCAATTGGAGCAGCGCGATGACCCGAGTATTCATGAGTTTTTTGCCTGAGGCAGCCAATTGCTGTCAGGCCTACTTCTTTCAAACCCCATCGTTATGACCCAACGCAGCGCCGGTAATAATATTCGGCTGGGCTTGTTTGTGCTGGTGGGCATGGCTTGCCTGATGGCGATTCTGTTTCTGCTGGGGCGGAAGCAGAACCTGTTCAGCTCCTCTTTGCAGGTGCAGGCCGATTTCCGGAACGTCTCGGGGTTGCTGAAGGGCAACAATGTGCGCCTGGCAGGTATTCCGGTGGGTACCGTGCGCGATATCCGCATCCTCAACGACAGCACCGTGCGCGTAGTCATGAACCTAAACCGCGACGTGCAGCCGTTTGTGAAAAAGAACGCTATTGCCTCCATCGGCACCGATGGGCTGGTGGGCAACACTATTGTGAACCTGACGGCTGCCGCCACGCCGGCGCCCTCCATAGAGCCCGGCGACGTGCTGCCTACCAAAGTGCCCGTGTCGTTGGAAGGCATGCTGGGTACACTGAATGTATCCAGCAAAAACCTTATCGGCATCACCCAGGATCTGCGCCAGATAACGCAAAAGCTCAATGGGAGTGAGGCGCTCTGGGCGCTGCTGGATGATAAGGACATGGCTGGCAATCTGCGCCAGACCATGGGCCACGCGGCGCGGGCCACTGCCGAGCTGGAGCAGTCTTCACGGGAGCTGCATCAGCTCACGAAGGGCATCGGGCAGGGGCGGGGCCCGGCGGGCTATTTGCTTACGGATACGGCCTTTGCCGGCCAGCTAGGCCACGCCACGCGCCAGCTCGCCGGTACTTCCGATACGCTAGCCCGCACCGTGGCCCACCTGAAACGGCAGGTAAGCACCGGCGCCGGCCCACTCAACACGCTCCTCACCGATACTACCTTCAGCCGCCAGATGCGCCAGAGCATGCGCCACGTGGAGGAAGGTACGGCCGGCTTCAACCAAACCATGACGGCCCTGCAGCACAACTTTCTGGTGCGCGGCTACCTCAAGCGTCAGCAGAAACGTCAGGCCCGCGCTGCCCATGATACTGCCGTAGCCCGCTAGGCCACTCGTTGCCACCGGCTCAGGCAGTACCCCAGCAGCTGGCCCAGCACCAGTACGGCCACAGCCGGCACCACTATCAGCAACAATTCGAAGAAGTGCAGCGGCGCTATGCCCAGCAGTTCTCGGAGCGCAGGCAGGAAATACGTGAGCAGCAGCAGGCCACTGCACAGGGCCAGCGCTAGCCACACATAGCGGTTGCGCAGCACGTCGTTGTCGCGGAGGGGGGTGCTGATGCTGGCCATATTGAACACGTGCAGCAACTGCGAGGCCGCTAGGCCATAGAACAGGATGTTGTTGCCGACTTCAGCCGAGAGGCCATAGAGGTGGTGGCCTACATAGAAGCTGCCCAGCAGCGCTACCGTCATCAGGGCTGCGTAGGCGGTGGCCAGTCGCCAGTCGCCGGGGCGCATCACGGGGGCCTGGGGGTCGCGGGGCGGGTGCTGCATCACGTGCGAACTTCCTTTGCCAACCCCCAGCGCCAGGGCCGGAAATACATCCGTAAGCAGGTTCAAAAACAGAATCTGGAGCGGCAATAGGCCCAGGCCGTGGCCCAGCAGGCCCGCCGCCGTCACTACCAGTATCTCGCTCAGGTTGCAGGAAACCAAGTACAGCACAAACCGACGAATGTTGCTGAAGATGATGCGCCCCTGCTCCACTGCCACCACTATGGAGGCAAAGGAGTCGTCGCGCAACACCAGGGCGGCGGCTTCGCTGGCCACCTGCGTACCCCGCAGGCCCATAGCCACCCCAATATCGGCCTTCTTCAGGGCCGGAGCGTCGTTTACGCCGTCGCCCGTCATGGCTACTATGTGGCCATGTTGCTGGTACAGGCTAATCAGGTCGAGCTTTTGGGCCGGACTCACGCGTGCAAATACCGCGGCCTTCCGCAACTGCTCTAGGCCCTCGTTGTTGGCTTGTGCTAACAGCTCGGCGAGTTGCGCACCCGTAACGGCGGTTTGGTCTTCGCTAGTCGTCAGATGCACTTGGCGGGCCACCGTCAGGGCCGTGGCCGGATGGTCGCCGGTTACCATAATCACCCGGATGCCTGCTTGCCGGCACGCGTCCAGGGCCGGAATTACTTCGGGGCGCGGCGGATCCAGAAAAGCCACCAGGCCTAGCCATATCAGCTCGTGGGCCCAGTCGGGTTGTTCTTCTGCCGCCAGCCCGCGGTAGGCCAGGGCCAGCGTGCGTAGGCCACGCTGGGCCAGCTCCTCGGCGTGGCGCAGCCACAAGGCGTGTTCCGAAGGCTCAAAGGCGTGGTTTCCCTCGGCGGTCTGTATGAAGGTGCAATGGGCCAGAACTTCCTCGGCGGCACCTTTCACGGCTACCCAGGCCTGCCTGTGGTCGTGATGATGCAGGGTAGCCATCAGGCGCGTATCGGAGTTGAAAGGCTGCTCGGCCAGGCGGCGGGCCTTGGCCTGCACGGCCGGCACATCGAAGCGGCTGGAGTGGGCCAAAGAGAGCAACGCCACTTCCAGTGGGTCGCCGAGGGCGGCATCCAGGTTCTCGGGCGAGAAAGTGGCATTGTTGCAAAGCACGGCCACGTGTAGCAGCTGTTGGTAGGCGGTACTGCGCAAAAGATCCGGCGCAATTTCGGTTTCGCCGGGCGTAAATTCTACCCGCCCTTCCGGCAGCCATACCGTATGCACCGCCATCTGGTTTTGCGTGAGCGTGCCGGTTTTATCCGTGAAAATAACGTCGGTGCCGCCCAAGGTTTCTACGGCCGCGAGGCGCTTCACCAGCACGTTGCGCCGGGCCAGGCGCAGCATGCCGTAGGCCAAGGCGAGCGTGGCCACAATCGACATGCCCTCCGGAATTGCGGCTACGGCCAGCACAATGGCCGTTTTGATCAGCAGATACGCCGACTTGCCTTCCAGCAAACCCGCCACCACAAACAGCGCTGCCAGGCCTATCGTGATGATGACCAGCTGCCGGGCCAAGCGGTTGAGCTTAGCTTCCAGCGGCGTGGCGGTGTGCTGGGCCTGCTGCACCAGCTCCGTAATAGTACCCAGCTGGGTGCCGCTGCCCACCCCCGTCACGAAGGCGCGACCGGTACCATTCACCACGGCGGTGCCCTTAAATAGGCGGTTTACTTGTTCGGCCAGCGGCACGGTTTCCGCGGGCGGCTCACTCAGTAGCGCTTTGCTTACGGGCATCGATTCGCCGGTGAGGGCCGATTCGTTGACCTGGAGCTGCTGGGCCTCAAACAGCTCTGCATCGGCGGCTACTACCTCGCCGGCTTCTACCAGCAGCACGTCGCCGATAGTTACTTGATCGGAAGGTATAGCCTTCACCTGTCCGTTGCGGAGTACGCGCGCCGGGCTGATGCCCATACGCCGCAGGGCCGTCATGGAGGTTTGGGCATTCCATTCCAGCCAGAACCCAATGATGGCATTGAGCACGATAACGGCCAGAATAGCGTAACCCTCGGCCTGCTCCTGAAAGGCAAATGAAAAGACGGCCGCCGCGCCCAATACTGCAACTATCAGGCTCCGAAACTGCCGCAGCCACACCCGCCACGCGCTTTCCTGAACGGCCGTTTCTACAGAGTTGGGACCATACTGCAGGAGCCGTTTCTGCGCCTCCGCCTCGCTGAGCCCGCTGCTGCCTGAAGAAGCCGTAGCTGCCGATGTAGATTCGGTAGGGATAAGCATAGCGTCGGTTAACAATCAGGTAAGCAGTAAGATGAAGGTACTCTATTGTAGGCTCCTAGGCCAGGGCTACAGCAAGTGCGCCGGCCACCCATCCTGTTTCAGCAGAAACGATGGGGAACCGGCGCACCACAATAATGACGGCAGGCGCTAGTCCTGCGAGGGCAGCAAAAGAACCGGAATGGCGCTTTCGCTGATGAGCTGGGCCGTTACGCTCCGATGAAACAGGCTACTCAGCAGGTTATGCCGGCGGGCCACCACAATCAACATGTCGGCGTTTAGCTCGCCGGCGGCTTGCTGAATGCCCTGCGCAGGACGTAGGCCAGGTACCACCACTACTTGCTCCCGCGTGAGCGTATCGCCCAAGCCGGCCCCGCGTACCATCCGCACCAGCTGCTCGGGGTCGTGGTCCTGCTCCAGCTTATTGGCCACATGAATAATATGCAGGGTGCCCTTCGTGCTTGCCAGCAGGTGCTGCACTATGTACTGATTTTCGTAGAGGGTAAACGGCTCGCCATCTATGGCCAAAGCCAGCCGGCGCGGCGGAAATGAATCCCAGCCTACAGTAGGCACAATCAGGAGCGGATAGGGTACGCGCCGCAGTAGGTCTAGCGCCGCGCTGGTTACCACCTCTTCCGGCGTGGTAGAGGTGCCAGGGCGGCCAAGCACCAATAGCTCCGGGTGGTGATGGTGCACGGCCTCTGCTACTGCATCGGGCAGAAATTCATCCGAAACCTCCACCTGAGCTGGTACCGGCTGATTTTTGGCCAGCTTATGCAGCGCCTGCTTTGTGTGGCGCTCATCCAATGGGCCTTCGTGGTGCCTGGCGTAGCTATCGAGCGAGAGCAGCCCATCGTGGCGTACGTGCAGCAGCACCAGGTGGGCCTGCAGAGGCAGCGCCAGGCCGGCAGCGTAGGAAAGGGCGCGGTTGGAGACTGCGAAGAAATCGGTGAGGACAACAAGAGCAGGAGTAGGCATGGCAGAGAAGGAATAAAGTCGGAGAATGGATGGGCAGCCGGCGCGTAGGCCACCTGTGCAGCTACTGGCTTAGCAATAGCCGGGGTAGGCCTGACTGTTGCGGGCGCGGCCTTCTTCTTCCGTCAGCGTGTCACGGCTAAAGTCATAGTCAGTCGGGAGCATACCACTCAGGCGGCGGGCCAAACGACCCGGTGTGGCCGCCGGAACCGGGTAGCGCGTGTAGGTGCGGGAAGAGGTGGGCTGGTACATGGCCGGTAAGGACGTTGAACACCCCAAGGCCCCCGTGAAACCTGCCCCGCCAGACCGGGCATGGGAGAGATGCAGCCGGCGGAGCAGGTAGGACGGAGCTCAGGAGTGAGTAGGATGTAGATGGTTGTTTACTTCGCGGGCGCCACATACTATGGCTTCGGTGGCGGCCTGCTGGCGTTCCAGACGAGAATCTACCGTGCCGGTAAGCGTCACGCGGCCCTTGCGCACCGTCAGGTCAATCTCCTGGTTGTGCAGCAGCGCCGACCAATAGTAGCGGTTGCGCAGGCGCTGTTCCAGCACTTGGTCGGGGTCGAGGCTGGCCGGGGGCGTGGTGGTTTTGCTACTGATAGAGGCCGCTTTAGTCAATACAACCTCGCGGGAAGCCCCCACCTGTGTCCAGTTGATCAGCTCTACCACCCCCAGCACGCTCGAGGCCAGATCGGCGGCCCGCTGCTGGTCGTAGTGGGAGCAAACGGTGCCGTACAGGTGCGCCTTGCCGTTGCTCACGTTCACCCGGAAGTTGTACTGGCCTACGTAGGCATCGGCCGCCAGCACTGCCCGGATATGCTGCTTGATGCTGGCATCGGGGGAGGGAAGGTAGATGCGCACCAGCAGCAGGTTGTGCACCTCCCGTACGCCCACCACGTTGTAAGCATCCTGCTCGGCGGCTTGCCGGGCGCGCAGATTACTCACGGTGCCTGCCAGCGTAACCACGCCTTCGCGCACATGCACAATAGGGTTGAACGCGCGCACGCGCGGATCGTGGCTGAGAATATCGCGCACGGCCTGGGCCACTTCTTCGTCGGCCTTGACGGTGAACTGCTGGCGGCGCAAGGTTTTTTCCATGGCCCACTGCGCCACAAACAGGTTGCTCGCATCTACCTGCGTAGCTCCTACCAGATACGCGGTGGCCACCACCCGGTCGTGCTCGGTGGGGGTGCCTACGGTGCCGGTCAGGGTAACCACGCCCTGGTTTACCTGAATGGTAATCAGGTCGGGCTTTACACGAATATCCCATTCCAGCAGCTCCAGGAGCTGGGTCTTAATTTCCTTGTCGGAATTGGTCACGTCCTCGTCGCGGGTGTTGAGGCGTTTCTCGATTTCGCGTACGCCGCGCACGCTCTTCAGCACCTGCAGCACCAACTGCTGCTCCGCCCACGATTGAAGCGTGCCTTCCACCGTCACGCGGCCTTCGCAAGCCTGGCAGCGCACGTTATACTCCCGGGTGGCAGGGTCCTGCTTCAGGGCCTGCTCCACGCTGTGCAGCAGCTCCTCGTCCGGAATATCAGGAGTCCGGATTTCAAGCTCGTTGATGACGCCGCGCACGCCGCGCACGGCTTTGGCCATTTCCTCGGCCCGTTCTCGCGAAAGCAGGCAACTCGTGAAACCAGTCAGCTCCACAATACCTTCGTGGGTCCGCACATCAATGAGTTGGGAAGTCACCCCTTTCTGCAGCAGAAACAGCAGTTCAATAGCGTCCGTGATGTCGGTGTCCGCCAAGCGGTCATCGGTAGTAGAAATGGTAGCAGACTGGGGGCTCATGGCATGCGTAGTTTATGCCCGGCACAGCGCGTGGCCGGGCAGTTTACATAAGCAAGGTAGATGCCCACCCGAAGGATAGGAATGAGGAATATTAACTGCAGTTGCTGACTTATATCATGTTTAAATAACAGATATTCTGTTTGTTATATAGCTAGTGACTTCGCTGCGGATGTTAGAGGCCTGGCACTTATTGGCGGCCCTCAGAAGCCTAGGCCACCCCCAAGCCAAGCCGGCGGTTGTGCGCACTTGCCCCACGGTACCGGAGCCGTTGCCACTTCCCAGACTCACAGGCATAAGGCGAGGCAAGGGCCGTATTATTTCGCTGCACTGAAGGAAGCAGGAGCGGTTTCCTGGAGCCGCTGCAGCACTGCGGCCTGGCCCCGCAGGGTTACTTCTTCCGCGCCCTTAATCGTTACCGAGGCCACTCTTTCCGTGATGCCCAGCAGGCGCAATGCGGCTTCGTAGGAGTGCACCAGAGCGGTTTCGCCGGCCAGCGTGATGGCCCCTCTAAATTCCGCGGGAAAGTTCTGAAGCTCGTAGCCAATCAGTAGGCCACTCAGGTAGAAGAAATTTTCTGGCTTAGAGCGCTTTTCAAACAAACGGGCCGTTCGCACCAGAAACGCGTTGTGCAGCAGGTTGCCCGTTTGGCTGTCCCGAATGCCTTGCTCAAAGGCCTGGGCGTGGGCCGGAAGCTGCACATCCTCGGCGGGCTCTACGGCGGCGGCCAGAATACTCTCTTTGGAAAGCAGAGAGAAAAACTCGCCGGTCATGTAAGTCTTGAAGGATACCGCCTGGCCCTGCTGCACCAGCACGTGCTTGGCGTGAGTGCCGGGGTGCAGGAACAGTTGCGCCGCCGCGATATCCGCGAAGCCACAGCCCACCAGCTGGGTTTCCTCACCCCGCATCACGTCGTCGTCGGACTGTACGCCCGAAATCAGCAGCACCGGATAGGGGAACTCGGCGGTTGCGGGCAGGAGCTGGGTGGCGAGGTCGGAGCCATCGGCGGCGAAGGGCAGCGGCTTGTAGGCCAGTTCCAGCATACCAATAGTAGAGCTGGCCATGCCCGAAACCACCACCGGCACACCGGCCAAGGGGCGCCCCGCCTGCTGCTCCAGCTGCCGGGCGTGTTCCCGAAGGATAGCCTGGTAAAACGCCAGCCGCTGCTGCTCGGGCTGCTTGGCTTGCTGCCATTTCTCAAACGTGGCCGCGTTGCCTTCGTCCGATTTCTGGTTGGCTACCACCCGTAGGCCAGGCAGCTCCACCAGTTTCAGCCGAAATGATGAGGTGCCCCAGTCACAGCTCAGGAAGTGAGATAATACGCTCATGCTAGTGCAGTCTGGGTGTAAGCAAGTGGGCTACCATTCGGCTACGCTGCCGTCGGGGTTGCGCCAGATCGGGTTCTTCCAGTCGTGGCCTAGCTTGGCGCGCTCAATCACGTAGGCCTCGTTTATCTCGATGCCTAGGCCCGGCCCCGACGGGATGTTGGCGTAGCCATTTTCATACTGGAACACACTGGCATCCGTGAGGTAATCCAGCAGATCATTGCCTTGGTTGTAATGGATGCCCAGGCTTTGCTCCTGAATGAAGGCGTTGTGGCAGGTGGCATCTACCTGCAGGCAGGCAGCCAGCGCAATAGGTCCCAGCGGGCAGTGCGGCGCCGCGGCCACATCAAAGGCCTCAGCCATGGAAATGATCTTTTTGCACTCCGTGATGCCGCCCGCGTGGGAAAGGTCGGGCTGGATGATGTCGGCGTAGCCATCAATCAGCAGCTGCTTGAAATCCCAGCGCGAAAACATCCGTTCGCCGGTGGCAATAGGAATGGAGGTGTGGCGGGCTATTTCGCGTAGGGCTTCGTTGTTTTCGGCCAGCACGGGCTCCTCAATAAACATCGGCCGAAACGGCTCCAGCTCCTTGGCCAGCACCTTCGCCATGGGCTTGTGTACGCGTCCATGAAAATCAACCCCGATGCCTAGGTATGGCCCGCCTGCCTCGCGCACGGCGGCAATGCGGGCCACGGCCTCATCTATTTTGGCAAAGGAATCGACGTAGCCCATTTCCTCCGTGGCGTTCATCTTCACGGCCGTAAAGCCTTTGTCTACCATCTCTTTGGCGGCCAGGCCTACGTGGGCGGGCCGGTCGCCGCCGATCCAGGAATACACGCGCATGGTGTCGCGGGCCTTGCCACCCAGCAGCTGGTAAATAGGCGCGTTGAAAAACTTGCCTTTGAGGTCCCATAGGGCTTGGTCGATGCCCGCAATGGCGCTCATCAGGATGGGGCCGCCGCGGTAGAAGCCGCCGCGGTACATCACGTTCCAGTGGTCTTCTATGTTGAGCGGGTCTTTCCCGATGAGGCTACTCAGCAGTTCCTGCACCGCTGTGGCTACAGTAGCGGCACGCCCCTCTATCACGGGCTCACCCCAGCCCACCAATCCTTCGTCGGTTTCGATTTTAAGAAACAGCCAGCGCGGCGGCACCTGGTACAGCTTGAAGCCCGTGATTTTCATAAGAGGAAGGGGGAAAGCTAGGGTCAAACCTGGGAAGGAAGCGTAAGGCGGCCGCACTCAGCTAGTAAGGCTTTCGGCTACTTAAAAAGCGGCGGAAATAGCCTGCACAAACTGCTGGGCCTTGCGGGTTAGCTCCCGCAGATACTCCTCGGAATAAGGCCGGCTGGTATCTACCAAAGAGCTGCCCAGCCCAAAGGCGGCGGCCCCGGCCTGCTGAAACTCCCGGATGTTTTCCAGCTTCACGCCGCCAGTCGGCATCAGCGGAATGTGGGGCAGCGGACCTTTGATATCCTTGAAATACGCGGCGCCCAGCGAGGCCGGAAACACCTTCACAATATCAGCGCCGTGCTCGTAGGCCGTCAGGATTTCGGTGGGCGTGAAGCCGCCGGGAATACTGACGGCGCCGTAGCGCTTGGTCATCTGAATGGTCTTCTTGTTGAGGGTAGGCGAGATGATGAACTGCGCCCCCGCCAGCAGCGCCGCCCGCGCCGTTTCAGGGTCGAGGACGGTGCCGGCGCCCACCATCAGCTGGTCGCCCAGTTCATCGGCTACTTTCTCGATGCCTGCCAGTGCTTTGGGGGAATTGATGGTGATTTCCACTGACCGCACCCCGCCCGCATGCAACGCCCTGACCATACTGACGAGATGATCCGGATCGGCCCCCCGGATGATGGAAACCAGTTTATGCTCCAGTAAATGCGACAGAACAGGGCTTGACATAGAAGTAGCAGGAAGAAGTGGGAACCCAATACAGTACCACCACTAACGTGCTAACCGCCTGCTGCGTTGAGCCCGTCAGGTGGCCTAGAGCTTCCTGTTGTGGTTTGGCGAACAATGTAGCCCCGACTTTAGTCCGTAGCCTCACTCATAACTCGCTGAAACACAAAGCCAGCACATAAGACTACGGACTAAAGTCTGTGCTACATTGTTCGCGCTACCCTCAGCTTGGCAAACTGGCCTAGCAGTGGCCTACCAGTTGGGCTGACGCAGCTTCTGCGGGTTCAGCAGCCGGATGCCGTGGTTGGTCATTTCAATCAGCCCATCCTGCTTGAACTCACTCAGGGTCCGAATCAGGGACTCAGGAGCGGTGCCGATGAGGGCCGCCATGTCGTCGCGGGAGAGCTGGATAAGGGGCGCTTCGGCATGGCTGGCGACTTGTTGCTCGTGCAGCTGCAGCAACAGATCGGCCACGCGCCGGCGCAACGAGTGGTAGGCCATACCCAGCAGTTGCTGCTCCCGCTCGCTCACGCGCCCCGCCAGCAGCCGTACAAATTGCTGGCCTACGGCGGCATTGCGGTGCAGCAGCTGCAGAAAATCTTCCTGCGGAATATAGAGCAGCGTCGCGTCCTCGAGGGCTACTGCCGAATCGGGGTGGGGGATTTGCTGAAGCAAGGGCAGGTAGCCAAAGAACTCGCCGGGGCCATATACGCCCGTAATCAGCTCTTTGCCGGCAGCCGTGCGGCGCATCGTCTTCACGCGCCCCGCCTGCACGAAGTACAGGCGGGTAGGCTCGTCGCCCTCGGCGTAGAGTTCCTGCTTTTTCTTGAGCGTGTGGGGGCGCCGGTCAGCGGTCAGACCCATCAGGTTGCCCACCACCGAAGCATCGTCGAGAAACTGGCCTAGGCCACCTGGTGTCTGCAAGTCATACTCGGGCCGGAGCTGGCGGAAGCGGTTGAGGCGGCCCGTGATGGCGCTCAGCAGCTCGCTTTCATCAAACGGCTTGGTCAGGTAGTCATCGGCGCCCAGCTCCATCCCTCGCCGCAAATCGGCGCGCTCGGTCTTGGCCGTCAGGAAAATGAACGGCACACCTGCCAGCTGCGGATTCTGGTTGAAGATCTGCAGCACGCCGTACCCATCGAGCACCGGCATCATAATGTCGCAGACTACCAGATCGGGCTTGGTTTCGATAGCCCGCGCCACGCCTATTTTGCCGTTTTCGGCAGTCAGGACGGTATAGCCGGCCAGCTCCAGAATCTCGGCGGTGTTTTCCCGAATAAACTCGTTGTCCTCAATCAGCAGAATGGTCGGCATAGGGGAGAGTAATGGTGACGGTGGTACCTACGTGAAGCTCGCTGTGCAAGGAGATAGTGCCGCCCATCAGCTCCAGGTACCGGGTGATGATGTAGAGGCCTAGGCCAGTGCCGGGAATATTGGCGGCACTGCGGGCCCGGAAAAACCGCTCGAACAGGTGCTGCTGGTCTTCTGTGGAGATACCTACACCCTGGTCTTGCACCACCAAGGTAAGATGATGGTGCTGACTGGAGGCCTGCACCGTGACGGTGGTGTTGTCGCCGGAATATTTCAGGGCATTCGAGAGCAGGTTTACCAGCACTTTGCGCAGCAAGGAGGCATCGAGCCACAAGGGGCCTACCTCATCAAGCAGCAGCTCAATCTGCTGGCCCGGTTTGCGCAGGCCCTGCACATCGGCCAGCGCTTCCTGTAGCAGAGTGGGCAGTTCCAGGCGGGCCGGATGGGCCTCAATGCGGCCTTCTTCAATCTTGCCCACTGAAAGAAACTCTTCCAGAATATCGCTCAGGTGCTTCACGGAGGCCCGGATGCGGTCGAGGTGGCGCAGGCGCTGGGGCTGCTGATCGGTGCCGGGGTACTTCTCAATAAGGGTGGCCGAGGTGAGCACGGCCGTCAGGGGCGTGCGGAACTCATGCGAAGCCATGGACACGAAGCGCGACTTTAGCTCGCCCAGCTGCTGCTCGGCGGCCAGGGCCTGGGTGAGCTCCTCGGAGCGCTTTTCCAGCTCGGCCAGCGTGGTCATGAGGGCGTGCGTACGGTCGGCTACCTTTTGCTCCAGGTCGGCGTTGAGGCGCTCTACCCGTTGGCGCTCGGCCTGCAGCGCCCGCACCGATTCCTGCTTGAAAGTAATATCAATGATGTAGGCCACTACAAAAAGCTCCTCATCGAGGTTGAAATAGCTCAGGCTGATTTCCACCGGAAACACCGATCCATCGCGGCGGCGGGCCTGCAGGTCGCGGTTGGCGCCCATGGAGCGGACCGAAGGATGTGCATTGAAAGATTCGCGCAGCTTCTCGTGGCGCCCGCTCACGGCATCGGGCACCAGCAGCTCAATGCGCTGGCCTAGCAGCGTATCATTGGAGTAGCCGAAGAGCTGCAGGGCTTTTTCGTTGGTCAGCACAATGCTGCCCTGGCGGTTGCACACAATGATGCCAATGGTGGCGTGGTCGAATACGGCCTCGAAGCGCCGCACGCTCTGGTTCAGGTTGCGCTCGGCTTCGTGGAGGCGGTTGGTATCCGTGAAGCGAACCAAGTAAAACTGGCGGTTTTCGCTTACGAAGCTGTTCAGCTCCACGTGGGCCCGAAACGTGTCGCCGGACTGCCGGTGCAACTCCATGTCCAGCTCATAGTGGCCGGTTTGATCCATCTGGGCCTGCAGCTGAATCCGTTCTTCGGGTGTCAGCGGATGGGGCCGTAAAGAGCGTTGAGGGTCCTGGTAGAGCGCCTCCGCAGAAGGGTAGCCCATCATCTTATAGCCGGCCTCATTCACGCGCGTAAACCAACCCACCGCTACATCATACAGGCCTACAAACCCCTGGGATTGATCGAAGAGTATGTCTGTCAGTATATTATGGTTTGGGTTGGTTGGCATTGCAGGGGGGTAGAGACTGTAAAGCTACCTGGCAACTTGGTCAAAAAATAGTAGATGAGCAATATCAGCCGCTCGTCCTGACGGCCGTCATGCGCTAGACCTTCTCCGCAGCCTAGTTTTGCTGCTGTACTTATTTTTCTTTTCCCATGTCAGGCATGTTGCCCTCTACTGCGCAGGTTTTGCCCGTAACAGCTGTGTTACTGGTGATGCTTCCTCCTTTGGCAGGCGACATGGGCGCTCAGTCACCGGCCTATTCTCCGGCCGACCTTGCGGCGCTGCAACGGCGGCTGGGGCCTGCCGTACGGGTTCTGAAAGTAGATGAGGCCAACTACTCGGCCGTGGTACGGAGTTTTACGCCCACCCAGCTGCCTACCTGCGTGTTGGTACACCAGGGAGTAGAGCTATGGCGGCAACAAGGCCTGTTTCAGGCTGATGAAGTGGTAGCCTCAGTGCTGGCTAAAGTGGCCGAGTTTGCGACCTGAGCCAGGCGACACAAGCGCTATAAAAACCATAAAACCGGCTACTAAGGCCGGTTTTATGGTTTAGAATGTGCTGGCTACTTCCTGACAAGCCGCGTTGGCTTACTGAACTGCTTCGTGCCAGTTAGCTGCACCAAATAGGTGCCGGCGGCCAGCTCATCCGGGAGTGTCAGGGTAGTTTCAGTAGCGTTGGCAGGCACCGGCTGGCTCATGACCAGGCGGCCGGTGAGGTCGAGCAGGAGCAGGCGGGCGGCCGAGCCAAGCGGGCGGGAGAGGCCTAGCGTCACCTGGTCAGTAGGGGAGGCGGGGTTCGGGTGCAGCGTGAGCGTGCCCGCCACATCAGAAGCTGCCAGCACCACCGTAGCTACCGAAGAGTACGTGCTGCGGCCCCCCATATCCTGCTGCCGCAACCGATAATACAGTGGCCTACCGAAGGTCCCGGGCCGGTCGGCGTAGCGGTATTCCTGCCGAAGCAAGGTGGAGCCCTGCCCCGGCACAAAGGCCAGCTGCTGCCAGAGCTGCCCATCCAGGCTGCGCTCCAGCCCAAACCCCTTATTGTCTCTTTCCGACGCTGTAGCCCAGCGCAGGTCCACTACGCCGTTCGGGGCAGCGGCGGCCTGAAAGCGTACCAGCTCTACCGGCAGCGGCGGCAGGGAGGCGAAAGTAAACGGGCTAAACTGGCTCACGGCCGCCGCTGATGCTACGGAGCCGGCTGGCGCACTTCCGTCTAGGCCACCATTGCCTTCCGTGTTCCAGGCCGTGCCATCGAAGCGGGCTACCTGCAGCTTAGGGGAGAACGTGATGCCGCTGCGGGTGCCGTCTTCCCAGAACAGGCGCACCGTTACGTTGTCGGTGCCAGCGGTACGCGCAAGGTTCCAGTATTCCACGCGGCTTACGCTGGTCAGGGCTCCGGCCAGGGCGGCGGAAGGGTATGAGGCCGCGAAATACTCGGCCAGAAAGCTGGTGGCCGCCGTAGCGGGGGCAGAAATGCCCAACCGAGCCCAGGTAGAGCCTTTCCCTAGGGGAAACACAAAGGCCGAATTCCCGTTTTTTTGCATGGGGCCACTCACGAAGGAGTTGGCGTTGCCGGCGCTGCTGGTGGCCGTATTGGTCAGGGTCAGCAGGTTGGTGGCCGTGCTGCTGATCAGGCCGCTGTTGAGCGTCAGGGCCCCCGTGATACTCACCGGAGAGCCCAGCGTCAGGACTTTGCCTAAGCTATTCAGGGTAACGTTCTGGATGGTAGTGGGGGCTCCGGTGTTGGTGAGGGTCAGGTTTTTGGTGATGACCACACTTTGGTTGTACACCTCCGCCGACATATACACGGTGCCGTTCTCCGTCACAAAGTCCACCCCTTTCTGCAAGCAGGCAACCGGGCCCGGAGTCGGGCAGAACCGATCTACATTCAGGAAAGACAGGTCTCCCTGAAAGCCGGCCGCGGCAGAGGCATCGGTGCGGGAGTTGAGGAAGGGAGAGTACGTGATGAAGCCCGTGGGCTCAAAGGCTGACTGCGCAGGAAAGCCGCCAGGAGCACCCAGCGTAACAACGGCGCCTGCACTGCCGCTGGTGCCTCGCACGGCCAAAAAGGTGCTATTGCCCAGCCAGTTCAGGCCCGCCTCTACTACATTGCTTAAGTTGATACCGCGTAGTGCCGTGGTGCAGGTATCAAGGCGGTTCTGCCGAATGCTATCATTCACAGATACCAAAGGAGTGTTGCGGTCGATATCAAACAGGGGCGAGTTAAGAAGGGGCGCAGCGGCAATATCCTGCACCTGAACCCCGTATTGGCAGCGAGCAATTACATTGTTGAACACCTTGTTATTGCTGCCTTCCAGCACTACACCAAAGCCGTTTCTGCCAAAAAAGGAGCTGAACGCATCGGCTAAATACCCCCGAACGGTATTGCTCTGAATGAAGGCGCCTCCCGTTGTCAGGTCGCCGTTGAGGCCACCACCCGCATTGATGATACCCCGGTCGCGGTTAAGGAAGGCAATGCCCGCGTTGTCCTCGCCTATGTTCTGTGGCTGGCCTAGGCCACGGGCAATGTAGTTGCCGCGCACCACAAAGCTGCCAGGGCCGGCGCCTAGGCCACTGCCGGTGCAGGCCTTCAGTTCCATGCCGTTAGAAGGATTGTCGCGGATGAGGTTGTTCTCGATGAGGGCCGCAATGGTGGTATAGGTGCCGCCGGCGCCCCGCTGCCCTGCTGCCCCGAGTATCGCTAAGGCGGCCCCGGCATTCAGGGTGAAACGGTTGTTGCGAATGACCAGGCCACTTACACTGCCATCGTTGATGTCTAGGCCACCCCGGCGGTTCTGCTCAAATTGGCTGTCTTCTACCAGAATGTTCTGCTTGTGGCCATTCACCACAAACAGGCCGCGCCCCGCGCCGTTGGTATTGGTGTTTGGCGGCAGCGCGTTCTGGGCGGCCCGCACCCGCCGGAAGGTGATGTTGCTGGTGCCGGCCAAGGCATTCCAGAAAATACCGTGCTGTCGGTTAGAAACCGCCTCCACATCCTCCAGTACAAAGTTAGTCAGCGGGCTACTGCCATAGGTCTGGATGCCATAGTCGTAGTTGCGAACCGTCAACTTCGAGATTTTTACGAACACGGAGCCACTCCCCGGAGTAGCAATGTAGATGCCCGTTTCCTGGGTTTGAGCGCTAGATGCCGCTAGGCCACCATTGAAGATAGTAGCCGCGCCGGGGTTGTCGATGGCCCTGCCGGCGCCCTGCAGGCTGATGTTCTTATCCAGCACCACACGCTCGGAATAGGTGCCGGCATCAATATAAATGGTGGTAGTAGTGGCATCGGCGGCGCGTAGGGCGGCGGCTACGGTGGCAAAAGGCGCACTGCTGGAGCCCGTGCCCGTCACATCACTACCTATAGCCGTAGTGTAAATGTCGCCCGTCAGGCTAAGATTGTTCACATACAGGGCCGGAGCGGCCACTGAGTATGTACACGGCAGAAGTAAGCCCGCTGCCACCAGAAAGTAAGGTTGTTTCATCTTGAAGGAGCAATGCGTAGTGCTGACCTCCTCTATGAAGCAACACTGCAGGTTGAAAAATCACAGCCATAAGTGCGTGCCTAAGCAACGCTTCGCACGCCTGATTCCCTACGCTGGCATGCTCCGTCTTCCACTCTCAAGGTACTTATAAAAATGCTATATTATTATAACATATAAAGAAAGATTTGTATCGTTAGATGTGTGAAAAAAGCACCAAGGCCAGCGCATATACCCCAGTAAATCACAACAGGCCTAGAAAATCATTTCGCTAGGCCTGTTGTGGTTTACTGGGGCGGGTGGGGCTTATTTATCGTCGCGGCCGTGCACTTGTGCGGGCGGCGCTGTGGCTTCTACAGCCGTAAAGGCTTCCAGAATTTTGTAGGTATGCGAGGCGCCGCGAGGCACTACCCAGGAGTTGCCGGGCTCCAGCAGCACCATCTGGCCTTCCAGATGCAGCTCAGCCCGCCCCTGAATAACATAGCCTACCGTTTCGTAGGAGCGGGTAACCGGCTCCTTGGCTTCAGCCGGCGACTCATTTTCCCAGAGCCGCATGGATAGATGCGTACCGGAGGCCAGGTATTTTTCGCCCTCGGGGCCTTTGGGTGAATGTCTGGAATCTACTTTCGTGATGGTGGTATCGGCCATGGTCAGGCTAGGTTAGGTGAAAGACGACGAGAACTCTCAGGCTAACGCAAACCCTTGCGTGGCGGTTACTTATTGCCCAAAGCGAAACCTTCCGCGGCCACGCAGGTTGCTGACTGGGCCTTGCAAGTATATCTTACGGCCCACAGGCAGCTAGGCAAAGGCCTAGTGCCGCTTTCAGATAGCTCCGTATGTCGCACGATGCATTCATTCAGGCCCTGGCGCACGCTCATCAGCAAGCCGCCGCGCCGCTGCCGGGGCCGGCATTCTGCCATCTGGCCGATCAGCTCCTCAATGTGCTGTTTCCGGAACGCGCCGAGCGCCCTCTGCGCAACGCCGATGCCGTAGCCGCCACCCTAGGCCTGTTACAGGACGACCTGACCTCGTTGCTGCTAGCTGTAGAAACACCGCGCTCCGCCGCAGAATTAGCCGCCGACTGTATGGCCGGCCTGCCGGTGCTGCGCGAGGTGCTGCTGCTAGATGCCGAAGCCATCCTACAAGCAGACCCTGCCGCCGAGGGCCTGCCCGAAGTGATGGTGACGTACCCCGGTTTCTATGCCATTGCCATGCACCGCTTCGCGCACGGCCTGTACCAGCGGGGGGTGCCCCGGGTGCCGCGCCTGCTCAGCGAGTACGCGCACCAACGCACGGGCATTGATATCCACCCCGGTGCGCGCATCGGTCCGTCCTTCTGCATCGACCACGGTACGGGCATCGTTATCGGCGAAACGGCCGTAATTGGCGCGCACGCCAAGATATTTCAGGGCGTAACGCTCGGGGCTCTGAGTGTGGCCAAACATCTGCAGGGCATCAAGCGCCACCCTACTATCGAAGACCACGTAGTGATATATGCCGGCGCTACTATTTTGGGCGGCCATACGGTGGTAGGTAGCCACAGCGTCATTGGTGGCAACGTGTGGCTTACGGAGAGCGTGCCCTCGCACTCGCGGGTGTACCACCGGGCCCAGATTCAGGTCACGCGAGCCGAAGACCCCACTGCTGATATTACCTTTTCTATCTGATTTCGCACAGCAACTGGCCTACGTGAGTATTTCCTGCGGCTAGCCAGTTCGTTTCCATTTTACTACTCTCTCAACCTACAACTTCCCATGAAAGCTAATTCCATTCTGGATACCATCGGCAATACCCCGTTGCTTCGTCTGAACCGCCTGTTTGCCCATCGCCCCGATGTAGAGGTATGGGTGAAGCTGGAGCGCGCTAACCCCGGCGGCAGCATCAAAGACCGCATTGCGTTATCCATGATTGAGCAGGCCGAGAAAGATGGTCTCCTAACGCCAGATTCGCTGATTGTAGAGCCTACTTCCGGCAATACAGGGGTGGGCCTGGCCATGGTAGCTGCCGTAAAAGGCTACAAGATTACAGTCGTGATGCCCGAGAGTATGTCTATTGAGCGGCGCCGACTAATGGCCGCTTACGGAGCGAACCTGGAGCTGACTCCGCGCGAAAAGGGCATGAAAGGCGCCATCGAGAAAGCCAGCGAAATTGTGCGCGACACGCCCGGCGCCTGGATGCCGATGCAATTTGAAAACCCCGCCAATATCAAGGTACACGCCGAAACCACCGCGCAGGAAATTCTGCGCGATATGCCCGAAGGCTTCGATTTTCATATTACTGGCGTAGGTACCGGCGGCCACATCACGGCCGTAACGGAAGTCCTGAAACCGCTTTTCCCGCGCATGAAAACTTTTGCCGTAGAGCCCGAGCTTTCGCCCGTTATCAGCGGCGGCGCTCCTGGCCCGCACCCTATCCAGGGCATTGGAGCGGGCTTCATCCCGGCCAACCTGCACCGGGAGGTTCTCGATGGCACCATCCAGGTTAGCCAACAGGAAGCCTTCGATATGGCTCGCCGTGCCGCTCGCGAAGAAGGAATCTTCATGGGCGTGTCGTCGGGTGCTTCGCTGGCCGCCGTAGCCAAGAAGCTTGATGAGATTCCCGAAGGAAGCCGTGTGCTTACTTTCTGCTACGATACCGGCGAACGTTATCTTTCGGTAGAAGGCTTATTCGTTTAATCACGGATTTAGACGAATTAAGTGGATTCCACGGATGGGTAACCGACGGAAGTCGTTGCTTCTGAAACTGACTTCATTCGTCAATAGCCACCAAAAAGAAAGCCGCCACTTCGGGAAGAAGTGGCGGCTTTCTTTTTGGCAGAATCGGACAAAATCCGTGTAATCCGGCAAATCTGTCTGAATCCGTAATCAAACAAAAAAGCCCAACCGCTAGGTTGGGCTTTTGAGAACGGGAGTGGAGAATATCGGAGTCGAACCGATGACCTCTTGCATGCCATGCAAGCGCTCTAGCCAGCTGAGCTAATCCCCCGTTTGTAAAACACCATCCGCCAGTTGCGTTTGGTGTGACAAAAGTACAACGTGTTTTCGGATCTGCAAGAGTCCGCTCGAAAAAAACACAAAAAAGATGTGGCCTAGGCCACAAAAAAAGTGGGTTGACGCTAGCGTCAACCCACTTTTTAAAAGCTAAACAGTTGGCTTAGTTAAAGATATAGCGTAGGCCAATCTGTCCCTGCCAGCGCGAGCTAATGCCGCCCGTATCGTCGCGGAAGGTTTTGGTGAGCGGAACCCCCGCAGTGGTTACGCCTGCTGCTGTGCCAACTGGGTTGGTCAGATAGGGGAACGTAAATACAGGCTGGCCCTGCGTGTTGTAGCCGGCAAACGTCAGCGGGTTCACGCGGTTAGCCGTCTGGAAAGTACCCCAGTCGCTGCTAATCAGGTTACCCACGTTAAAGATATCCAGGCTCAGCTGGAGCGTGTTGCGGTTTTCGCCAATGTTGGTGAACACATCCTGAAGTAAGCGCACATCCAGGCGGTTCTGCCACGGACGAACGGCACCGTTACGCTCCGCATACTTACCACGGTTGTCGTTCAGGTATTTGTCTTGCTTAATGTAGGCGTCCAGATCAGCCCACTGCTGAGCTGCCGAATACACACCACCGCCCTGAGCAGTTGTCAGCGTAATATCACGCAGGTTGATTTCGCTTTGATTACGAGGGATGTACATCAGGTCGTTCGACGTCTGGTTGTCGCCGTTCATGTCGCCCGAGTATATGTAGGAGAAGCGGCCTGCTGGCGCAGCTTCAAAGAACAGCGAAAGCGTGGTGCCAAGGTGGCCTAGATACTCTTTCCGGTACGATACAGAACCAATAACGCGGTGCTGCTGCAGGAAGTTAGAGTAGCTCAGCGCCTGTGCGTTCGGGTCGCCGGATACGGCGCGGTCACGCCAGATCGACTGCGCAATAGAGCCACCATCGTTCACCGAGCGAGAGTCAGAATACGTGTAGGCTGCACTCAGAGCTAAGCCGCTGTTAAACGATTTCTGCAATTGTGCCGTCAGGGCATATGAATAGCCCTTGTTGGTGTTCTTCATCAGGATAGCATCGCTGATGTTCGGACGAGCCGCTGTGTTGCCGCCTTGGTTGGCTGGCACAGACCCATAGATCTGGTAGTTGCGGGTTGAGGCTACTAGGCCAGCATTCGCACCAGTCTGGGGAGCACCGAAGGTGTAGAAAATCGGCCGGGTATCAGCGCCTTTCGACGTTGCAAGCGGGGCCTCCTCGCTACCAGGCAGGTTCACATTCTGGTGATATACGGCGTTCAAATCCTTCGTGTAGAAGGCTTCCAGCGTACCGATGACGCCGCCGGGCAATACTTGGTCGATGGCAATGTTGCTGCGCCATACCTGCGGGAACTTGAAGTCCTGGTCCGTTACGGCTAGGTTATAGGCTGTGTTGGCCGTGGCGTTCTGGGGCCGGTAGGCATCTACATTCGGATCGAAAGATGAAGGAGTGCCCGTCACTGGGTTAACGGTATTGGAACCGCTGAGGCTGTAGGAGCCGAACTGTACCCCGTTGTTGCTGGCTTGGTTAGAGAGCCACACGAAGGGCACGCGCCCCGTGAAGATACCCGTACCACCACGTACCTGCGTGGTCTTATCGTCTTTCACATCCCAGTTGAAACCTACGCGCGGCGAGAATAGCACGTTCTTCTTCGGTACGGAGCCGGTATTGATTTTTACCCCGTCTCGGAAAGTCAGGTTGGCCGCATTGGTGTTCTGTGTCAGATCTGAGGTCAGGAAAGGCATATCAGCCCGCACACCATACGTAACGCGCAGGTTATTGCGTGGTGACCATTCATCCTGCACATACAGGCCTAGCTGTGCAGCTGTAATATCGGCGAAGGGAAATGCACCACCGGGTACTGCGGAGTACTGCAGGTTATAGCGGGCCGGACCAGGGCGCGTGGCGCCAGGGGCCAGCGGCGTAAGGGTGGGGCTGCCGGGGGTAGTGGTCCGGTCGTAATTGAAGCCAGCGGAAGCATAGAAGTCTTCCAGCGAGTTGAACGAGTAGTTGCCGTAGTAGTTTGGCGCGAAGCCGTTACGGAACTTGTAGTACTCATTGTAAGTACCCACCGTCACGTTGTGCTTGCCCAGGTAAGCCGTGAAGTTGTCGCCAATCTGGTACACGTCCGAGTTCAGCACGTTAAATGCCGAGAAGGGCTCGTAGCCAAACGAGGTAAGCGAGTTAGAAGCCGTGATGCCATTAAGGGAAGCTGTCGAGGTGCTACGTCCTAAGCTTGTACCAATATCCACAAGCGGGAAAATGCCGCCACTGCTTTCGCGGTAATCGCGGAAGGCCGAAACGCCCGCCGTGAGGTTATTCGAGAACTTACCGCCACCCAACGTGCTGTTCAACTCGGCAATAAACGAGTTCAGGTTGTTGTTAATCGTATAATACGATGAGGAAAACGGCAGACCGAACTGCGACTGGGAGCGTTGGTTGTTGATAGCGCCCGACGTGCTTGGTGGAATATCGGCGTACGACTTCAGGTAGTTATACTTGATATTGAAGCGGTGATTCTGGCTGATGTTCCAGTCCAGCTTTACTGTTGCTTTGTCGCTGTTCGAGCGCAGCTTATAGCTCTCGTAGGCACCGGCATTGTAGCCATATTGCTGCTGCAGGAAGTTGCTCAGGAAGTCCAGGTCAGACGCCGAAGCCTGCGAAGTCTGCGAGCCGGTGGCGGGTGGCGTGTTAGAACGGTTGGCAGTGAAGTTGCCCGTTGGCGGGTCGTTCCGACGCTCACGCTCCGCATTCACGAAGAAGAACAGCTTGTCTTTAATGATAGGGCCGCCAAACCGGAAGCCTTCATTGTGCAGCCGGAAATTGGGGTAATCCTGCTTGAAGTCGCCCACCTTGCTGCCTACCAGATCCTGGTCGCGGTAGAAGCCATATAAAGAGCCCGAGAATTTGTTGGTGCCCGAGCGAGTTACCACGTTGATTCCAGCACCCGTAAACGAGCCCTGCCGAACGTCGTAAGGCGCAATGCTCACCTGAATCTGGTCAATGGCATCCAGCGAAATAGGCTGAGCACCTGCCTGGCCACCTACCGTCGATTGCAGACCAAACGCGTTGTTGAAGATGGCACCATCAACCGTGATGTTGTTGAAGCCACTGTTTCGGCCGCCAAAGCTTTGGCCATTAGCCTGGGGAGTCAGGCGCGTGAAGTCGTTCAACGAACGGTTCAGGGTGGGCAAACGCTCAATCTGTTCGCGCTGCACCGTAGTAGCCGCCCCCGTCCGGCCAGCATTAATAATCGGATCCTGCCGGCCGCTTACTACTACTTCACTCAGTGTCTGCTCCGACTCGCTCAGGTTAAGATCCAGACGCAGGTTCTGGCCTAGCGTCAGGAAAAGGTTTTCACGCACCGCCTCCTTGTAACCCACAAACGTTACCCGGATAGTGTAAGGCCCGCCCACGCGCATGTTCTGCAAGTTGAAACGCCCTTCCGAGTTGGTAGGCGCTACATATTGCGTATTCGTGGGGGTATGCACAGCAATAACCGTCGCGCCTGGTAGGCCACTGCCCGACTTGTCGGTAATGACGCCGTTCATGGCGGAGGTAGTAGTGCCTTGCGCCCAGCCCAAATGGGCTGACAAGACTGCCAAAGGCACTAAGGCTACAGAGGCGTAAAGGTTGCGTTTCATAAAAGGGGATTGATGAAAACCAGGTGCAAAAGTACTGGGTGAAGTGTCGAGGTTAATATTATTAAAATGTTATTAAAACTCCGCACTGGTAACATAAAATATAGTTCGTATCTATTTAATTATCAATATTATAAAGCAGATGCGTGAGCAGGTTATTTCTTATTTTATAAGTGCTTGTTCGTGTTGCTTGACTGGCCTAGAACAAAAAAGAGCGGGCGGAGAATATCTCCGCCCGCTCTGGGTAATGAGTAAGTCAGGAAGACTTAGTTGAACGAGTAACGTACGCCCAATTGACCCTGCCAACGCGAGTTGAAAGGAGCAATGTTATAGCCTACATTCTTATTAGCCGCGAAAGTAGCAGGGAAAGAGAACGTTGGACGAACGTTGTTACCGCCGATTGTTTCAGGACGCAACAGTTCGATAGCATTATTTGAAACAGAATACTGACGGCCCCACTCATCATTGATCAGGTTGCCTACGTTCTGGATATCGAAGGACACTTGAAGTGTATTCTTCTTGCCACCAGCCATGAAGTTGAAGTCCTGGGCTACGCGGATATCCACTTGCTGCGTCCAAGGAGTTCGAGCAGCGAAACGTTCAGCATACTGGCCACGGTGCTTGCGCAGATACGGGTCATTCTCTATGAATGCATCCAACTGATCCTGAATTTCAGTGAGTGTGCGCTTATCAGCGTTAGCTCCAGTGCCAGGAGTCACTACTAAACGAATCTCGTCTGGATTACGAACATCGCGTGGGATGTAGATCAGGTCGTTGGTGAAGGCACCATCGTTGTTAAGGTCACGACCGCCAGCGCCATACACATAAGCGATAGGGGAACCCGCCAAACCTTCATAAATAACAGAAATGTTGGTAGCCAATTTATCGCCGGCGTAACGGAAGGTATAACCACCCGTAGCCAAAATACGGTGACGACGATCATTTACCGAGTAGCCCAACTCTGGGTTGTTCGGATCGAACTGCACTTGGTTAAACTGCCAGTTAGATAGAGCCGTGCTGCTAGCTCCGCTGTTCACTTCCTTCGACACACCATAGGTGTAGGCCACCGAGGTATTCAGGCCACTCTTGAACTGCTTCTGCAACTGAGCAGTAGCGTTATAGCGGTAGCCTTTGTTGGTATTCTGAAGTTGCAGAACGTTTGTGTAGTCCTGGTTGATACGGCGTTCAGCTGCATTGGTCGTATTGGCATATACGGGACGCTGATCAGGACCAGCCAAGCGGCCGACGGGCGCTACCAGATTGATGTTCTGGTAGTAGATGTCGTTCAGGGTCTTGGTGTAGATACCCTCCAAGGTTGCTACAACGTCACCGGGCAGACGGAAGTCAACAGCCAAGTTCGTGCGCCATACCTGCGGCAGCTTGAAGTCTTTATCTAAAACGTTAATCTCAGATGTAGCTACTGGGCGGTAAGGAGGAGAGGTAAATACAGAAGGGATTTGGGCTGGATCCGTGACGATAGGAGGATACGTTGTAGTAGCACCTGCACCCGTACCTGAGGTCATTGGAGCCGCATCAACAGCACCTTGAATCAAACCGCTATTGGTAAAGCTATTCGAAATCCATACGAATGGTACGCGGCCCGTGAAGATACCTGTACCACCACGCACCTGAATTTTAGTGTCGTTGTTTACATCCCAGTTAAAGCCTAGCCGAGGAGCCCACAGTAATTGGCCATTTGGGGTGTTCTTGGTGCTGATATTGCTGCCATATTGCTTAGAAACACCTTCGTTGACTGGAGGCTTATCGAAAAAGAAGGGTGCATCTACCCGAACACCTAAAGTCAGACGCAGATTTTCAACCGGAGAAAATTCATCCTGAGCATAGATGCCCATCTGCATAGCGCTAAATGAAGCTTCACCATTATCAGCCTTGGCATAAGCAGCCTGCAGGCGGTTTGGTTGGCTATTTAGGAAGGCATCCAGAGTTGGAAACTGGTAGTAGCCAACCCCGTTGTTGATGAACAGGTTACGGAACTTGAAGAACTCGTTGTGCGTGCCCAAAGTCAGGGTGTGCTTACCAACAGCCTTTGTTACGTTGTCCGTGAACTCAAAAATGTCCTGATCCAACTCATTGAAACCCGAGCTACGTTCCGTACCAAAAGTGTAACGGTTACCAGCTTGGTTAATTTCAAAAGTGGGGAAAAGAGCGTTAGGTGTGCCACGAGTATCGCGGATGCGTGAGTAGCTTAATAACAGCTTATTGGAAGTAGTGCCAAAGCGGCTGTTTAATTCAGCAACTGAGCTATTCGTAACGTTGTTGAACTTATAGGAGTTGCTGCCAAAACGTAGAGCTGTCGCAGTACGTGAGATGTTATCATCGAACGCCTTAACGAAGTTGTGGCGTACCGTCAACTGGTGATTCTCCGACAAGTTGAAGTCTAGTCGGCCAAAAATCTTGTTGCTCTCCGTTAGACGGTTGATTTCGCCGGAAGTACCTACATCGTAACCATAACGCGACAGTGCTGTGCTAGCAATTGTGCTGATTACAGTAGGGTCAAGCAAGGTCCCAGTAGAACCAGGTACGAAAGAAAGAGGCTCGCTCCGGCGGCTGATTTCAGCGTTCAGGAAAAAGAAAACTTTATCTTTTACAATAGCGCCGCCCACACGGGCACCACTCTGGTAGTTATAGAATTCAGCAGCTTTGCTGTTATCGGTTACGCTACGACCTACAATGCTCTGATTCCGGCCAAAGCCGTAAATCGAAGCAGAAAGGTCATTGGTGCCTGAGCGTGTAACAGCGTTTATGCCACCACCTGTGAAGTTACCCAGTGTAACGTCGTAGGGGGCGAGTACAATCTGGAGTTCCTGAATTGCGTCCAGAGAGATTGGCGCAGTGCCAGACTGACCACCAGGGGTTCCACTACCAGCCAGACCGAATACGTCGTTATTTACCGCACCGTCGATGGTGATGTTGTTGTAGCGGTTGTTAGCACCGCCTAATGAGCTGCTACCACCACCGCTAGCCTGCGGCGAAACACGAATAAAATCTTGGAGGCTACGGTTTAGCGTAGGTAGGCGCTGGATCTGCTCACGCGAAACCGACGTAGCAGCACCAGTGCGGCCCGAGTTGATTACCTCGTCACGAGCACCGCTAACTACAACTTCATTCAGTTGCTGCGTAGCCTCACTCAGGTTGATGTCTAGACGCTGGTTCTGGCCGAGCGAAAGGGTAATGTTTTCCCGAACGGCATCCGCGTAGCCAATGAAGGTCACACGCACCGTATATGGGCCACCGACACGCATACCCTGGATGTTGAAACGGCCTTCCGAGTTGGTAGGAGCCACATACTGGGTGTTGGTGGGGGTGTGTACGGCAATAACCGTAGCACCTGGCAGGCCCGCTCCCGACTTGTCGGTGATGACACCGTTCATGGCCGAAGTAGTGGCACCTTGCGCCCAACCAAGGTGGGCCGACAAGACCGCCATAGGAACTAGGGCCACAGAGGCGTAAAGATTGCGTCTCATAAAGGGGGGATTGGTGAAAAAAGTAAGCTTTTTTAAAAGCGGTGCAAAAGTACTAGTCTGATATCTGCCTCATGTTACCCCAATGTTATGAATCCATTCCTGGGAGTAGCATGCCTTTGTTTTCAATGCCAAAGGTAAGAGGGAATTTCACAATCTTGGTCGTACAGCCTTAATGAATCGACTGAGATAATAATCGGATTCTAAAGCGTTTTCTATTACACCTAAAGAGCTGGAAGAGTGTATGAACTGTACGCTCTCGGGTGTTGCCTCTGTGACCAAGCCTACGTGCGTAATGGTGCTGCTGCCAGGTGAGCCACCGAAAAATACCAAATCGCCGGGGCGTAAGTCCTGTGGTTTTATTGGTTCGCCCCATAGTGCCTGCTCATTGCTAGAGCGCGGTATCGTCACGTTGATGGCTGCAAAGGACATATATAGAAGGCCGGAGCAATCCATGCCTAACCGGGTGGTGCCCCCAAACTTATAGGGCGTTCCTTCGTATGATCTTGCCGTTTCAATAATAGAAGCCACCTCACGTTTCACGTTAGCTGGTACAGGCCGGCGAGCCGTGGCTCCTTTCACCACCACTTTTCGTGTGCCTGCTACAGTGGATAGCTTCGACTTCGCTTTTCTGGAAGGCGCTACGCCACGCCGGCGTTCCGTGGCCTTCATTCGGGCCATATCCCGAGCTGAGTAGTACCGGCCATTTCGGTAGTTTACTTTCTTGGCGCCGCTACATGCAGCCAGCCAGCCAAGCAGCACTATTAGTAGCAGTGGCAGCCATTGCCGCCACTGCGTCGAATGCCGTACCTTCGTAACGTGTTCCCGCATCGCTGCAAAGATAGGTGAACAGGTCATTTTGCTCCTCTATATATGGAATATCAAGTTTTAACCCCGGCGCTGCTAGGCCAGTTTGAGGCTATTGTAGGAGAGGCTCATGTGCTCACAGCGCTTCGGGTAGAGGCGGAGGTGTACGCCGACTATGGACGCGACCATACCGAAGACCTCCACTTCGCGCCGGATGTAGTGGTGCGTCCGGCTAACGCAGAAGAAGTAAGTCAGATTGTGCGCCTGTGCCATGAGCACCGCATTCCTGTAACGCCCCGGGGTGCCGGTACTGGCCTATCAGGAGGGGCGTTGCCCATTCATAACGGGGTAGTGATAAGTACCGAGCGCCTCAACCGGATCATTGAAATAGATGAGCGCAACCTGCAGGCCATTGTAGAGCCCGGCGTAGTAACAGAAGTGTTTCAGAATGCCGTAAAAGAAGTAGGCCTGTTTTACCCGCCTGACCCGGCTAGCAAAGGCAGCTGCTTTCTAGGGGGCAACCTGAGCGAAAGCAGTGGTGGGCCCAAGGCCGTGAAATACGGCGTGACAAAGGATTATGTCCTCAATATGCAGGTAGTGCTGCCTACCGGAGACATCATCTGGACCGGGGCCAATACACTCAAAAATGCTACGGGTTATAACCTTACTCAATTGATGATTGGGTCTGAGGGGACCTTGGGCATCATCACGCGTATTGTCTTCAAATTGCTGCCGTATCCGCAGCAAAACATTCTCTTGCTGGCGCCTTTCCGCAATGAAAGTGAGGCAGCCACAGCCGTATCGGCTATTTTTCGGGCAGGCATCGTTCCTTCTGGCCTGGAGTTCATGGAGCGGGAAGCCATTGAGTGGTCATCGCGCTACCTCAATATTCCGCTTAGCCTACCCACCGATATTCGGGCGCACCTCCTGATAGAACTTGATGGCCAGGATCTGGACCAACTTTACAAAGAGGCAGAGGCAGTGTACGCCGTACTGGAAAAGTACGATGTCGATGAGATTTTGCTAGCCGATACAGCGGCCCAAAAAGATGACCTCTGGCGCATCCGGCGCAATATTGGCAATGCGGTGCGCTATAATTCCGTGTACAAGGAAGAGGATACCGTTGTGCCCCGCGCGGAACTGGCTACGCTGCTACAAGGCGTAAAAGAAATCGGGCAGCGCTATGGTTTCAACTCCGTTTGCTACGGCCACGCCGGTGACGGCAACCTGCACGTAAATATCATCCGTGGCGACTTGGATGATGAGATGTGGCATACTGGCCTACAAGAGCCTATCAAAGAAATTTTTCAGCTATGCGTGCGTCTTGGCGGTACCATTTCCGGCGAGCATGGGATAGGCCTAGTACAGAAACCATACATCGGAATTGCCATTGGAGAAGTGCAGTTGAACCTTATGCGAGGTATCAAGCAGGTTTTCGATCCGCACGGCATTATGAACCCTGGCAAGATTTTTTAATTCTTCATTTGGCGTTCTAGGCCAGTCAAGTAAAAATCAAGTAAAAAAGGCCGCTCTGTTAGAAGCGGCCTTTTTTACTTGACTGGCCTACGAGCTAGGCCTACTGTTGTTCTCCCTTTAATTTATCTTCTCCACCATAAGGGGCGCCGGCGGTAATATCTCCACGTAGGCCACCCTGCGAAATCCCTGGGTCACTGTTAGGCTGCTGCGACGTAGTCGTATTTTCTTGAGCAGAAACTTGGGAGCCGGTGGCTGGCTGGCCATTACCGGTAATAACGGATGCTTGCTCGCCCACCGGGCCAGATACCTCGTTTACTTTGGCAATGTACTGGCGACGGGCCTCGTCCTGATCTACACCTTTATACTTGCTCCAGGCATCCCACTGCGCTTGCGAAAGGCCTTTGGGTCCGTCGGGGTTGTCGGGCATGTCATCACCTACATCCTCCCGCTTGGCATCGTGGTCACCATCGGTGGCTTGTTTGTAGAGGCCATATAAATCGGTCATATGAGCAGCGGCCTGGTCGCCGGGTAGATTATCTACACGGGATACAGCCGCCTCAAATTCTTGTTGCAGACTCATTTTATCTTGTAAGTTCATGGCAGTGGTGATAGTGAGGAGGTTTCTGATAGCTTTACTAACGTGGCACGGCTTTGGTTGCGAGCGGCGGCCGTAGTTTTTCAGAACGTTAGTCCTGATAGTTCGTACTTTTGCCCGCCCTATGTGTGGAATTACTGGAGTATTCGCCTTTACTGATGCAGGTCGCAACTCGCTGGCCTCTTTGCACGCCTCAACCGACGCCATCATCAGCCGTGGCCCCGATTCGCAGGGGCATTTCGTCTATGATCGGTGTGGCCTAGGCTTTCGCCGTCTCGCCATTCTTGATCTTACCGCCGACGGCAATCAGCCGATGACTGATGAGTCAGGACGCTATACCATTGTGTTCAATGGTGAAATATTTAACTTCAAGGAGCTGCGCCAGAAGCTGATCAGCAAAGGCCACACCTTCCATTCCCAGACCGATACAGAGGTCATTCTGCGCCTTTATATTTCGGAAGGCCGGAATTTCATCAAAAAGCTCAACGGTTTCTTTGGCTTTGCCATCTACGATAAGGAAGAAGACTCCATATTCATCGCCCGCGACCGAATGGGGGAGAAGCCTCTCCTGATCTACCGCGACGAGGACAAGCTGCTGTTTGCCTCCGAAATGAAGTCGTTACTGGCTCTGGGCATTCCGCGCAAGCTGGATTATGTTGCCCTGAGCCATTACCTGCAGCTCAACTATATACCGGGTCCTGCAACCATCTTTAAAGGCGTAAAGAAATTACTGCCTGGCCATTACCTGTACATAAAGGGTAAAAAAGTAGTCCGCAAGCGCTGGTATAAGATTCCTTACGATCCTAAAAAGATCGAAAAGAATAAGCTAACCTATGAGCAGCAGCAGAAGAAGCTCGTTGACCTGCTCGATGATGCTACTGCCCGCCGTCTGGTAGCGGATGTGCCACTGGGTGCCTTCCTGAGCGGCGGCATCGATTCCTCCGTAATCGTAGCGCTTGCCTCACGCCATACGCCCCACCTGAATACCTTCAGCATTGGCTACCGCGACGAGCCTTTCTTCGATGAGACGAAGTACGCCAAACTGGTAGCAGAGCGGTATAAAACCAATCACACCGTTTTCTCGCTTACTAACCAGGATCTGTACGACCATATCTTTGATGTGCTGAACTACATCGATGAGCCTTTCGCCGATTCCTCGGCACTGGCGGTGTATATCCTCAGCAAACGTACCCGCGAGAAGGCAACCGTTGCCCTCTCCGGCGACGGCGCCGATGAGTTGTTCGGCGGCTATAACAAGCATATGGGTGAATTCCAGGTGCGGCAGGGAGGCTTCAAAGCTGAGGCAGTAACCGGTCTGAACCTGCTGTGGGACGTGCTGCCTAAGTCGCGCAACTCGTTCTTTGGTAATAAAATCCGCCAGTTTCAGCGCTTCTCGCGCGGTATGCTGAGCGGCCCCAAAGACCGTTATTGGGACTGGGCCTCGTTTGCCTCAGAGAAGGACTCGCGCAATCTGCTCAGTGCTGCTTCCCGCCGTAAAGTGGGCAAGAAGCTCGCCGATAAGCGCCGCAAAGATCTCCTCGAAGATCTGCACGCTGATGGCGACCTGAACGAAGTACTGCTGGCCGACACCAAAATTGTACTGCCCTACGACATGCTCACCAAGGTTGACCTGATGAGCATGGCCAACTCCTTGGAAGTTCGCCCGCCCTTCCTCGATCCGAACGTGGTGAATTTCGCCTTTTCCATCCCCGTCGAAAGCAAAATCGATGCGAAGATGAAGAAGAAGATTGTGCAGGATGCTTTCCGCCCCATGCTGCCGGAAGAACTCTACAAGCGTCCGAAGCACGGGTTTGAAGTGCCCTTGCTCAAGTGGTTTCGTGGCGAACTACGTCCGCTCATTGAGGATGATCTGCTTTCTGATGCTTTCATCGAAGCACAAGGAGTCTTCGATGTGTCAGCTATCCGCGCTCTGAAGACGCAGCTTTTCTCCCGTAGCCCCGGCGATGTGCATGCCCGTATATGGGCTCTCATTGTCTTCCAGTGGTGGTGGAAAAAGTGGATGGTGGCCTAATAAAAAACCTTGTAATATAACAAACAGACTTTTCTTTTTCATATGAAAATAGCAGTCGTAGGTACCGGGTATGTAGGCCTAGTTACAGGCACCTGTTTCGCAGAAGTAGGTATAGATGTTACGTGCATAGATATCGATCAGAAAAAGATTGATAATCTGCACAAGGGCATCCTCCCTATTTACGAGCCTGGCCTAGAGGAACTGGTGTCACGCAACGTAGCCGCAGGACGCTTGAAGTTCTCTACTAATATTGGAGAAGCCATCGAAGATTGTGATGTGGCCTTCATCGCTGTTGGTACTCCTCCCGGTGAAGATGGATCCGCCGATCTAAAGTATGTTTTGGCTGTTGCGCGTAGCATTGGCGAGAACATGAACAGCTACGGCGTTATCGTAACTAAGAGCACTGTTCCAGTAGGTACGGCAGCCAAAGTGCGAAAAGAGATTGAAGATGCCTTGGCTAAACGTGGCGAAAACGTTGAGTTTGATGTAGCCTCAAACCCGGAGTTCCTAAAGGAAGGTGCGGCTATCGATGACTTCCTCAAGCCTGACCGCATTGTTGTGGGTATTTCTTCAGAGCGTGCAGAAGAGGTAATGAGCCGCTTGTATAAGCCGTTTCTGCTCAATGGCCACCCGATTATCTTTATGGATATTCCTTCGGCTGAAATGACGAAGTACGCAGCCAACTCCATGCTGGCTACGAAAATCTCGTTCATGAACGACATTGCTAATCTCTGCGAGATTATGGGTGCCGATGTAAATATGGTCCGTAAGGGTATTGGCTCCGATGCCCGAATCGGCACCAAGTTCATCTACCCAGGCATAGGATACGGTGGCTCCTGCTTTCCTAAAGATGTAAAAGCGCTCATCAAGACTGCTGCTGAGAACGGTTACCAAATGCAGGTGCTGCAAGCCGTGGAGGGCGTTAACGAAGCACAGAAAGAAGTGCTTTTCAGTAAAGTGAAGAAGCATTTTGGCGATGACTTGAAAGGTAAGAAGATGGCTATTTGGGGCCTCTCTTTCAAGCCTAAGACCGACGATATGCGTGAAGCTCCTTCCTTGGTTATTATTGAGAAACTTTTGGCTGAGGGCTGCACAGTTTCGGCTTATGACCCGGTCGCAATGCCAGAGGCCAAGCACACCCTCGGCGACAGTATCACCTATTCAAAAGATCAGTTCGACGCCTTGGTTGATGCTGATGCGCTGTTGGTGGTAACAGAATGGCCCGAATTCCGCTCTCCCTCTTTTGAGGTAGTAGGACGTCTGTTAAAAGAGAAAGTTATTTTCGATGGTCGTAACATCTATGACCCCACCGAAATGAAGGAAGCAGGCTTTGCTTATCATTGCATCGGTATCCGGACTGCTCACCACGAACCAGCACAGGCTTAAACGGGCGTGTCCGCAACCCGACTTGCTTTATAGAGTAAGCGGGTACGGATTCGTCGTTTGACTTTTCATCTGTTTCCAGCTAGCCTGCTCGAGAGCGGCTTTTCCCTCAAGCATTCAATTTATGTCAGATAAAAAACGCGTTTTAATCACCGGTGGCGCCGGCTTTCTAGGCTCCCACCTCTGTGACCGGTTCTTGGCCGAGGGCTACCATGTCATTGCTATGGATAACCTCATTACTGGAGACCTAGCCAACATTGAGCATCTGTTTGGCAAAGAGGACTTCGAGTTTCACCATGCCGACGTGTCGAAGTTTGTGTTCGTACCCGGCAAGCTGGACTACATTCTGCACTTCGCTTCACCCGCTTCGCCAATCGATTATCTGAAAATTCCTATTCAGACGCTAAAAGTCGGTTCATTGGGCACACACAACCTACTAGGCTTGGCTCGTGTGAAAGGAGCTCGTATGCTGATTGCCAGCACCTCAGAAGTATATGGCGACCCCGAAATTCACCCACAGGTAGAAGAGTATTTCGGAAATGTAAATCCCGTAGGCCCCCGTGGCTGCTACGATGAGGCCAAGCGTTTCCAAGAGGCCATTACAATGGCTTATCATAACCATCACGGTTTGGAAACCCGCATCGTGCGGATTTTCAACACTTATGGCCCGCGCATGCGCCTTAATGACGGCCGTGTATTGCCAGCATTCTTAAGCCAAGCCTTACGCGGAGAGAACCTGACCGTATTCGGCGACGGTTCGCAGACCCGATCATTCTGTTATGTCGATGACCTCGTGGAAGGCATTTATCGCCTATTGCTGAGCGACTATGCCCTGCCCGTGAACGTTGGTAACCCCGATGAAATCACCATTAAGGAGTTCGGTGAAGAAATTGCCAAGCTCATGAACGTCGAATTCAAGCCGACTTACCAAGAACTGCCCCAAAACGACCCGATGAAGCGTAAGCCAGACATTACTAAGGCTCGCGAAATTTTGGGCTGGGAGCCTAAGGTTGACCGCGCTGAGGGGCTGCGTCGCACACTTGAGTACTTTAAAGAGCACGTACAGGGTGTAGCTACTGGTCAAGTAAACAATACTCCTCGTACATTTTAAGTTATAAAAGCAATAACAAAAAAGTCGGGTGCCTTAGGTACTCGGCTTTTTTGTTATTTGAGAAAGAGGTTAATTCTAGAATATGTTAAGTCCAGATGAAGAAGCCTTATTTGTTTGACTTTCCTAGAGTAGGTAACCATAATATCGGTTACATTTCAATAGCAGAAGTTTCAACTGGACTCCCTTTTCAGGTAAAGCGAGTATTTTGGACGTATCACACGCCAGAAAGTATTGTGCGGGGACGACATGCGCACCATCAGACAGCCCAGATTTTAGTTGCTGTGTCTGGCCGTATCGTAGTTTTAACGGAAATGCCCAATGGGGAATTACAGACCTTTGTGCTTGATCGTCCTGACATAGGAGTGTATTTGCCACCTTATTGCTGGCATACGATGCAATATTCTCAGAATGCGGTGCAAATGGCTCTAGCTTCCACAGAGTACACCGCCGACGACTATATACGTGACTACGCAAAGTTCAAAAAGTCATGAATGCATTAGAGAAGCTAATAGATCAACGAGCTGATTTACTTCCGTTCTATTCTCCTTATCATTTCCTGGTTAGCTTGCCAGATAGGAAAAATCTGAAACAGAATGAGCTAGATCAAGTAGCTAACTTTGGCACTAGGCCAGAGGAGCATTGCTGGGCAAGCACAAGTGGTTGTTACTTCTTATACAAAACCTTAGCCTGGGATACAGAATTCTTTGCTAAGCCTATGGCTCGTTTAAAGGCGGTGTTGTTTAAATCTGGCACGCAACTCGTCAACGATGCTCGGCAGTTTAATGCGCATCTACAAGCAAGCGGCATACGCCATTGTATTGTTGAAATTCCGCCCGAGGATATCAGAGTGTTGCAGGCGCTAAGCCAGGTGGGGTGGGTACTCGTGGAAACTCGGTTACAATACGTGCATGACCGACTTGCGCACCTTATGCCTACTCGTTATGCAGTTCGCAAGGCTACTACTGAAGACGAACCTATTGTACGTCGCGTAGCACAGCAAAATGGAAACCCATTCGACCGGTTCCATGCAGACCCTTTCTTCTCACCTAAACAAGCTGATGCTTTTCTTGGAGCCTACGCCGCTGCTGCAGTAAACGGATATTGTGATGAAGTATTAGTGCCACATGAAGATGAGTTACTACTTGATAGTTTTTTAGCTATCCAATATCAGCAACCGCGGGACCAGGAGTTTGGTTGGAAAATAGGCCGGTTGGTGTTGCTAGCCGTAGGAGCACAAAATCGAGGGTGGGGGCGTAAACTATTCTCAGAAGGACTACACAGAGCTAAGGCGCAAGGGGTAGACGCGATTTTATTGACTACGCAGGCTACCAATCGAGCAGTCATGCGCAACGCAGATATCCTTGGGTTTCAATTAGGAGCTGTCACCCATGTGCTCACTTGGCGCACGTGCTAGCCCGGCATACATCGCTAGTCCTGCTTGAGGAAGATACATTACCATGTATCTTGCATTGGTTATGCCGAAGCTATCCATCATTATTCCTTGCTATTACAACGAGGTAAATATTCCAGTAACTGGGGCGGAGCTTATAGCAAATGAAGCGCTATTTCCCTCCGAGGTGAGCTTTGAGTACGTATTTGTGGATGATGGTTCTGGTGACAATACTGTAAAAGCACTTTATGCTTTGCGCCAGCAATATCCCAATCGTGTTTGCGTAATAGAGCTGGCGAGTAATGTGGGTGCCTACAACGCCGTAGTGGCCGGAATCGAGTATGCCACCGGCGACTGCTTAGCTGTGCTTACCGCTGACTTGCAAGATCCGCCAGCCTTGTTAGCCGAGATGTATGCCTATTGGCGCCAAGGTATACGGCTGGTCATCGGAAACCGTCAGGACCGGCCTGAGACCGGGACGCAGCGTTTAATGGCTACCACTTTTCATTGGCTGATGAAGCGCTTCGCTTTGCGTAATGTGCCATCGGGAGGTTTTGACTTCGTGTTATTCGACCGGCAAGTGGCTAGGGAAGTTCTGAACATGCGAGAGCGCAACAGTAATGTCTTCTATCTCATGCTATGGCTCGGCTATCCCTACGTGAATATTCCGTATGTGCGGCGCCCACGCCAGCTAGGCCAGTCTCGCTGGACTCTCTCAAAGCGTGTTAAGCTTTTCGTCGATTCCTTCGTTTCCTTTTCCTTCCTTCCTATCCGACTGATTTCCTTAACTGGCATATTGCTAGGTACGCTGGCGCTGCTCTATGGAACTTACATAATAGGTCTACGCCTGCTTGGCGGATCAGAGCCGGCTGGTTGGTCCTCACTCATGGTGGTAGTGCTCTTCGTTTCGGCCTTTCAAATGCTGGCCCTTGGCGTTATCGGTGAATACGTGTGGAGAGGCCTAGACGCAGCTCGCAATAGGCCTTTGTACGTAGTGAAGGAAGTGAGTGAACCACTAGCCTAATAAGATAAGCAAAAAACTTAGTAGCATCCTCTATGCATATACCTTTTCTCTCCTTTTCAGGACAACATAACCTTATCCAGGAAGAAGTACTCGCGGCCATGGCACGCGTGTATGAGAGTCAGTCGTACGTGCTTGGTCAAGAAGTAAAGCAGTTCGAAGGGGCCTACGCAGCATTCAGCCAAGTTCACCACTGTGTAGGAGTCGCCAACGGCTTAGATGCTTTGCAGTTGTCTTTACGGGTATTGAACATAGGGCCTGGCGACGAGGTTATTGTGCCTAGTAATACTTATATCGCCACTTGGCTTGCAGTATCGCATGTAGGTGCCACGATAGTTCCCGTTGAGCCAGATGTTGATACGTATAATATATCTTCAAAACTTATAGAAGAGGCAATCACTTCCCGAACTAAAGCCATCATACCCGTGCATTTATACGGACAGGCGTGTGAGATGGGACCTATAATGGAAATAGCGCAACGATTCGGTTTATCAGTAGTAGAGGACAATGCACAAGCTCACGGAGCAACATACCAAGGGCAACTTACTGGGAGCTTTGGGCATATAAATGCTACCAGCTTTTATCCTGGAAAAAACTTAGGTGCTCTAGGCGACGCTGGTGCTGTAACTACCAATAATGATGGTTTGGCTGAGAGTATTCGTACGTTGCGTAACTATGGCTCAACTCATAAATATTACAATGAGCATATTGGCTATAATTCTCGGCTTGATGAATTACAAGCGGCTGTTTTAAGTGTAAAGCTGCCAATGCTTACCAAGTGGACGCATGATCGGCAGCAGGTGGCTAAGTTATATCAGAAACAATTAACTGGCATAGCTGATCTCAAACTGCCAAGCATTGCTGCTGAAGCAACGCATGTATACCACATATATGTGGTATGTACAAAGCGTCGTGGTGAATTGCAAAAGCATCTGACACATAATGGTATAGGTACCTTAATCCATTATCCATTACCACCGCACTTGCAGAAGGCTTACAGTTATATGAACTTCCGGCGGAGCGATTTTCCAATTGCGGAAGAGTTAGCTGACACGTGTCTAAGTCTACCTATGTGGCCTGGTCTGTCGGAAGAAGATATAAATATTGTATGTGAAACAATTAAGGAGTTTTTTAATTCATAACCACGAACTGCAGCATCCATAGCTAAATTGTCAATTATCATTCCCTATTATTTTAATAAGGGTAATAGGTGAGGTGGTCTAGGCAGGATGGACAGAAGAAGGACGTATATTTCTTATGTAATGACAGCAAAAACGAACGGAGCGTCGCCCAACGGCGTAAATACGACGAGGCCTTTAAGGCGGAAGCCCTGCGCCTAGCTAGCGAGAGCCGCAGCACGCAGGCCGCGGCGCGGCAGCTGGGAATCAGCCCCAAGCTGCTCTACCGCTGGCAGCAGGCCTAGGTAGTGGCTGAAGTAAGTAGCGAAGTAGTGGCGCGCGACTTGGAGGTGCGCGGTCAACAAATGGCTGGCGCAGGAGCTAGATATTTTAAAAAGGCCTTGGTCATCTTCGGCCAGCCGACCCCGTGAGCACCTACCAGTACATTGTGCAGCGCGCAGGCCAAGTGCCTGTACACCAGCTCTGCCAGGGCCTGTGCATATCCCCAGACGCCTACTCAGCCTGGCAACGTCGCCAGCAGGTGTCAATGGTCGAGTCAGCCTGGCAAGTCGCGGTGCGCGAAGTATTTATCTACCACAGCCAACGCTACAGCACGTGCCGACTGCATGCCTATGGTCATGCAGTCGGCCGCTGGCGCATCCGCCGCGTGCTCCACGGCCTTCGAGGCCAGCAACCGTGATCATTCGTGCCGCGCACCACCGATTCCGACCCAGCCGTGCGCGCCGCCCCCAACCACCTGCTGGGCAAATCGGTCCCCACTGTCTCGAACTAGGTGTGAGTTAGCGACATCACGTATTTGCCCCAGCAAGGCGGCAGCTGGCTCTACTTAGACGTGTGGCTGGGCCGCTGTTCGCGTAAAATTGTCGGCTAGGACGTGAGTGATGCGATGTTCGAAGACTTGGTCAACGAGGCTCTACGGCGCACCCTGGTCGTGCGCCAGTCCTGTTGTACACTCCGACCAGGGCAGTCTGTACACGGCCACCCGATTCATTAAGAAAATAATACTGGTGCACATCCGAGCGCGTAGCAACCACCTCGAAATGCTGGCGGTGCAATGTCCGCACACGCTCAGTGTTACGCTCGGTGGCATGCAGGCTTTTTTTGCGGCGTCCCCCTCTTCATCGAGCACGCGCCTAACCACGCCGATGCTCATGCGCCGCCCTGTTTCGATCTACAGGGCGGCGCACAACTCTAGTAGGGGATATCGGCCTGCCGGTCAAATAAGGCCACCAACTTGCCCACAAAGGCTAAGCTCATGCAAAAGAGTGCAGCCACCTGCATCTGCTGGGCACCTAGCTTGGTCAGCGCCTACGCCACGCGCTGACGCAAATTCATGGAATACGCTTGCATGCATCCGCCTACGCACACCGGGCAGCAGCTACACTGTCTGTGAATCTGCTATAATTAGGGTAAGCTATTGAGTTCGTCATTTATGAATGTTGGGATTTGACGGATACATTAGCCTTCGCTATGAATGCAAGAGAAAAGGCCCCTTACTTATTTCCCTTGGTATGGTTTCCTCATAGTATCGCCTCATTGCTTATCTTTGCAGGCTAAGATTTTCAGCCCTGATGCTATTTAGTTATTCAAACAGCCTTTTAATAGGCTGGTTTGTAGAGCAGCCTCTCAAACAGACCTAAAACGGTTTTCTGTATAACTCAATGCCTAAGTGAGAAGTAGACTGTAATGTCAATTAATTGAATATGGCAAAAGGGGTAGTATTTCGTTCTCTGGATAGCATCCGATTTTATCTGACCCCACAAGAAAAGCGGAAGGCAATAGTTATGCTGCTTTTGTTATTACTGGCTTCCATTCTTGATGTATTTGGCCTCGCCTCTTTAGTACCAGTAATTATGGCAGCTTCCCGGCCCGGGTCGGTGCTGCAAAATAAGTATAGCCTTTGGCTGTATAATACACTGAGTTTCTCGACTGAGAAAAACTTTCTAATATTTCTGATTATTACAGTTTTTATTTTATTCTTAATTAAGAACGTCTTCTCAACATTAATTAGTTATCAGCAGGTTAAATTCACCGCGCATATTGCTTTAACTGTTATTGCCAGTCAGTTCCAAAAGCACATTAACCTGCCTTACTTGCGGTTTAATGAGGTAGGCTCGCCTAAGCTAATGAACAGCACGCTGAATGTGCCAAATGCCTTTGTCAATGGTATAATTCGACAATTATTTATCTTTTTTTCCGAGCTGATCATTGTGGCACTTGTTATTGCCGGCATGCTAATCTACCAGCCCATTCTGTTCGTGATTCTAGGGGTAGTACTAGTGCCCAGCATGATGCTGATTTATCGGCTGCTGCGTAACCGTTCGCAGCGTGTGGGCGTTGCTCTATCGGAGTTGCGACCCTTCTCTTACGGAGCACTGGTAGAATCCTTTATTGGCTTTATCGAGTTACGCTTGGCGGGCAAGCAGCGTAAGTTTAAACAGCGCCTTCTCAACAATCAAGAAGAAATTCAAGATCTGGAAGCTGATGCCTACCTCTACTCTTTAATTCCGCAACGCCTCATTGAGATGGTCGCCATTTCAGCTGTCGTCACTATTTTCCTCTACTCACTACTTTTTGCCGACAACCCAGCCAGCTTGATTACGACTATTGGGTTGTTTGCCGCAGCCGCCTACCGCTTGATGCCCTCTATGAACCGTCTGTTGACAGCTGTAGTAACGCTTAAGCAGAACCAGTATGTCATTGACGATCTTCTCTCGATGCGGGAGTATCTGCAAGCCCCAGAGCCTGTTCAGCAGCCCCTTGAATTTAAAAAGTCAATTTCCTTCAACCGTGTTTCGTTTTCATTCCCCGGAAGCGAAAAACCAGTGCTGGACAACATCTCCTTCATGGTCAACAAAGGAGAAAAGATAGGTTTTATCGGTAGCTCCGGCTCTGGTAAGACTACTCTAATGAACCTGCTGCTTCGCTTCTACACAGAGGGCAAGGGCAGTATTAAAGTAGATGAAGCGGCTCTTTCACCGGCTAACCTGGCGGCTTGGTATGAGTTAGTTGGCTACGTTAAACAAGATACTTTCCTAATGGAAGCATCCATTGGTGATAACATCACCCTGCGCGACGAGCAGGTTGATTCCGAACGGATGCAGTATGCCCTCGAGCAGGCTTCACTCATGGACTTCGTGGCCAAGTTGCCCGAAGGATTAAATACTTCTATTGGGGAGCGAGGGTCCCGGCTATCTGGTGGGCAGCGTCAGCGCATTGGCATTGCCCGCGCTTTGTACAAGCAGGCCGAGGTACTGGTACTGGATGAGGCAACCAGTGCCTTAGATAATGAAACTGAGCGGGAGGTAAGTGAAGCCATCAGCAAGTTGTCGCACACGAATATTACCATCTTCATCATTGCTCACCGGCTTACTACCCTACGGGAGTGCGACCGGATTTATGAGCTGCGCAACGGCCAGATAGTGGCCGAGCACCAGTACGAAAACCTGATGCGTACCCTTGCTTAACCGCATTGAGATCCGCTTCAAATCTATTTTACCTACATGAGCATCAACGTCACGAAGCCGTATTTACCGCCACTGCAAGAATACATTGGCTACTTGGAGGGAATATGGGAGCGGGGCTGGCTGACCAATAACGGGCCGTTGGTACAGCAGCTCGAAACCGAGTTGAGCGCCGCGCTCAGCGGTGGCCTCGTGCAGTTCATGTCCAATGGCACCATTGCCTTGCAAGTGGCGATTAAAGCCCTAGATTTGACGGGTGAAATTATTACCACGCCTTTTTCCTACGTAGCCACTACCACCGCTATTTTATGGGAAGGCTGCGAGCCGGTTTTCGTGGACATTGAAGAGCAGAGCTTTTGCATTGATGCCACCAAGATTGAGGCCGCTATTACGCCACGCACCTCGGCTATTCTAGCCACGCACGTATACGGCTATCCCTGCGACGTGTTGGCTATTGAGGACATTGCCCGGCGGCATAACCTGAAGGTAATTTATGATGGGGCCCATGCTTTTGGCGTAACAGTGCACGGTCGGTCGCTGCTTACCTACGGCGACATTACCACTTGTAGCTTTCACGCCACCAAGTTGTTTCATACCAGTGAAGGTGGAGCCATTATTACGACCAGTGAGGAACTGGCCAAAAAGGTATGGCTCTACAAATCGTTTGGTCACATTGGCGACGAATACTTTTTCCTGGGCGTAAACGGCAAGAATTCCGAGTTTCATGCCGCCATGGGCCTGTGCAACCTGCCGCGGGTGCCTGAGTTTATTGCGGCCCGCCGGCAGGTGGCTGAGCTGTACCAGGCGGAACTGGCTTCCCTGAACCTGCGCTACCCAGTAACCCCACCGGCTACGGAGTATAACTACTCTTACTTCCCCATCATCCTTGAAAGTGAGGAGCAAATGCAACGGGTAAAAGACATGCTGGCTGCGCACGATATCAACACGCGTCGCTACTTCTTTCCGTCGCTCAACAAGCTGCCTTATCACACAGGCGCAGACTGCCCGGTTTCGGAAGATATTTCCCTGCGTGTACTGTGCTTGCCGTTCTACCAGCAACTGGAGCACGATGAGGTACGGCGCATCAGCCAGCTGATCAGAAAGGCACTAGCGTAGGCCTTCGCTTTGCTGACGCAGCCAAGAGCTGCCATTTACGCGTGCCCGGAACGATATAGAGTTGCCAGTTTGCGCCAATAATCTGTTCTTCCTCACTTCTTATGTCCACTCTTCCAACCACACAAGAAACTGCACCCCGGCGTACAGTTGCTATTATGCAGCCGTATATTTTTCCTTACCTGGGTTATTTTCAGTTGATAGCAGCGGCTGACCGGTTTGTGGTCTACGACGATGTGCAGTTTATTAAAGGCGGGTGGATTAATCGTAACCGGTTGCTGGTTAACGGTCAGCCTTTCCTCTTTACCATTCCATTGGATGCGCCGAGCCCTAATCGGCTGATCCGTGACATTGTCTTGAATACCAAAACTCCCTGGCGGGTCAAGCTGCTGCAGACTATTGCCCAGAGCTACCGCCGGGCCCCGCATTTCGAGCTGGCTTACGATCTGATTGAGCGGGTTCTCCATTATCCTCAGGCACATACCGTGGCTGACCTGGTACGGGTAAGCCTTACGGAGATTATTGCCTATCTGCATCTACCAGTTGAACTGATTCCAACTTCCGCCTGCTACAATAATCAGCACTTGCGAAGCCAAGAGAGGGTACTTGATATCTGCCGACGGGAGGAGGCCACCAACTACGTAAATGCCCAGGGCGGCCGGGAGCTATACGACCACGAAACTTTTGCGGCGCACGGCATGCGGCTGCATTTTCTGCAGCCGGAGCTGCACCCTTACCGGCAGCTTGGTAAGGGCGAGTTTGTGCCTGGCCTTTCCATAATAGACATTCTGATGAACAACTCGGTAGCTGAGACGGCGGAGTTGTTGCGTAGATATCATCTCACGCAGTAACAACCTAGCTGAAATGAGTAACCCAACTGCTGCGGCATCCATTGGAGGCTTTTTTGAGATAGAGCTGCCCATTGGCCCGGTCAGCCCCCACGCGCGGGCTTGGGCTGCTCTGGCCAGCGGACGAGCCTGCTTGGCCGTACTGGCCGGCCAGTTGCGGCCTTCTAGGGTGTGGGTACCATTTTACATCTGCGACTCGGTGCTGCAAGCTCTGGAACAGGCGCAAGTACCCTATAGCTTCTATGCCCTTACGGAAGAGTTAGAATTGGAGGCCCCGGTGGAGCTATCCGACGGTGAATATATTCTCTACGTAAACTATTTCGGCTTAAAAACCACCTACACCGCAACGTTAGCGCGGCGCTATGGGGCCCGGTTGCTACTGGATTTAACCCAGGCTTTTTTTGAGGAGCCTGCCCCGGGGGTGTGGGGCTTTAACTCCGCCCGCAAGTTTTTTGGCGTTCCAGATGGGGCGTATCTGTACGCTCCGGCGCCAATGCCCCCTGTTACGCTGCCCTCAAACCAAGCCATTAGCCTAACGCACCTTGTGGAACGGCAGGCAGGCCACCAGGCCGCCGCCTACGCCGCCTACAGCCAGTACGAAGAGCAGCTTAGCTATGCCCCCCAGGGAATGTCGGCGGTAAGTCAGAGCTGGCTTTCGTGGTTGGATTACGCCAGTATTGCCCGAAAGCGGCAAGCCAACTATGCTTTGTACCGGCAGTTGCTGGCACCTGTGCTGCAAAGCGGCGTGGCCCGCGAGTGGCTGCCGCTGGAGGCGGGCAGCATTCCGTTTTGCTACCCACTCCGGCTAACCCGGCCCGTGGCAGATCGAAGTCAGCTTTTTGAACACCAGATCTTTGTGCCCTGGCTGTGGCCGGAAATGCGCCAGCGCCCCGGGGCATTCGTCCGAGAAAAAACCTTTGTGGACGGTGTACTGGCCTTGCCTCTCGACCACCGGTCCGGTCCGGCTGAGCTGAGCCGCGTTGCGGAGCAAGTGCTTAGATTGCTGCAGGGCGAAAGCTGAAAATATACCATTGTGCCGGTTGCTAGAAGGCCACCGGGTTTACTTTTTCCAACCAACCTACTACTATGAACATCCTGGGACGTAAAGTTATCATCCGGGCCGTTGAAGAGGCCGATCTGCCGCAGCTGCATAAGTGGGCTAACGACCCGGAAATCTGGCACACGCTGGGCGGGTGGCACTTCCCAAGCTCATTTGACTACCAGAAAAAGTGGTTTGATGGCATCAAGAATGACCACCTTAACCAGCGGTTTGCCGTGGAAACGGAAGATCTGGGGCTGATCGGGACCGTGAACCTGGTGGATATTGACTGGAAAAATAACCATGCTTTTACCGGCCTGCAGCTCGGCGACAAGGACATTCGGGGCAAGGGCTACGGCGTCGACATCTTTATGGCTATTGCCCGTTATGCCTTTGAAGAACTGCACTTAGCCCGGCTTGATGGTACTGTAATTGAGTACAACCAGGTTGCCTACAATATGATTACCCGCAAGTGCGGCTGGAAGGAAGAGGGCCGTCGGCGTAACTGGTACTTCCGCAACAACCGCTACTGGGACCGGATTGAAGTGGGGCTTACCCGGGAAGACTACTTTGCGCTGATTGAGCAAAATAACTACTGGCAGGATGATAAAAGTTAGTGTTTGCACTATCACCTATAATCACGGTCCCTACATCGCTCAAACCATTGAGGGGGTGCTGGAGCAACGGTGCCCGGAACTGGAAATTGAGATGATCATCGGCGACGATGTCTCGAGTGACAACACGCGGGAGATTGTCGCCGATTATGCCCGGCGCTTTCCGGACAACATCAAGCCGCTATTCCATGAAAAGAACCTGGGCCCGGGTGCTAACACCCGGGCCTGCATGGCGGCCTGTACCGGTAAGTACATTGCCGCGCTGGAAGGGGATGATTACTGGACTGACCCCCAAAAGCTGCTCCTACAAGTAGAGGCTTTGGAGGCTCGCCCGGACTGTGGAATGAGCTTCCATGACGCAGATACCTTCAACAGCACCGATGGAAGTATCGAATGGACTTTCGGCGAAGAGTTCCCCCATATCTTGCCCCCCGCCGGCTCGGCCCCTAAGACTTACAGCCAACTGGATTTTGCCCGGTATGGCTGGTTTGTTCCGACAGCCTCTATGCTCTTCCGGACAGCCAGCCTACCCTTACCCTTGCCTGACTGGTTTGAGGGAGTGTACAGCGGAGATTATACGTTGCAACTGCTCAGCACCAAATACGGCCCGGCTATTTACCTACCCCGGGTAATGTCACGCTACCGCATTCACCATACTGGGCTTGGCAATATCATGGCGCAGTCGGCGGATAAGTTTAAGCGCCGGATTTTTGAGGCCAAAATGTTTCAGGAACACGTCTTCAGGCCTAAGGACAAGAAGCACGCAGATATATATCTGGCTATGCAATACAAAGGGTACGCTCGGTATCTTCTCAGCCAAGGCCAGCGCTGGGAGCCGTTGCTCTACAGGGCGAAAGGATTGTTTTATGACCGCCAGCGCTTAGCGGTGTATCTGGAACGCCGGCTCCAGCAAGCCAATACCTCGCAAAATTAGCGGGGAGACAGAATCTGCCGGTAGGGTGCGATGCCCCTACATACTACTCATTGTCCTGTTTTGACTGCCATGATAAATGCTAACCTGGTAAGCGTCGTTATTCCCAGCTACAACTATAGCGCCTATATTTCCGACGCTATTAACAGCATCAAGGCGCAGACCTATCCGCACTGGGAAATCATTGTAGTTGATGATGGGTCGAAGGATAATACGGCGGAAGTAGTAGCTCGTTACACGGCGCAGGACAACCGGATAAAATATCATTACCAGCAAAATCAGGGACTGTCGGCCGCGCGCAATACTGGAATTTCGCTTGCGCAGGGTGCCTATATACAGTTGCTGGACGCGGATGATTATATCAGCAAGCGCAAACTGGAAATTCAGGTGGGCCTACTGGAGCAGCAGCCAGACGTTGCTTTGGTGTACGCTGATACATACATCTATACCCACTCCGACGACCTCACCGTACCGCGAAACTTCCGGCAGTTTCACCTGACTATGCCACCCATATCGGCTCAGGGAGTAAACCTAGCCATGCATATGGCTCTGGACAATATCTTCCTAGTGGGGAGTCCACTGTTCAGGCGCAGCATGGCCGTAGCCGCCGGCCCCTTTGACAAAACGCTGTTTTCCCTGGAAGACTGGCACTTCTGGTACCGGGCTGTGCTGCAGAATCAGAAATTTGTGTACGATAATCGGGAGGGAACCGAGTTCTATGTGCGTACACACGGCAACAATATGACGGGTAACCGTTATAAGATGTGGAAGTACAAGATTCAGGCCCGCCAAGCGCTAATTCTGCTGATGGAGGGTGTAGTGCAGTCGGGCGCAGGTATGGGTCCGGTACTGCGGCCTGTGCTGGCCCGGCAGAAGGCATACCTGTATGAGGAGCAGGCGCGCTATAATCTGCTGTACGAAAACTTAGGCGCGGGCATTGTTAATCATTTCCGATACCTAGTGCATGGCGACAAGCCCTTGCGTATCTGGTACGATAGCGCCTACTGGCTGAAAGAACGGCTGCTGGGCCGTAACAGAAAGACGGCTTAGCAGCCCTTAATTCAGGCTAATGGTGGCCTGGTGGCCTGGTGACCATGAGGGGCAGGGAGGAGTGACAACCAAATAAGAGGTAGTTCTGTATGGGGATACTCTCGCCCCATACCCAATGCCCCTAATAATTTACAAGGTGAGCTCCCATGATTAAACGGCTAAAAAGCTATTACCTGCTGGCGGACGGAGCGGTGTTCTCGTTTTTCCAATTAGTACCAGAATCTGTCATCCGGACTAAGCAAGGACGAGTAAAGCTCCATAACTGGCGAGGTCTTATTAAGCTGTGGTTCATCAATCGGAAGGTCAGATTGCCTAAAGGTCCGGTATACCTCACCGTCCATAGCTCCTATCGGGGCTACTACCACTGGCTGCTGGAGAGCATACCTAAGCTTTTAGAAGCCAAGCGTGCAGCTTTGAATTTTACCTTGCTGCTACCTGCTTCTTATACCGAAGTTTTTTACGCGGATACTCTACGAATACTAGGAGTAGAGCGGGTAGAGCGGCTACTGCCCGATACGGTTTATTACGTTCCGCAAGGTATCCTGCCGTACTCGGTGGAAACTATGGGGAATTATTCGTTGTCGGCACTACAGGAGTTGAAAACCACCGTGCTGGCAGCTACCGCTACGGTAGCCCCCACAGTGGCGCCGCGCTTGTACATTAGTCGGCGTAAAGCTTCCCGCCGCAAGGTCCTTAACGAGGCAGAAGTAGAGCAAGTACTGGCCGCTTTCGGCTTTACTATTCTTTGTTTTGAAGACTATACCTTTGCAGAGCAGGTGCAGCTGTGTTCCAATGTGCAGATGCTGGTAGGCCTTCATGGTGCGGGCTTGTCTAACATGGTGTTTTTGCAGGAAGGGGCGACTGTGGTCGAGTTTCGAAAATTTGACAACGGAGAAAATTACTTTTTTCAGCAACTGGCTGGCACGCTGCAGTATACTTACCACCTGTTGTATTGCACGGCCGCAGATGAGCAGCAGCAAGTGCAAGACGCCGACATTTGGGTAGATGTGGATGCCCTTCGGGCTGTTCTGGCTCAGCACTCAGTTTAAATGCAAAGAGAAATACTTCGCGAGGAACCGGCAGCGGCCAAGGTTTCCGTCCTGATTCCGGCCTACAATGCTGCGGCCTACATTGAGAAAACCCTAGATTCGGTTCTGGCCCAAACCTGGCCTAATTTGGAATTAATCATAGTAGATGACGGCTCAAAGGATGACACCCTGGCTAAGGCGCGCCGTTACGCCAGTCCGACAGTACAAGTAATTGCCCAGCCAAATGCTGGGGCCAGTGCGTCCCGCAACCAGGCCTTTGCCGCTGCTACCGGCGAATACATCCAGTATCTGGATGCCGACGACCTGCTGCACCCCAACAAAATTCAGGCGCAGATGGAATGCTTGCGCCAAAAGTCAGGGGTGAAGATTTCCTCCTCAGCTTGGGCTATGTTCTACCACGAGCCTAACGAGCAAGACTTGCGGCCCACTGTGCTCTGGCGCGACTACACAGATCCAGTAGAGTGGCTTCTCGACGCGTGGGAGAACGGAGTCTGGATGCAGCCCTCCGCTTGGCTAACGCACCGCACATTAATTGCCGCTGCCGGCCCTTGGGATGAGCGTATTTCCCTGCACGACGACGGAGAATTTTTCAGCCGGGTACTATTACAGGCTCATGAAATCATCTTTTGCCAAGAAGCAAAGTCTTTCTACCGCAAAGGTATATCCGACTCATTGAGTAGCATACGGAGCGAAAAGGCCACCTTATCCCATCTGGCAGTATGCCAAGCTTACGAAACAGCGCTGTTGGCTTATCAGGATACGCCGCGTACCCGGCGGGCTTGCGCCAACAATTACCAGCGCTTTATCTATGAGTATTACCCCCACTATGCGGAAGCCCGGCAACTAGCTGCCGCCCGGGTGCGAGCACTGGGAGGAAGTACAGCTCCGCCTCCTAGCACTCCGATGTTTCACCTGCTGGATAAGGTAGTCGGCTGGCAGATGTCGAAACGATTGCAGAATTTTGTGTACTACTATCGGCTGAACCCTGCTTCCTGGATAGCCCATAAATCGAAGTAACCTGCCGAACGCGTATGTGCAAAGTTTCCGTAGTGCTGCCCGTTTATAACGTATCAGCCTATATAAAAGCCACTGTTGAAAGTTTGCTCAGCCAGACTTTTGAAGATTTCGAGCTGCTAATCCTGGATGATTGCTCTGCGGACGACACCGTGGCCCAAATCCGCTCGTTCACCGATCCTCGAATTCGGCTACTGCTTAACCCGCATAACATGGGGAGAGCTGGCACCGATAATACCGCTCTGGCCTACGTGCGCGGGGAGTACATTGCCAAGATGGATGGGGACGACATTTGCCATCCGGAACGCCTAGCCCGGCAGGTAGCCTACTTAGATCAGCACCCGGAAATCAATGTAGTGGGAAGCTTTATGCAAAACTTCGAGGCCAGCACGTACTTAAACCGCTACCCGGCACATCCCGCTGATGCACAAGTGCTGACCTTGTTTACCCTGCCAACGGGTAATCCATCCTCGATGATGCGCACTAGTCTATTCTTGCAACAAGGTATGCGTTACGATGCTACCCTGCGACAAACAGAAGACTATGACTTTTGCGCCCGCTACATTCGGCAACTGCAAATTGCTACCATACAAGAAGCATTGATACAATATAGGGTTCCCCTAAATGCCCATAAAAAAAATATTTTACGGGAACGAGCTGAAGTCTCGGATGTGGTACGAGAAGGAATACTTCGCGAGTGGAACTTAAAATTCTCAGAAAGAGAACTACAGATATATAATCTGACTGCTATGCTGGGCCGGCCATTGCATGATATCCGTTTAGAAGAAATATCTACTTGGTTTCAAAAGCTTTTGCAGCACAATGAGCAGGTTCCACTGTTCGATATGCTGGCCCTCAAGCGTGGACTAGGAGAACGATGGTTTGAAGTGTGCTATGCTTATACACAGCCTAATTTTGGCAGTGTGCGGACCTATTATAAAAGCCCTTTTGCTTCTTACGGACCAATATCAGTTCGTAAGCGAGCCAAAATGTGGATGCAATCTTTGAGGAGGTTAAAGTAATAATTGTTAAGCACAATTTATACGATACTATATTAAAGTATAAATTTGTTGATTTAAAATAATTATCTGCAGATTTTTAATTAATATAACTAATAAAAAGGTGTTTTTAATCGAATTATAGTACCTAAATTTGAATACTTATAAGTTTATTTATATAATTTAACAATTTGTCAAAAGTCGTATGTCCTTTGTTTCGCGTAGCCGATCGGCACTTCTAGGTACCGTATCCTCTCAGGCATTTACCATTATTGGTATGCTTGTATCTATTGTTAGTACACCCTTGATGGTGCGATACCTAGATAAAGAAGAGTATGGGCTATCCATTCTTTTTTTCCAGGTGATTGGATATTTGGCATTATTCGACTTCGGATTTGGCCCAGCTGTAATCCAGCAGTTTGCGCTTCACCGCGGAGATGATGAGCATAATCAGCTCATGATCAATCGAATTATGAGTACGGGAGTTTATGCTTTCTTGGCGTTAGGCCTTCTTGTCTCTCTTATTGGCTTTTTCTGCGCTCCCTTTGTTCCGGGCATGTACCATTTACGAGCAGATTTGGCCGAGGTTGCCGTACCGATTGTGTTTACTTTAAGCGTAGTTATGGGCGCGCAGTTTTTGCAACGCGGGCTAGGCGGAATATTCTACGCGCATCATCGTCAGACTCTCATCGGCACTACTTCGTTTATCGTCAACATTTCCGGAACGATCCTTTCTATTGTCTTACTTTCGCAAGGGGTTGGGCTCTGGGCGTTCGTATATTCTAATATATTTCAGGTTTTTACCACTCTGCTGGTGCAAGTTATTTTACTACGTCGTTATTATCCTAAGCTGAAAATAGCTCGAATTCACTTTGACAAGCCATTGCTAAAATTGTTATTTAGCAATGGTCGATTTATGTTTTTGCATGGGTTGGCTACCCAAATTATTTTAAATACTGACCGGCTGGTTATTGGTAAAGTAGTTTCACTAGCGGCAGTAACCATATTTTCCATTACAGTGCGCATTCCGGAAGTAGGATTGAGCTTGCTGAGCCGGGTGACAGAAAATGCCACCCCCGCTGTGATGGAGATTGTGACCCATGAGTCAAGCGACCGCGCCCGGGAGCAGTACCGCCGCGTACTACTGTTAACCAGTACGCTTGGTACGCTAGCTTTCTGGCTGATTCTATGCTTTAACCAGTGGTTTATTACGCTCTGGGTGGGTCCCAGCTTTTTTGCCAGTAATCTGGTGCTGAGTCTGGCCCTAGTTCTGATGGTGCAGCAGACCATCGTACGCTCCATGTCCTTCTTTTTATATGCTAAGGGCAACAGTCGTCAGCTGAGCCTGATGAGCCTCTTCGAGGCAGGCCTCAACATTGCCCTGTCGGTGTTTCTGGGCCAGCAGATCGGTCTGCCGGGGGTGTTGGTGGGCACTCTGATTGCTTCTTCGCTTACCTCCAGTTGGTATACTCCCTACTTGCTGAAAAAATACCTAGCCATTCCGCTGCATGATTCTTGGTCATCCATATTAGTACCGGCCGCGGGGATCAGTGTTGCGGGAGGAGTAGTGTATATGTTCGTAAAATGGATGCAGGTAGTGCTTCCCAACACAGTGCTGGTATTTGGCCTGCTGGGGTGCTTGGCCGGTGTTCTGCTGGCCGGATTTACTTGGCTTATGTTTCTGCGGCATCCTTTCGGGCCGTATGTACCCGCCCGGCTGCAGCGCATATTGTTGGTTGTTCCGTCGTCCTAAGCTTTCCAGTTCGGATACTGTTTTTCTGGGTCTTCCTGCTACCAACCCAGCTGCTACGCTAATTTCACTCAGGTATGTTAATTGCTTCGAGCAGTTCCTGGGCCCTTCACCACGCCTGATCTAATCACAATGCCTATTTCCCGTCCCTACCGGATTGCCTTTCTGACCTCGACTGACCCGCACAGTCGTCGCTCATGGTCCGGGCTGCACTACATGATAAGCCAAAGCTTGGGAGCCCATGTAGGAGAAGTTGACTACCTGGGCCCGGTAAGCCTACGCTTTTTGTTTGCCCTCGGCGACCGGGTAAATAAGTTAGTGGGAAAGATTGCGAATGGGCGGCGCTACCAATACAGTATCAGTGTATTAACTTCCCTGTTGTACGCGGGCGTATTTGCGCGAAAACTGAAAAAGGGGAAGTACGACCTCATATTTGCACCGGCGGGTTATACCGAGTTTGCCTTTTTAGAAACAGAGTTGCCAATCGTCTACTGTTGCGACTCTACCATCACGCAGCTGATCGACTACTACCCGGGCCTGTCCAGCCTGCTACCCATTTCCAAGCGCGAGCTGGCTTATATTGAGCAGCGGGCAATTACTAGGGCTGACTTGCTGATTTACTCTTCCCAGTGGGCAGCCAACTCAGCTATTAACGATTTTCGGGCCCCAGCCAGCAAAGTAGAGGTGGTGCCGTTCGGGGCGAACTTTCCGGTAGTACTACCCCGCCAGGAAGTGCTGGCCCGGCCAAGAACACCGCAATGCAAGCTGTTATTTGTGGGGGTAGAATGGAACAGGAAAGGCGGCGAAATTGCCTTCAACACACTGGTGGAGTTGAATAAGAGGGGCGTGGATGCGCACCTAACAATTTGTGGATGTGTGCCACCAGCTGGATTTACGCACGAAAAACTGATGGTAATACCGTTTCTAGATAAGAACAAAGAATCAGAAATGCAGCGCATGGTGCAGCTATACAAAGAAGCTGACTTCTTCCTGCTGCCAACCCGTGCCGAGTGCGCTGCCATTGCCTTCTGCGAGGCCAGCTCCTTCGGGGTTCCGTCCTTTACCACAGATACCGGAGGCATTGCTGATTTTGTGGAGGAGGGCATCAACGGCTACCGGCTGAGCTTACAAGCTACAGGAGCCGATTTTGCCCAGGCCATTCAGGCTGTCTTTGAAAACCCGGTGCTATATCAGCAACTCAGGGTTTCGTCCAGAAATTTGTATGAAGAAAAGCTGAACTGGCAGCAGTGGGGAAAAACAGTCCGGCTGCTGCTGGAAAAGCATCTGCCGCTTGCCGGCGCCCCAACTCAGAAACGATAAGGGCCATTTACAGAAATTACTGCTTTACGCCGCAGTAAGAAATACGCTCAGCCTATTACCAATATCCCGCATGAACATTCTCGTCGCTGTTGAAGAATTACGCATCGGAGGTGCCCAAACATTTGCCCTCCGACTAGCGCAAGCTTTGCATGAGGCAGGCCACTGCGTATTTCTTTACAATATGTACTGGCAGTACACCGAGCATGACTTGGTAAAACGGCTGGCTCCAGATGTTGAGTTGCTGCAGTATAACCCCGTGAGCAAGTCATTGGATAACCTGCTGCTCCGTTCAGACGGCTGGATGCAGCGGCATGGGCACAGTTCGGCGCTACGCCTGGGTAGTCTGCGCAAACACCTGAAGCAGGTTATCGAGGAGAAAAATATTCAGGTCATTAGCAGCAATACATTCAAAGCCGACCAATTGTGCGCGCAGGTGCTGCGCGAGCTGCCTCACATTCCGCTGGTAGTAACCATGCACGGCGATTACGAACAGTTTCTGAGTGCCTACCAGCAAGGACATATCCACGCCATTCCCAGCTATATACAGTTACTTACCGAAACAGTCGGCCGTATTAACGGGGTAGCGTACCTGTCCGAGCAGAATCTGGAAGCCTTACGACCCACCGTTGTTGGAGCAGTTACAGGTCATATTCACCTCAAGCAGATCTATAACGGTCTGGAAGGTCGCTTCTCGGATGAAGCCGCCTACTTCACCCGCAAGGCACTGGAGGTGCCTGCAGAGGCGCTGGTTTACGGAATGGTAGCCCGAGGAGTACCAGAAAAAGGCTGGGTTCCGGTTATTCAGGCTTTTCAGCGGCTGCAAAAGGATGTGACGCGCCCCCTCCGGCTACTCCTGATAGGAGCCAGCCAGTTTGTGGATCAACTGCGTAAAGAATATCAGAGTAATCAGGATATACAGTTTCTGGGTTTTATAAATAACCCTGTAGATTGTATTGCCTCCCTGGATGTTGGTATTTTAGCTTCTTCCCTGAAAGAGAGCCTGCCAAATTCCATCGCAGAATACTTATTCTGCGGTAAGGCTGTTATCTCAACCAACGTAGGAGAAATCCAGCGGATGATCCGCACCGACGATGACCATGAGGCAGGTATTCTGATTGATTTTCCAACGGAGGGGCTAGCGGATGCTGATCAGCTCTACCAAGCCATGCTTCAGTACGCTACCAATGAGTCTCTGCTTAAGCAACACCAGACCTGGGCCCCTGATGCCTTTGCAAAGTTTAATATGGACCGTTGCGTAGCCGCCTACACTAGTTTGTATCAAGACTGTTTGAACGCGATGCACACTGCGGCACTGGTTTAAGAGTTGGCTTGGTCTTTTGACATGTTGAGCACGGTATTCAAATAAGTGCTAGGAGCAGAATGCAAGACAATATAACTGGTACTATGGGGAAACCAATCCGGGAATAAGATAAAAGCAGTAAGGCCCATGTAGACTAACAAGGAGTGATAACGACCAGTCAGAAGCCCCTTATATCAGCCGTCTGCAGCCCATTCACTTAGTTGGGAAGGCCGGTAGGTTGTGAGTGAAAGCGTGCTGCTTCTGCCAAAAGCCAGTATCTTTGCCGGAAAATTTCTATATGCTGGCTTCTAAGAAACTGCTACTGCTTATTCCCAACCTGGGGTTCGGGGGAGCACAACGGGTATTTCACGATCATAGTGTTGAGCTTGCTAATCACTATACGGTAACCGAAGCCGTGTTCAATATGGACGAGGGCAACATCTACCCCAGCGAGAATAAGCTGGTAAGCCTTGCCGTAGATGGAGGGGGCAATGCTCTTGACAAAATTCAGAATTTTGCCCGACGAATCGCGCGGCTGCGGAACCTCAAGCGCGAGTTGAAAACGGATGTGTGCGTTAGTCATCTGGAAGGAGCCGACTACGTGAATCTGCTAAGTAAAGGCGCTGAAAAAGTGGTGCTGTGTATTCATGGCTCTAAGCTGCACGATGGCAACATCAACGGGGTCGTAGGCTGGGTGCGGAAAAAGCTTCTGATGCCTAGCCTGTATAACCGCGCTGACCGGATCATTACTGTAAGCCGGGACATCAACCCGGAACTGGTGGAAAGCTTCGGCGTTAAACCCGAGAAGATTCAAACCATCAACAACTTTTTCGAAGTCGGCCAGATTGAGGAAAAAGCCCGCGAGTCGCTCTCTGCGGCTGAGCAGGCCGTGTATAATGCAGCGCCCGTGCTTGTAACGTCGGGACGGCTGGCTATTCAGAAAAATCAGGCCCCTCTGCTGGTTATCTTCGCTGAGCTGCTGAAGCGCCGGCCGGCCAAGTTGGTATTTCTGGGCGACGGAGAGTTGCGCAACGATTTAACTCGCCGGGCCCGGCAGCTGGGTCTGCGGGTGTACGAGGCGTGGAACGAAGAGATGATGACCCCGGACTATGACGTATATTTCCTGGGCACTCAGAAGAATCCCTTCAAGTATATTCGGCCCGCTTCACTCTTTGTGTTTCCCTCGGCCTGGGAAGGCTTTCCAATGGCGTTAGGGGAGGCCATGATTTGCGGAGTGCCCCCAGTTACAACGGACTGCCCAACCGGTCCGCGCGAAATTCTGGCTCCTACCACCTGCACTCCGCGTCAGCCAATCCGGGAGGCGGAAACCGCCGAATTTGGCGTGCTGATGCCCATGCTCAATCAGCCGGCCAGCCTGCCTGCCGATCAGCAGGTATGGGCTGCCACTCTAGACCGCCTGTTGGGTAATGCGGCAGAGCGTGATCGGCTGGGCAAATTAGCCAGTCGGCGCATGCAGGACTTTAGCCGGGAAAAAATATTCCAGCAGTGGGTGGCGGTTCTAGACGACGTACTTGCTAAGTAGGCCAGTAACCGTTTCGTATTGTCACAAGCCGTAGGCTAGGCAGAATCATATTTGCAGGTAACAGATTAAGTAAAGCAGCAGCGGTCCTATGAGCCAATTTTTTTCAAATGAACCGTTAACCGATATTTGGCGATACCGCGAAAGCGGCTATGCGGAAAAGCTGGTGAACCATGTTCTGGCTGCTGCTGGAGAAGAGTGGGAGGTCTATCTGCATCTGGAACTGAGTCGTTGGAAGGGACAAGATCTACAAATCCAGCCCAGCCATCGGAAGAAGGTAGTGATCTGCATCGGCGACGAGTCGGCCCGTACGGACTACCCGTTCCGCGACCAGGTAGACCTTATTTTCCGCATGTATCTGCCCCAGAACCAGCAGGGCAATATATTCCATATTCCAGTGGGGCCTAGCCGGGAATTCAGGCCGGACGCAATAATTCCAATGCACGAACGAGCACATAATGTCTTCTTCTCGGGTAATTTACACGGCGGGCGGGCTGAACTGTACCGGGTTCTGGCTGGCGCACCTCCGATGCCATTTGCCTTACTGCACCGCCTACGCTGGCTGTTGGGTGAAAACCTAGATAAGAACTTTTCCGACTCCATCATCCGGTTCAGTAGGGGCTTCCACAACGGTATTTCTCCCCAGGAATACGCCCAGTACATCGGCAATAGCAAAATCGTGCTTTGTCCTGCGGGTATTGAAAACCCGGAAACCATGCGGCATTTTGAGGCCGCTAGCCTGGGATGTATCATCCTGACCAAGCCTCTGCCTGACGCGCACGTGTACCGAAATGCTCCTTTTATCGTGCTGTCATCGTGGCGGGAGCTTAAGCCAATGGTAGATCAGCTGCTACGTGAGCCCAACAGAATGCAGGAGCTGCATGTGGCTACGTTGGAATGGTGGCGCTCAACCGCCTCGGCGGAGGCCGTAGCGGCCTACATGCTACACAAAATGACCACTGCTGAGGTAGGCAGTCAAAACTAACTAGTCCAGTGGTGCATTCTTCCTCTTCGGATTTCCTGCCTGTCGTCCTACTGATTGATAGCTCCCGGGCCGTTACTGGCGCCTTAAATGCAATTCGGCACGCCACCGGGCCGCTGCAAACACAGTTTCGCTTTATTTATGTAGTGCCTTCGGGCAGTACGGCGCGGCCATTGCTGGAGCAGGATGGCTACCTAGTGCACGAATTGCCCTTTGTGGAAATTAGCCGACGCAAGGCCGAACTGTTGCGCTACCTGCCCATGCTGCTGCTAAATGGGTGGCGCCTGCACCGGCTGGCCAAGCGTAGTGGGGCGGCTATAGTGCATCTTAATGACTTCTATAATCTGACGGGCTACGTAGCCAAACTCTTGAGCTTTGGGCGGTTGCGGGTAGTCACGCACGTGCGGTTTCTGCCTCAAAGCCTTCCTCAACCCTTTGCGCGTACATGGCGGTGGTTTGGAGAGCAATTTTCCGACAGAGTATTATGTGTCTCAGAAGCAGTGCGACGTTACTTCGGTGCACATTACAAGGTGCAAGTTGTGTTTGACCCCATTCCAGGGAAGGAGCAGTACCTTGCTCCAGTAGTCCCTAATATTCGGCTCGATAACACGGTTCAGTTACTATACTTGAGCAATTATATTCAAGGCAAAGGTCAGGATTTAGCCGTGCGAGCTTTTCAACGTGCCTATATACAAAACGATAGACTACGTCTGACATTTGTGGGCGGCGATATGGGCATGGTCAAGAATCGGGAGTTTCGGCAAAAGCTACAGGATTTCGTACAAGCAAATGATCTTACTGATATAGTGCGATTCGAAGGCTTTGTGTCAGATGTAGAAAAGGTAGTTAAAGAGGCTGATATTCTGCTGAACTTCTCTGAATCAGAGTCCTTTTCTTTAACATGTCTAGATGCCTTGTACTTCGGTACGCCACTTATAGCTTCTGACTGCGGTGGGCCGTCTGAGCTATTTGAGCATAGGCATTCAGGCTGGCTGGTGCCTAACCGCGATATAGCTGCCATGGCAACTGCCATCACTACGCTGGCAGCTGATGCTACAATGCGGACGCGTTTTGCGGCAGCAGGCCGGAAATTTGTTCGTTATAAGTTCCGGCCCGCTGCTACGTACGAGAAACTTGGCCAAGTGTATAGGGAGGTAATAGCTAGCCGTTAACCTCGAAATGGTACTTTATAAAAGTCATAAATAGCTTTTACTATACAGTTCTGTTCCTCAGGCATTAGATCATGGAATAAGGGAAGGCGAATCAAGGTGCTGGCGTAACGTTCGGCATGTGACAATGTGCGCCCGTCATGCTGAGACTGGTAGAACGGACTTTTATGAAGCGGTAGGTAATGAAATACTGCCAGAATATGTCGTTCACGCAAGTGGGCCAGCAGCGCGTCTCGTTCTGCTTCATGCTTGCACAGCAGGGCAAAAATGTGCCAATTAGGCTGAGTGGCAGTTATCTCTGGGAGTAAGCGAAATGCCCCGGAAGCTGCGAGGGGCGCAAGGGTTTCTGCGTAGTACTCCCAAAGGTGGCGGCGGCGGGCCTGGATCGTGTCAATAGCCTGCAGTTGAGCCCATAGGTAAGCCGCATTCAACTCTGAGGCTAAAAAAGAAGACCCTATATCTACCCACTCGTAGCGTGCAGCTTCGCCGCGGGAGAAAGCGGCGCGGTTGGTGCCCTTTTCCCAAAGAATTTCTGCCCGCGCCATAAAGCTAGGATCGTTAATAATAAGCATACCTCCTTCGCCGGCGCTAATATTCTTAGTTTCGTGGAAGGAGAATGCGGCCAAGTGCCCGAAAGTGCCCAGCTGTTGGCCTTCGTATCGGGCTTCAATTGCTTGAGCCGCATCTTCTACAACCCACAGGTTGTGCAGACGGGCCAGAGCGAGTAGTTCGCGCAAACCAATCAGCGGCTGTCCGCCGTAATGTACCAGCACAATGGCTTTGGTACGGGCAGTTAGTAGAGGCGCTACTTGCTGCCAATCAAGGTTAGGATGGTCAGACCCGCTATCTGCAAAAATGATATGGGCTCCACGTAAAACGAATGCATTAGCAGTAGAAGTAAAGGTATAGCTCGGCACGATTACTTCGTCGCCAGGCTGAATGTTAAGCAGTAGGGCGGCCATTTCCAGCGCATCAGTGCCACTAGTAGTCAGCAAGGCCTTAGCCACTCCGTAGCGCTGTTCGAAAAACTGCTGACAGCGATGGGTAAATTCGCCGTTGCCGGAAAGCTTGCCGGCAGCTACAGCCTGTCGGATATATTCCAGCTCAGGCCCAGTAAGGTGTGGGCGATTAAAAGGGATGAACTGAGGAGGAAGAATAGAGGGGGTCATGTTGTATGTTCAGATACTACATACAGTGGACGAGCCCGCACGCACTCAAATGTTTTACCTACATACAGGCCTACGATGCCCAGCACGGTAATAAGAACTCCCGAGAAGAAGCACAGCGATACAATCAGGCTGGCGTAGCCCAGTACGATAATCTGACCTCGAAGGGCTCGGAGCAGCATCCATAGGCCTAGCCCAAACGCTGCACCAGCCAGCAGCAAGCCGAAGTAAACAGTTAGCCGGAGAGGTTTATCTGAATAGGTGAGTAAAATATCTAGAGCCAGCTGCAGACGGCGACCCAGGGAATAAGATGTTGGTCGCGCACTTTGTCCATGTGCCACAGGCAGAGAGGTTTGCCGAAAGCCAGCCCAGCGCACCATAGTTGGGAAATAGCGAGTGCTTTCCCGTAAGCGCAATACCGTATCAATGAGCCGCCGATGGTAAACACCAAAATTGCCGACATCTGGATCCTGGGACTGGCCCGTGAGGTATTCCAGCGTCCGATAAAACAGACGAGCCCCCCAGATAGTAACAGGCGAATCGGTGCGTTGTCCACGGCGGGCCAATACAGCTTCGTACCCTTCTTGGGCTTTCTGCCAAAGCCGGCTAATTTCCTCTGGTTGGTCCTGGAGGTCACAGTCAAGCACAATCACCCACTGGCCTTTACACTGGTCTAGGCCTGCGGTGATGGCATGATGCTGCCCAAAGTTGCGCGATAAGCGTAGGCCACGTACCTGCGGTATGCGCGCCGCGTGACGGCAGATTACCTGCCAGCTTTCGTCAGTGCTGCCATCATCGACCAGAATGATTTCCCAAGAAGCACCGTCTAAGGAGGCTAGCTCTGCTTCTAGTCGCGTCACCAGCTCATCCAGCACCCGTTCTGCCTGATACACGGGGCTAACAACGGAAATGAGGGGCACGAAAGTGACAAGCATACATTAGAATGATTGGGCACTAGGCTACAAGCAGGAAGTGGCTTAGAAAGCAAAGATAGTAACCCACGGATAGCATAAGCGAAGGCTGGCCATGAAGCTACCAGCCTATCGACTCCTATTCTTGTACATTTGCTATTCTATCCATAAGCGTAGTAGGTTACGCAGCGGCTTTTTACGTTGTATTTTATGCAAATTCTTTTCCTAATGCCCTACCCAACGGGGAAGGCTCCTTCTCAGCGGTTTCGTTTCGAACAGTATTTTGGCGCACTCACTAGCGCCGGGCATCGTTACCACGTCGCTCCTTTTATTTCCGATTCTACCTGGAGTGTACTCTACAAGCCAGGCCATCAGGTACAAAAGGTAGTTGGCATATTAAGTGGATTTTTACGGCGTACAACGTTGTTGTTCGGCGTATCAAAATATGACTACGTTTTCATCCACCGTGAAGCTTCTCCAATTGGTCCTCCCATCTTTGAGTGGCTTATTGCGAAAATATTGGGCAAAAAGATTATCTACGATTTCGATGATGCTATCTGGATTCCGAATACCTCTGAAGCCAACAAGATAGTAGCCGACATAAAGTGGAACCATAAGGTCGCCGACATCTGCCGCTGGGCTTACAAGGTAAGCTGTGGAAACGCTTACTTACGCGATTATGCCCAGCAGTTTAATCCTAATGCTGTCATTAACCCGACGACCATTGACACAGAACATTTGCACAACCAAGTGCGTGATCAGCAGGCGCCTGGTAAGCTAGTTATCGGCTGGACAGGTACGCACTCTACACTCAAGTACATTGAGCAGGTAGTGCCTGTACTGGCTAAGTTGGAGAAGGAGTTTGATTTTGAGTTCCGGGTCATTTCTAACCAGCCGCCCGAACTGACGTTACGGAGCTTAGTGTATCAGCCTTGGCGTAAAGAAACCGAAATAGCTGATCTGCTTGCTTTTCATGTAGGTCTTATGCCTTTAGAAGACGATCTATGGGCTAAAGGTAAGTGTGCTTTTAAAGCCCTGCAGTACATGGCTTTGGGTGAACCAGCGCTGGTTTCTCCTGTAGGTATGAATACAGAGGTTGTGCAACAGGATGTGAATGGAAATATCTGCAATACATCTGACGAATGGGAAGCTGCTCTTCGACGTTTGCTAATGGACCCTGGCCTACGCGCGCGCATGGGCCAAGCAGCACGGCAAACTATTCAGGAGCGTTACTCCGTAGTGGCCAATCGGCCTAACTTTCTTGCGTTATTTAACTGAGGTCGAAGTGCAGGTTTAGTTTTGCGCTGCGGTTGAGCCATAGACTGCATAATATACAAAGCCGAAAGGTAAAAAGGCATCAAAGGAATTTTATAGCGTACTAGAGTTCCAAAATTACCGCTGTTAACACCTACAGCAATAGCAAATATTAAAGAGAATAAAAAACAAAATGTAAGGATAGGGCGAGCAGCAATAAGTTGTAAGCTTTTGAAGAAGCCTGTGCGATAAAATAGCGTAATAGTGAGATAAATAAAGAGTGTGGCTTCTAACCCAGATAGCAACATGACTGGATTGCGAACCTCAAATAGAAAAGGCCGATACAATGCAACAACAATAGCTTGTGGGGCAACTGTGACTATAGAACTTGGGGAGCCATCAAACGTTCCAATATTGTAAGCTGATCCATTAGCAGCGTATTTTGTCAAATATTCTTGGTTTATTTTAGTGCGTTCTCCTATCTTTTCTACATCATATTTTTCATCACCTGCTGCAAGATTCGTAGCGCCTAAAAATCCGGCACCCAGTCCCATAATTAGAAATAAAGGCTTTAGCAGCACACGTAATGCAGCTGACTTTATACGCTGATTATTTTCATTAAATACCCACAGTAGTGCAGGGGGCATAAAAGATAGAAGAATATAAATTTTTACTGAGATAAGAACATATATCCCAATGCTGCCCATAATTAGAGCAGTTGGCATGTTTTTACGCACAATAAGGAAGTGGTAGAACCCGTAGAAGGTCCAGCCAAGTGCACCCATACATAGAGAGTCCTTCATTAGACCTGACCCCCAGAAGAACACAGAAGGAAGAAAGAAAACAGCAATAGCCAGCTTTTTGTAAGCCAGTGGATAAACACGCATGAACGTGAGAAACATAGCCCACATTCCGGAGAAGCTGATAACAGCAAAGAATAAACCTACTATCGTATAAGTACCGAAACATAATAATGCGCAAAATCCACCAACACGAGCTACAAAATATTCCGTTGCGGCATTATACCAGTACATTTGAGCGCTATACTTAACCGTGTCAGGGTCGTATTCTGCTTTGGCAAAGATTAATTTAATTCCTGCGGTAGGGGACTCTATGAATGCTTGATATATTATCTTGACATGCATATAATAGTTAAACGTATCGCCACCGCCGTAATAAAACTGATATATTAAGCCTAAAGAAATAGCTCCAAGAAATTTTACGGAAAGTGCCGGAATAAAATACTTTTTCGTAAGCGCATTAGTGAAACGCTTACGTACTGCAAAGGCAATTCCGTAGAATATGCCTAGATATAGTGGTGTGAGAATAAGGTCTTTGAGTTCCATACAGCACAGGTTCCGCTTACTTCTTGTTCTTCAAATACGCTTTTGCCTCGTTGTATTGTTCCGAATTGCGCTCTGACTTGTCGCGGACTACGGTGTAATAACGGACTGCAGCTTGTTGGTCTTTATCTTTCTCAGCTATACGGGCCAAGGCTAGGTTTGCGTATAGGTAAAATCCACCCGTCGTTTCGCCAGTGCTTTCTGAGAATACGATGCAACGCTGGTAATAGTCTTTGGCTTTTGAAAAGTCCTTGTACTTGTTTTGCATAAGCCAGCCCAAAAAATAGGTAGCATAGCGGCCACTTATGGCCTCATAGCCTGGTAGGCCACGATTAAGCTTGTCCAGAACTTCCCGACTTACTCGTTCACACTCTCGAAATTCTCCTTGGTTGAAGCAGACCAAGGAATAGAACCGTTGACAGTAGGCATTGTCAGGGTAAGTGGTAGCCATATAGCGCGCAATAGGCATAGCGGCTTCGGGCTTGTTCTCCTCATTAAGAAGAATCTTCATGAGAAATACTCGGGCTTCAGGACCTACGTAAAACCCATTGTCCGCTACGTTGCGAAGCTGTTGCAGGCCTAGGGCTTTGTTTCCTTTCGGGAAGAATAGCAGTACGGGTTTTAGTAAAGGATAATTATCTGGAATCCAGACAGCATAGTAGTTAAAAAGAGCCTGTCCGAAAAGAAATTCAGGGCTTAAGCCGTTGGCTTCTTTGCTGATTTCTAAATAATCAAGGGCACGTTTGGCACTTACGGTTGCTTTACGCCAGTCGCGCCGGTCAGCATGTAAGCGGCCATCGAAGCCGTAGGCCGCTGCCAGAAAAAAACACGCTTCATAATTGCGGTTGTCCGCCTGATAGAGTTTCTCGCCTTTGGTGATGGCGGTATCCATGTAAGCAAAAAACAGCTTGTCGTATTGCTTTGACTGGCTATTGGTGGGGACAATTTTCCACCAGGTGCTGAGGCCCAGCAGAAAATAGGGCATAGGGTGATTGGGGTAACGCCGCCGTAAGGAACGAAATTGCCGCTCAGCCTTATCGTACTTGAAATTGTACAGGTTATATACTGCACCTTCCAACTCCGTCTGGATGTCCTTGTCGAGCAGCAGCCAACCCTTGGTATCTACAGCATTGGGAGCTATGTCTACGTTTTCCAGCCGCACCTGCCGGGTTGTGTCCGGTAAGGCCATGCGGTCTGTATCAGATTGCTGTGCCCAAACCGTTAGCGGCAGTAGGAATAGCAACAGGATAAAACGGAGTTTTAGAATCATAATCACAACTCATGACAGCCTCAACCTTGATAAGTGTGGTAGATGAAGCCGTTCTTAGAAAAGCTAAAGTAGGACTTTTATCCTAGTTTTGGACAACTAAAGCCTTTGTTATGCAGCTTTTACAAACCCTTTGCCAGATTGCAGCACCCTCTGGCAATGAAGCGCTTTTAGCAAATTTTCTGCTAAACTACATTCATCAGCAAAAATCTAATTGGAACGCTTCTCCAACTGTTCTGAGTGGCGAAGAGTTTCAAGATTGTATTATTCTAGTATTTGGAAAACCCCGAACTGCTGTATTCGCTCACATAGACAGCATCGGTTTTACGGTTCGCTATGGACGCCAGCTTGTTCGCATAGGCGGGCCAGATGTAGAAGCCGGGTATAGGTTGGTAGGCCAGGACAGGGTCGGGGCGATAGACTGTAGGTTGGTAGTGGATGAATCAACCGGAGCACTGAGCCATGATTTCCATCGAGAAATTGAGCGAGGTACTGAACTGACTTTCTACTGCGACTTTCGGGAAACGGAAAGCACCGTTCAGAGTTGCTACCTCGACAATCGATTAGGCGTTTGGAATGCCTTAAGGCTGTGTGAAACCTTGCAGGATGGTATTATTGTTTTCTCATGCTGGGAAGAGCACGGTGGTGGATCAGTGGCCTACCTGGCCAAATATATCTATGAGAAGTATGGCGTGCGGCAAGCACTAATTTCAGATATCACGTGGGTAACGGAAGGGGTGCATCCGGGTAAAGGCGTAGTGATTTCACTGCGCGACTCGCTGATTCCGCGGCGCTCTTATATCGAGCGCATTCGGCGTATTGCGGAAGATGCCGGTATTCCGCATCAATTAGAAGTGGAAGGTAGCGGTGGGTCTGATGCAAAGGAATTGCAGCACGGGGCGCAACCCTGGGACTGGTGTTTTATCGGCGCACCAGAAGACAATGTGCACACGCCCAACGAAATCGTAGACAAGCGTGATGTTAACAGCATGCTAGGCCTGTATCAGGTGTTGATGCGGGAACTGTAGTAGGCCTAGCTAGTAGTTCTACGTGAAAAAGCCACCAAAGGAAATCTTAGGTGGCTTTTTCCTTTGGTGTTAGCCGCTAAACAAGGGAAAGATGTATGGTTGGTTCTGAAAGCTTGAGGATTAGGTAATAAATTCTATTTTACCCTCCCAATCGTTCTTTCTCTGCTTTCAACCCAACACCTCATCCTATTCCCACCGTCTATGACGAATGTTCTCTACTTGGTGCCAGCGCTCGGGGTGCTGGCTTTGTTGTATACCTGGGTGCGCTCCGGCTGGGTTAGTCGGCAGGATGCTGGCGATGCGCGCATGCAGACGATTGCCGGTTACATTGCTGATGGGGCCATTGCCTTCCTGAAGGCAGAGTACCGGGTCATGATAATTTTTGGCCTGATTGCTTCAGTGTTTTTGTTCTACCTGGGAAGTACAGGCGAAAAGTCTAGTCCCGTTATCGTCGTTGCCTTTCTAATTGGGGCGGTGTTTTCGGCATTGGCCGGCTTTATCGGGATGAAGATTGCCACCAAAGCCAACGTGCGTACGGCGCAAGCCGCCCGCACCAGCTTGAGCAAGGCCCTGAACGTTTCCTTCTCGGGAGGGTCAGTGATGGGTATGGGTGTGGCTGGCCTAGCTGTACTAGGCCTAGGCTCGCTGTTCATCGTCTTCTACCAGATGTTTGTTGTCAGCAAAAATGGCGGGGCAAATGGAGTAGAGATGGAAACAGCATTGGAGGTGCTAACGGGTTTCTCTTTGGGAGCTGAAAGTATTGCCCTCTTCGCCCGCGTAGGTGGTGGCATCTATACTAAAGCAGCCGACGTAGGCGCTGACCTAGTGGGCAAAGTAGAAGCCGGCATTCCGGAAGATGATCCGCGCAACCCCGCCACCATCGCCGATAACGTGGGCGACAACGTAGGCGATGTAGCTGGTATGGGAGCTGACTTATTCGGCTCTTATGTGGCGACTATCCTGGCTACCATGGTGCTAGGCCGGGAGGTAGTGGCGCGCGGCGACCAGTTTCAGGGCCTTTCGCCCATTTTGCTGCCGATGGTCGTTGCTGGCATGGGGATTCTGGCCTCGCTGGTGGGTATTCTGATGGTGCGGGTGAAAGAAGGTGGAAATGTACAGGCCGCTCTTAACTTGGGTAACTATATCTCGGTGCTGGTATCGGCAATTGCGTCGTTCTTCATTATTCGCTGGATGCTGCCCACCGAGGACCTCACCATCCGGGGCATCACCTTCAACTCCATGAACGTGTTCTACGCCGTAGCCGTAGGCCTAGTGGTGGGTACCCTGATGAGCATTATCACGGAGTATTACACGGCCATGGGTAAGCGGCCGGTACTCAGCATTGTGCGCCAAAGCAGCACGGGGCACGCCACCACCGTGATAGGTGGCCTAGCAGTAGGAATGGAGTCTACAGTACTTCCGATAATTGTGCTGGCGGCCGGTATTGTGCTCAGTTTTGAGTGCGCTGGTCTGTACGGCGTGGCTATTGCGGCGGCTGGCATGATGGCTACTACGGCCATGCAGCTGGCCATTGACGCCTTCGGGCCAATTGCGGACAATGCCGGTGGTATTGCCGAAATGAGTGAGCTACCCAAAGAAGTGCGCGAGCGAACCGATATTTTGGATGCCGTAGGTAACACCACAGCTGCTACGGGCAAAGGCTTTGCCATTGCCTCGGCGGCGCTTACTTCACTGGCTTTGTTTGCGGCGTTCATGGGTACGGCTAATATCCGCTCCATTGATATCAGCAATGCTCGCGTGCTGGCAGGCCTGTTCGTAGGGGCCATGATTCCGTTCATCTTCTCGGCGCTGGCCATTTCGGCAGTAGGCCGGGCGGCTATGGCCATGGTGCAGGAAGTGCGGCGGCAATTCCGCGAGATTCCGGGCATTATGGAAGGTACGGGTCGGCCGGAGTATGAAAAGTGCGTGGCAATTTCTACCCAAGCTGCCATTCGGGAAATGATGCTGCCCGGCGCTATTGCCTTGGTGGTACCCGTGATTATTGGGTTTGCGTTTGGGCCCGAGGTGTTGGGCGGCACGCTGGCGGGCGTAACCGTATCGGGGGTGCTGATGGCCATGTTCCAGAGTAACGCCGGCGGTGCCTGGGACAACGCCAAGAAGTCGTTTGAGAAGGGCGTGATGATTGATGGCAAGATGGAGTACAAAGGCTCTGATGCCCACAAAGCATCCGTGACGGGTGACACCGTTGGTGACCCATTCAAGGACACTTCCGGACCTTCCATGAACATCCTCATCAAGCTGATGAGCATCGTCTCACTGGTTATTGCCCCGCATATTGCCGCTCCCGAGCGCGCCGTGGTGAAGGGCGAATGGCAACTGCAAAAGGAAGCGCAAGCGCGGCCAAATGTGAAATATGCCGACGTAGCACCCAAGGCTGCGAAAGCGTTTTTCGTGGCTCAACCCAAGTCCTAAATCGAGGCTAGGCCACTTGTAGTGGCCTACACATTCCCGAAACGGTTCAGGTATTAAGCCGCCCAGCCAAACCGGCGGGCGGCTTTTTCTACTACCTTTGGGGCCATCTTCGCCAAGGGCCCTAACCCCATACGGATGCATCCGGAACATATAGCACTGCATAACAAGGAGTTTGAACCGTACCTGCCTGCTGCCCAGCTTGCCTCCGCTATTCAGGCGCTAGCAGCACGTCTTAACCAGGACTACGCCGGGCAAACGCCGCTGTTCGTGGCCGTTCTCAACGGGTCGTTCATGTTTGCGGCCGATCTGATGAAAAGCCTGAGCATCGACTGTGAGATTTCCTTCATCAAAGTAGCTTCTTACCAAGGCACCAGCAGCACCGGCAAAGTGCAGGAGGTGCTAGGCCTGTCTCAGGAAATTAACGGCCGGCATGTGGTCATTCTAGAAGACATAGTTGACACCGGCCATACCATGCGTATGCTGCTGGATACACTAGGTGCCAAACAGCCGGCTTCCTTGGAAGTAGCGACGCTGTTCCTGAAGCCCGAGTGCCTGCAGCACGAGCTGAGCCTGCGCTATGTAGGCCTGAGCATTCCGAACGATTTTATTGTGGGCTACGGGCTTGATTATGATGGCCTAGGCCGAAATTACCCCGATGTATATAAGGCCGTGTAGGCGCCGCGCCAGCTAAAATTCGCTGGTCTGCGTACAGGGGCATTCCCCCGCATTGCTTATCTTTCCCAAACACCACGTTTTCCCTTTCCTCGCGAAACTCCCCGCTTGCCATGCTGAATCTCGTGCTCTTCGGCCCTCCCGGTGCCGGCAAAGGAACGCAAAGCCAGAAGCTCATTGCCCGCTATAACCTGGTGCATCTGTCTACTGGCGACCTGCTTCGCGCTCAAATCGCGCAGGGCACGGACCTAGGCCTACGGGCAAAAAAACTGATGGACGAGGGGCTTTTGGTGCCCGATGAAGTAGTTATCGGCATGATCGACCACGCCTTGAACGCCAATAAACAGGCCGCTGGCTTTATTTTCGATGGCTTCCCCCGCACCGTGCCCCAGGCCGAAAGCCTCGACCAGTTGCTAGGCCAACATAACACCAAGGTGTCGTGCATGGTGGCGCTGGAAGTGGCTGAAGAAGAACTGGTGAAGCGCCTTTTGGAGCGTGGCAAAACCTCCGGCCGCCCCGACGACCAGGACGAAACCAAAATCCGGAAGCGCGTGACAGTCTATAATACTGAGACGGCGCAAGTGGCTGGCTACTATGCCCAACAGCAGAAATTCCATGCCCTGAACGGCATTGGAGCCATCGAAGACATCTTCGGGCAGATCTGTACAATCCTCGATCAGAACCAGCCTGCAACCACCGAAGGAAGCCGGCAGGCAACCGACGAAGTAAAAGCGTAACTTTGCCGCTGCTACCCGCTTGGGTAGTGGCAGAACCCTCTGTCATCCCGAGCATTCGGCGTACTTACGCTGAGTGCTCGGGATGCCGTTTTTTAATTGCGCGCAGTAGCATGGCTTCCAATAACTTCATCGATTACGTTAAGATTAACTGCCGCTCCGGCAAAGGCGGAGCGGGGTCGCACCACTTTTTCCGCGCCAAAGGCCTGCCCAACGGTGGTCCCGATGGCGGTGATGGTGGCCGCGGCGGACATATTATTCTGGAAGGCAGCTCCCAGCTTTGGACGCTGCTGCACCTGCAGTACCAGAAGCACTTGATTGCGAAAGCAGGAGAGGGTGGAGGCGAAAACCTGCGCTCCGGTGCCCAAGGCGACGATATTATCATTCAGGTACCCCTAGGTACTATTGCCCGCGATGCTGAAACCGGTGAGAAGAAGCTGGAAATAACGGAAGATGGCCAGCGCCTGATCCTAACGCCGGGCGGCCGCGGCGGCCTCGGCAACGACCACTTCAAATCAGCCACCAACCAAGCGCCCAGCTACGCTCAGCCCGGCGAGCCTGGCATTGACGAGTGGGTGATTCTGGAGCTGAAGCTGCTGGCCGACGTAGGCCTGGTGGGCCTCCCCAACGCTGGTAAAAGCACGTTGCTATCCGTAGTTTCGGCCGCGAAGCCGAAGATTGCGGATTACGCCTTCACCACACTTACCCCAAACCTGGGCGTAGTGGCCTACCGCGACTATAAGTCGTTTGTGATGGCCGATATTCCGGGCATCATTGAGGGCGCGGCGGAAGGCAAAGGCCTCGGCACACGCTTTCTGCGTCATATTGAGCGCAACTCTATTCTGCTGTTCATGATCAGCTGCGACTCCCCGGATATTGCGGCCGAATATGAAGTGCTGCTCAGCGAATTGCAGCAGTTCAACCCAGACTTGCTGGAGAAGAGGCGTTTGCTGGCCATTACCAAATCCGATATGCTGGACGAGGAACTGGAAGAAGAAATCCGTCAGGTACTCCCCACGGATCTGCCGACCGTCTTTATTTCCAGCTTGACGAACAAGAACATCCAGAAGCTCAAAGACCTGATTTGGGAGGCGCTGCAGCAGTCACGCCTCGATGCCGCAGAGTCTACGCGTGGTGGCTACCGTAGCAACGACGACGAACAAGAAGAAGCTTAAACAGCTTGCTTACGTAGTTCTGCCAGTACTTCTTCCGGGTCTTGCTGCGTACGGTAGCGGAAATGCAACTGTACCGCCACATTGGGTGGCAGCACTAAGTCGGGGCCTAGTAACACCGGCTGCTGCCATTGTTGGGCTAGCACTGCTATTGGTTTCTGCTCTAGCAGCGCTACCCACGTGGCCTCGCCGCCAGTAATGGAAGCTAAATAACGCTGACTGAGCACAGTTTGTAGCACTTGAGCCAGTGTGCTACCATCAGGCATACTGAAGCGGTGCGCGTGCGGAGCGTCCACATCATCGCCCATGGCTACACTGTCACGGGTTAAGTTAATGTGCATAAGGAAGGTAGAGTAAGTAGCCCGAAACTAGTGCGATAATGCGGCTTTACGTCACCTCGTCCGAACTAAACCCTAAGTAGTTGTAGTTCTCGTGCCAAATTGGCACTGATTAGGGCTTTGGCAAGTTCCTTGCGCCCGGTGCCGCTACGTATGTCCTCAAGATTCAACCCATTCCGACGATTTCAAGCGAAAATGGCTGACGATAAAACACCCCAATCCGAAGAAACTCAATTCGACCAAACCGCTGATCATGTAGCTGGTGAACTGCCCCAAGAGCCTAATGCCCCCGAAATAGGGGAGGTAGAAGGTCCGGAGGGACAGCAGACGACAGGCTCCAAAACGGAAGCCGAGTTGGCGGATCTGAAGGATAAATACCTGCGCTTGGCCGCTGAGTTTGAAAACTACAAGCGCCGCACCACCAAGGAGCGCGCTGATTTGTTCAAGACTGCTAACCAGGAGCTAATGGTAGCGTTGCTGCCTGTGCTTGATGATTTCGACCGGGCTCGTCATCATACCAAAGACACCCAGGATGCCAACGCCGTGCGCGAAAGCATCGAGATTATTTCCGGCAAGCTCCAGAAAACGCTCAACCAGAAGGGCCTTGCCCCCATGGAAGCGAAAGGTGGCGCGTTTGATCCTGATCTGCACGAAGCCATTACCCAGATTCCGGCTCCCTCGGAAGACCTGAAAGGAAAAATCGTGGATGAGGTAGAGAAGGGCTATTACCTCGGCGACAAGGTGATCCGTCATGCCAAAGTGGTGCTAGGCCAGTAATTGTAGTTGCACAGGCTGACGAGGCCTGACTGATGTTGTAAGTAAGAAATGGCAGCGAAGCGAGATTATTACGAGGTGCTGGGCGTAGCCAAAAACGCGGCGGCGGATGAAATCAAGAAGGCCTACCGCAAGGTGGCCATCAAGTTTCACCCCGATAAAAACCCCGACGACCCGACGGCCGAAGACAAGTTCAAGGAAGCCGCAGAGGCCTACGAGGTACTATCGGACCAGAACAAGCGTGCCCGTTACGACCAGTACGGCCACCAGGGCATGGGCGGCAACGGCGGTGGCCCGAACATGGAGGACATTTTCTCTCAGTTCGGCGACATCTTCGGGGGCGGCGGCTTCGAGGGCTTCTTTGGCGGCGGTGGCCGCGGTCAGGGCGGTCGGCGCGTACGCAAAGGCTCCAACCTGCGCATCAAGCTGAAGCTCGATCTGGAGGAAGTAGCCAACGGCGTCGAGAAAAAGATTAAGGTGAAGCGCTACGTAGCTTGTACCACCTGCACAGGCACTGGCGCCAAAAACGGCACCGACCTGCGCGACTGTGGTACTTGTCATGGCCAGGGCCAAGTGAAGCGTGTGGTAAACACCATGCTAGGCCAAATGGTGAGTACCGCTACCTGCCCCACCTGTAACGGCGAAGGCAAAGTGGTAACCAGCAAGTGCGATGTCTGCCACGGTGAAGGCCGCCAGCTCCACGAGGAGGTTATTCCAATCAATATTCCGGCTGGCGTAGCGGAAGGCATGCAGCTTTCCATGAACGGCAAAGGCAACTACCCCGAGCGCGGCGGTGTGGCCGGCGACCTGCTCATTCAGATTGAAGAGGAGCCGCACGAGCTGCTGAAGCGCGACGGCAACAACATCATGTTCGAGCAGTACATCTCGTTCGTAGATGCCGCTTTGGGCGCGAGCATTGAGGTGCCGACCATTGAGGGCAAGGTGAAAATCAAAGTAGATCCCGGTACCCAGCCTGGTAAGATCCTGCGCCTGCGTGGCAAAGGCATCAAAGACCTCAACGGCTACGGCCGCGGCGACCAGCTTATCCACCTCAGCGTCTGGACGCCGAAGAACGTGACCGGCGAGGAGCGGGAGCTGCTGGAGAAGCTGCGCAATGCCCAGAATTTCACCCCGAACCCCGGCAAAAACGAGAAAGGCTTCTTCGAGAAAGTGAAGGAGTACTTCCAGTAAGCACGGATGTAGACGGATTCGTCGAATTTCACGAATTCTGATTAAAGCAAACAGCCCGCTTTCCTACAGAGGAAAGCGGGCTGTTTGCTTGTAGGCCGGTTAAGAGGTGGCCTAGCCTTTCTGTATCAGTTCAATGGCTTTTTCCAGCACCTCGTCGCGGCCTGCCTGAATGCCGGCCGGAGTAGGGTAGGCCTGTACATCAGGCACGATGCCCACGCGTTGGGTTTCGCGGCCATTAGGATAATAGACGCCAGTACCACTGATGCGGGTTACTAAGTTGCCAGGCAGTACAATTCGGGTTACGTCTCCATCGGCACCGGCGGTAGGGCTACCCAGGATAATGGCGTGTGGGGTAGCGCGTAAGGCCATGGCCGCATATTCGGCCAGGCTAAGGGAGGTTTCATCTACAAGCACTATCAGCTTGCCCGTATATGGTTTGCCGATGGGTTTCAGGAATTTGCCTGGAAACCACAGGAAGCGACCGGGGTAACTGGTATCAAACTTGGCAAACTTGGTGAAAGCCTTGGGCTTCTTGAGGAAATAGCCCGGTAACTGCTGCGTTGCGGCGAAATCTATCGGGTAATTCCGGATGTCAATCACTAAGCCTTTGGTGTTCTCGAAGGCGCGGAAGATGGGAGGTAGCTGTTGCTTCCTGGTTTTGGCCATCGTCAGGTAACCAATATCAGGCTTCAGAAATCGGTAGGCGCTGTCGGCGGGCAGGGGAGTTACGGGAGGTAGCTTATCCAGCAGATAACGCGGGGCCGATATGGTCAGGGGCTTTCCAGCGCGCAAGAGCTTTAGCTGTGCCTGGTCGGTGTTGCCACGAAGTATATCCGAGGCCAGCATACGCAGTTGGCCCGCTTCATTGGAGCCCGGGGTAAGTGGCAGGCGCTGCTTCAGGATATCTTCTACAGCTACTCCATCAATATGCGTGAGAATGTCGCCGGGTTCCAACGGGGGCCGGGGCACCAGGCCATCTTGCCGCACCCGGAGCACCACCGCTTGTCTGTTGATGAATTTGACCGCCGCTGGTACAATGTAGGTGCCTGTGTACTGGTCCAGAGTAGCATCGGGGTTGAGGGTGGCATGGCCATCATGGATGCGGGCCAACAAACGTAGTGTGACTAATCGATACTGGAGCGCATCGGAGGCTTCTACAAACTGCGGCAGAAACTCGGGTAGCACCTGTTGCCAGTTATCCCCGATGGCGTATTTATAAGGGAAGAAATACTGAATCATGTTCCAGTAGCGGAACAAGGCTAGAATGCGTAGGCCTGCATCGGGGTAGGTATGCGTGGCATAGGCTTCTTCGTGCTTAAAACCGGGGCTCAAGGCGTTGCCTTGGGCTACATAGTAATGAGGGCCTTGGTTTCGGTTATTTTTTAGGTAGTCTAGTTGCTGTTGAAACTCAGGGGTATAAAGGTTTTTATTTGTTAGCCACGCCAAATCGGGCTCCTGGCGCACAGGAAAGGCAGGCCGTTTGGTGCAGGTAGCGCACGGGGCAACGGGACCGAGTTTGGTAATCCACTGGCCTAGCAAGGCACTACGCTCGGCTGTGGTGCGGCTGGCCAAGGCAGCAGGTAAAACCCGAAACAACTCCTTGTCCCAATCGACTTGCCCCGCGGCCACTACCGGATGGTAATACTTCACGAAGCCCCAAACCTGGCCTAGCGCCGTCAGATTCTCAAGTTGCTGCGCCGTTAGTTTGGCTAAGACAAGTCCGGAGCCTTGCTGGAAAGTAGTGTCAAGTAATGCCTTGTAAACAGGTGCCTCCGTATCGGCCGCCGGGGTTTGGGCCTGGGCCACTAGGCCTAGCAACACTCCTAGGCCACTTAGCAGGCCTGCTCGCGAAAAAATGCGCATAAGAAATAGCACGAATGAATAAGTGAAGTTGAATTCAGGAGTAAGATGGGCAACCGGCGGATAAAGTTGGTTGGTAGTATGGAAATAGTTGGCGCTAGGCCATCAGGAGGCTGAAAAACAGGCGCTGAAAAATATTTTCGGCAACAGCTGTAATGAGTAGCCTAGCGCGCCGACTCATGTAGTGTACATTGCTTCCTTCGCCTCTTCGCTGTGCCTACATCTACTTCTGCTGAGCCTTTCGTGTCCCAGGTGAATGCGCACCAGCCGATGCTCCTGCGCATTTGCCGGATGTACTGCGCCGACGCCGACGACCGCCAAGACTTATACCAAGAGATTGTGCTGCAGCTCTGGCGGGCGTACCCACACTACGAGGCACGAGCCAAGTTCAGCACCTGGCTCTACCGCGTGGCCCTGAACGTGGCCATCTCCAACCTGCGCCAACGCACCCGCCGGCCTGCGCCTGAACGCTTCGGAGATACGATTCCCGACATAGCCCCGCCACCCGACACGGGCCCCGATGCCGACGACCTAGGACAGTTATACCAGGCCATCGAGCGGCTCTCGGATGTAGAAAAGGCCTTTGTGCTGCTCTACCTGGAGGAGCGGACCTACGAGGAAATGGCCGATATCCTCGGCATCACCCAAAACCATGTGCGTGTGAAAATGCACCGCGTGCAGGACAAGCTTCGCCAATTGCTAACCCAACCCGCCTGATGGAACTCGATGATTTTCGCCGCCGCTGGCAGCAGCCCGTTGAACCTTCCCAATCTTCTTTAACCGAACAAAAACTACGCACCATGCTTACTTCACCCTCTTCCGCAAATCCTCTGCTCAAACTGAAAAAAAATGCCTCTCAGGAGCTAAACTGGATAATAGCCGTTTTTGCCGTAAGCGGGTTTAACGCCCTATTCTTCGCCCGCAACTTGCCGAACCTGCAGCTATTTGTGCTGGGTACCATGGTGATGTTGGTAGGGGTAGGCGTGATAGTTTATCAGCGGCTGCAGGTGTTGCGGGAAATGGAGCAGCAGCACGAGAACCTGTACCAGTCCCTGAAAAATCGCATTGCCCGGTTCCGGCACCTGATGCGTTTGCACGACTATATGGGGGTAGGCGCCCTGGCGCTGGTGGTGCTGGCGGCGGCGCTGGCCCGGCAAACCGATTTGCTGAAGTACCTGCAGCCTTCCGGCATCGACTGGGGCTGGCACTGGCTGGTGGCAGGCATGGGCGTGGTGGCGGTACTGGGGCTTATGTATGCGGGGTACGCGGTAGGCAAGCTGGAGCACCAGCGCCGCTACGGCCGCTACCTCGACCAACTGGAAGCCACCCTACGCGAGTTAGAGGCCTAAAGCAGCCTGTTGGTTGAAATACATCCTATAAGACATAGTAAAAATTCTACATTCGCTGTAGATCAAAACACTACTCAACTAATGGCCGCGCAACCTATTCTTCAAGCCATTGATGTGCACAAGGCCTATGCCGCGCACGTTGCTCTCAATGGCGTTAGTCTTGACATTCCGGAAGGCAGCATTTTCGGGCTACTGGGCCCCAATGGCGCCGGCAAAACCTCGCTCATCCGCATCATCACCCAGATTACCGGTGCTGATTCCGGCGAAATCCGCCTGCGGGGTGAGCGCCTCAACCCCAGCCACATTGGCCAGATTGGGTACTTGCCCGAGGAGCGAGGCCTCTACAAAAAAATGAAAGTAGGGGAGCAGCTCCTGTACCTGGCGCGCCTGAAGGGCCTGAGTCGTAATGATGCTACCCTGCGCATCAAGGCCTGGCTGGAGCGTCTGGATATCAAGGCGTGGGCGGAGAAGAACGTCGAAGACCTCTCCAAGGGCATGCAGCAAAAGGTGCAGTTTATTGCCACGGTATTGCATGAGCCCAGCATTATTATTCTGGATGAGCCTTTCTCGGGCTTCGACCCCATCAATGCCAACCTCATTAAGGACGAGATTCTGAAGCTGCGCGATGGCGGGGCTACCATTATCTTCAGTACGCACCGCATGGAGTCGGTGGAAGAACTCTGCGACAATATTGCCCTAATCAACCGCAGCCGCAAGGTGCTCGATGGTACTGTGCGCGACATCAAGGACACCTTCAAAACTCAGACCTACGTGGTGGAAGGCAAAGGCCGCCCCATGGTGCTGCACCCCGATTTTGAAGTGCTGGAACATCATGAGCGCGAAAACGACCACTTCTACGATATCATTAAGCTCCACGCCGGCACCACGTCCAACGACCTGCTGCGCTACCTCATCAACAATGTAGAGGTACATGCCTTTAAGGAGCTGATACCCAGTATCAATGATATCTTCATTCGTCGGGTGCAGGAAACGATGCCCGAAAGCCTGCTAGAAGCCACCGTTTAATTTCCTCAGCCGCATCATGGACAAAATCATACTCATATTTCAGCGCGAATACCTCACGCGGGTACGCAAGAAGAGCTTTATCATTATGTCGCTGATTGGGCCGCTGCTGACGGTAGCCCTGTTTGCGGTGCCTGTGCTCATCGCCAAGATGTCGGATGGCGGCAAGGTGGTGGCCGTAGCCGATGCTGGCGGCATGTTCGCCGAAAAGTTGCCCGAAGACAAGGAGGATATCCGCTTCACCCGGGTGTCGTCGGACTTGCCCACCGCCAAAGCGGAGTTTCAGAAGGCCAAGTACGACGCGCTATTGTATGTGCCGAAGCTGGACCTAGCCAACCCCAACGGCTTTCAGGTGTTCTCGCGCAAAGGGCTAGGCCTGTCGCTGGAGCGGGACATTAAGCGCGCCGTAGACAACGCGGTGGAGACTAAGCGCCTGAGTGAGGCTGGCATCAAGCGTGCGGTGCTCGACAACATGAAATCCAACGTAGATCTGCAAACCGTGAGCCTGAGCGATGACGGCGAACGGAGCTCCAGCACGGGCATCAGCACCGGCGTGGCCTACTTCTGTGGTTTCCTGATTTACATGTTCATCTTCATCTACGGCATCCAGATTATGCGCGGCGTGATGGAGGAGAAAACCAACCGCATTGTGGAAGTGGTTATTTCCTCCGTGAAGCCCTTCCAGATGATGATGGGCAAAGTGCTCGGAATTGCAGCCGTTGGTTTCACGCAGCTAGGCCTCTGGGTATTGCTGTCGATAGGTATCAGCTCGGCTATGGCAGGCTCCATGAGCCCAGATGCCATCGTACAAAACCGGGTTGAGCGCGTAAATACCGCATCCGGCGCTTCTGCCACACAGGTCAAAGAGACGAAAGAAGAAGGCAACAAAATCATGCAGGCATTCAAGCAGGCCGATCTGAACGTGCCCTTGCTCGTCGGCTGCTTCCTGTTCTACTTCCTGGGCGGTTATCTGTTCTACGGGGCGCTTTTCGGAGCCATTGGCTCGGCCGTGGATAGCGAAACCGATACCCAGCAGTTCATGCTGCCCGTGACGATGCCGCTGGTGCTCACCTTCGTGGTGTCGCAGGCCATCCTGACTACCAACCCCAACGGCTCAGTGGCCTTCTGGATGTCGATGATTCCCTTTACCTCACCCATTGCTATGATGATGCGCCTGCCCTTCGGCGGCGTACCCATGTGGCAGCTAGGCCTCTCGATGCTGTTCCTGGTTATCGGGTTTGTAGGCGCCATCTGGTTGGCCGCCCGCATCTACCGCGTGGGTATCCTAATGTACGGCAAGAAGGTGACCTACGGGGAGCTCTCAAAGTGGATGTTCTATAAGGGCTAGGCCACTCTCCCAACATGGTTCAGCCCGCTTACTTGCATACTGCAGCCCCGGTAGGGTTAGCCGTTGCCTTTGGCGCCATCACGCTCGGAACCGTATTGTGGTTCTGGCTGGCGGTGCGCCGGGCTGCTCCTAAAGCTGTAGGAGCCGTGTTGCTAGGCCTGGCAGCATGGCTGGCTGTGCAGGCCGGGCTGGCAGTGCAAGGGTTTTATCAGGAGCTGGCGCCTAGGCCACCGCGCCTGTTACTATTCGCCATTCTGCCGACGCTGCTGGTGATGGGGGCGCTGTTTGCTACCAAACCCGGTCGACGGTTTCTGGATGCCCTGCCGCTAGGCCACCTGACGTATCTTAACGTGGTGCGCGTGCCGGTGGAGCTGGTATTATATGGGTTGTTTCTGGCGGGGCAAGTGCCGCAGCTGATGACGTTTGAAGGGCGCAACTGGGATATTGTGGCAGGACTCACGGCGCCGCTTGTAGGCTTTTGGGGTTTCACGCACCCCCGTATTTCCCGGGCAACATTGCTGATCTGGCATGTGGTAGCGCTGGCTTTGCTCCTCAATATTGTAGCGTGGGCCATCCTGTCGTCGCCAATGCCCCTGCAGCAGGTTGCCTTTGAGCAGCCCAATGTGGCTATCCTGAAGTTCCCTTTCGTGTGGCTGCCGGCTGTAGTGGTGCCCATCGTGTTGTTGGGGCATCTGGTAGCCATTCGGCAACTGGCGCGGGCGCAGATGACGCTGCCCGGCTATGCTGGTAAAGCCGTGGCCTAGGCCACTTAGTAACCAAATACGAAAGCCCCGGTTGCTGTTGTAAGGCAGCAGCCGGGGCTTTGTTGTGTACTTTCGCCGCTGGCCGTTGCCACTCTATGGCCGCCTTTGTTTTGCTTCTTTATGATCCGGAAATTCCTGTTGCTCCCCCTGTTGTGCCTGCTTTTTAGCTTCACCATGAAGGAAGACAAGCCCGCGTACCGCTTATTCAGAAGTAATGGCAAACCAGTGGCCTACGACAAAATGCTCCGGCAGCTGGCCGCCGCCGATGTCGTGTTCTTCGGGGAGCAGCACAACGACCCGATTGCGCACTGGCTGGAGCTGGAGCTCACCAAAGACTTGCTACGCCTGAAACAAGGGCAACTGGTGCTGGGCCTGGAAATGTTTGAGCGCGATGTGCAGCCTCTCGTCGATCAATACGCCACGGGTGAGCTATCTGACAAAGAATTTGAAGAGCAAAGCCGCCCCTGGCCCAATTACGCCACCGACTACAAGCCCCTGCTGCAACTAGCTAAACAGCAGAAATTCCGGGTGGTGGGCACCAACGTGCCGCGCCGCTACGCCTCGCAAGTTGCGAAAGGCAGCCTTACGGTGCTGAATGAACTGCCCACGGAGGAAAAAGCCTGGTTGATGCCGCTGCCGCTTACCGTCGATTATGAGCTGCCCGGCTATAAGAACATGGCCAAAATGTTCGGGGGCGATGCCGCCCATGCGGCGGGCGTGCAGAATATCATTCAGGCCCAGGCGCTCAAAGACGCCACCATGGCCCACTTCCTCAACCAGGCCCGCCCCGAAGGCCACCTGCTGCTCCATCTCAACGGCAGCTACCACTCCGATAACCATGATGGTATACTGGCTTATCTGCGTCAGCAAAACCCGAAGCTAAAGGTGCTCACCATCAGCACGGTGCTGCAGGAACAGATGGGCAAGCTGGAGAAGGAGCATGAGCAGAAAGCCGATTTTGTGCTGGTGGTGCCCCAAGACATGACCAAGACGTACTAAAGAATATCCTAGGCCAGTATTGCTGCGTTTTGTAAGTGCCCGTGCACCATTCTGGGTGGCCTAGGCGTAGAATATGCTCATCCATAACCCCTCCGCCATGCTTTCCACGCAGAATTACTCAGCGCTTCCCAACCGAGAAACCATGCAGCGCGTCTGCAAAGCCGTGGCTGCCCTCGATGCCATGCTTTCGCCGGAGTGGGAGTACCGGTACCACACCTATAATGCCGAGTGGGCGGAAGGAGAGGAGGTTTTTGAGATGAACGATGGCGAAGGCGACCAGATGCTGGTGCTATTTCGGCCCGAGGGCTGCGTCATTAATGGCTTTGGGCTGGGGTGCGAGGAAATTGATAAAGAGCAGTTGACCGACGACCTGCCTCCGCATTTTCACGAGTTTATATTCGGAGAGCCTGTTGCGTCTATCGGCACCACTTTCTGCCTCTGGACCTCCGAATCGGGCGAGTGGCAAATCAGCCAGAATGCTGTGGCTGAAGATGCCTCGGAGGAGATGCTGAACGTGCTTGATGGCAACCCGCAGACCTATCAGGAGTGGGCCGAAGAATATTTTGAATCGGAAGCGCTGCCCGCAAAAGGGATTTCCCCGGAAGCCATAGCGCAGGTATACCAGGGGCAGCCGCTTACCCGAGAGCTGGTAGAGCGCATCTCCCGGCAAGTAACCGACTGGGAGCAACTCCGCGAAGATCTGACGGAAATCAAGTATCCTTTCTCGTTCTAGCGGCAGCAAGTTTTTCTCAAGCACCCTCGGCGCAGCGGCTTCCGCAGATTGAATAAAACCTGTAAGTCATAATTTTTTTAGGTGTTTTTTAACTGATTATCCGGTCGCGCTGTCAGCCTAATGGTTTGGGCCGCAGGCCGGATATGCGGCCCGTGTGCGTGTGCAGTAAGTGAGTAAGGAAGAGGCGAAAAGCGTGTTTTGGTGCGATGAAGTGATTTTTAGGGCTTGTGTTTCGGGTTAGCTCCCAGGTATATTAGAGAACCGCGACCCGCTTTTGGCCGGTTTCCCTTCCTGCTTTCGGTAGTGTATTCTGTTAGCGTAAGCAGCTGGCAACAGCTGATGCGTTTTGGAGAAAACCAGGATGAGAAAACGGCCACTGTGGGTTCTGGTACCTATTGCCCCGCTCCATACTTCCACCAAACCACCAAAACACCATGAAAAACAGGCTACTTTCTACCCTCGGCGCGGCCGCGTTGGCGCTGCTAGGCCACTCCACCGCCCATGCCCAAACCTATCAGCAGGTCTGGGCCGATGAGTTTACCACCGGCATCAGCTCCAGCTGGGTGTTTGAAACCGGCGGCGGCGGCTGGGGCAACAACGAGAAGCAGTATTACCAGCGCGCCAACGCTACCGTGGCCAATGGTATTCTGCAGATTACAGCCAAGAAGGAAAATGTAGGCGGCATGCCCTATACCTCTTCCCGCATGAAAACGCAGGGCCTCAAGGAGTTTAAGTACGGCAAAGTAGAGGCCCGCATGAAGCTGCCGCTAGGCCAGGGGCTGTGGCCCGCCTTCTGGATGCTGGGAGCCAACATCAACACGGTGAGCTGGCCAGCCTGCGGTGAGATTGACGTGATGGAGCATATCAACGCCGAAAACAAGGTGTACGGTACCGTGCATTGGGACAGCAACGGCCACGCCGAATACGGCGGCAACATCATCACCACGCCTCAGGACTACCACGTGTACTCCATCGAGTGGGAGCCCACCTACATCCGCTGGTTCGTGGATGGTACCAAGTACCACGAAATCAACATCACCAACGGCACGGGCGGCACCGAGGAGTTTCAGCGGCCCTTTTTCCTGCTCCTGAACCTGGCCGTGGCCGGCAACTGGCCCGGCCAGACCGTGGATGAAAGCAAGCTGCCCGCCACCATGTACGTAGATTACGTGCGGGTATACCAGAAAAACACGACCACCACGCCACCACCTACGGGTACCTCCATCACCATTCAGGCGGAGGCCTACAGCTCCATGAACGGGGTGCAGACGGAAGCCACCACCGATACCGGCGGCGGGCAGAATGTGGCCTACATCGATGCCGGCGACTGGATGGCCTACAACAATATCAACTTCCCCACCTCAGGCACTTACAACATTGAGTACCGCGTGGCCAGCCCCAGCGGCGGCACGCTGTCGTCGGATTTGAACGCGGGCTCTATTCAGCTCGGTAATACCACCATTCCGGCCACCGGCGGCTGGCAAAACTGGACCACCGTTTCCAAGACCGTGAACGTGAATGCAGGTACCTACAACTTCGGCGTGTTTGCCCAAACCGGCGGCTGGAACCTCAACTGGATTCGGATTACCAAAACCACCACGGCTACGGCTACGGCCACGCAAACGGCGTCCATACTGAGCACGGAATCAGCCGCTGGCACGCGCGCAACAGGCCTACAGCTATATCCCAATCCGGTAGAAAATGGCAACCTGCGCATCCAGGCCGATGCGACGCTGGCGGGTAGTCAGTACCAGATTGTCGATGGCGTGGGGCGCACCGTGAGCAGCGGACGGCTCCAGACGGAACGCATCGATGTGTCGGGGCTCAAGACTGGGGTGTATCAACTGACCCTCCTTACCGCCGATAACCAACGCCTCACGCAACGCTTCGTCAAATAGCGTTTGCCAGGTCTGTCTTTCTGAGCTTGTTAGTAGGCACTGCCAAACTCCTGGCAGTGCCTACTTGCATTTTACTGGGCAGTAGCCGGCTCGGCAGCGGCCGGTGGCGCTTGTGACCACATGCGCAACGCCTGCACGGCGCGGTGCCAATGCGAGATGCTATCTTGGCTGCCGGTGTGGTTGGGCGTAGGGCTGAACGAAGTATCCGACTGGCCTAGCGCCTGTAGCTCTTCCACGCTTTGCCAGTAGCCCACCGCAAGGCCCGCCAGGTAGGCGGCACCCAGCGCCGTGGTTTCTGTGATGCGCGGACGGATAACTTGTGTGCTGAGGATATCGGCCTGAAACTGCATGAGCAGGTTGTTGGCTGAGGCACCACCGTCTACGCGCAGCTCTGTGATGGGCAGGCCAGAGTCGGCCTTCATGGCCTGGAGCACATCCATGGTTTGAAAGGCAATAGATTCCAGGGCGGCCCGCGCTATGTGGGCGGCTGTGGTGGCGCGGCTCATCCCGAAAATGGTGGCGCGGGCGTACGGGTCCCAGTGCGGCGCTCCCAGGCCCGCAAAAGCCGGCACGAAATACACGCCCTCGGTACTACTGACCTGCCTGGCCAGGTGCTCCACCTCGGCAGAGGTTTTGATGATGCCCAGATTGTCGCGCAGCCATTGCACCACGGCGCCCGCCATAAAAATGCTGCCTTCCAGGGCGTATTCTACCTGCCCGTTGCGCTGCCAGGCTATTGTAGTAAGCAGATTATTATGCGAGGTTTTGGGCGTTGGGCCGGTATTCATCAGCAGGAAGCAGCCCGTGCCGTAGGTGTTTTTTACCATGCCGGGCCGGGTGCAGAGCTGCCCGAACAAGGCCGCCTGCTGGTCGCCGGCAATGCCCGCAATCGGAATTTTGGAGGCAAAAACGGTGGTTTTGGTTACACCATACACCTCACTCGACTGCCGCACCTCGGGCAGCATACTTCGCGGAATATCAAACAGGCCTAGAAGCTCCTCGTCCCACTGCAACGTGTGGATGTTAAAGAGCATGGTGCGCGAGGCATTGGTCACGTCCGTTATGTGCAGCTCGCCCTGCGTGAAATTCCAGATCAGCCAGCTATCCACGGTACCAAAAGCCAATTGGCCGGCTTCGGCTTTTTTGCGGGCGCCGCGCACGTTATCCAGAATCCAGCGCACTTTGCTGGCCGAGAAGTACGCATCGAGCAGTAGGCCAGTCTTCCCCCGAATCAGGTCTTCGCGGCCTTCGGCCCGCAGCTGGTCGCAGTACTCGGCGGTGCGGCGGTCTTGCCACACAATGGCGTTGTAGATGGGCTTGCCAGTCTTGCGGTTCCAGACCACCACCGTTTCGCGCTGGTTGGTGATACCGATGGCGGCAATGCTCCTGCCGTTCTGGCCCGCCTTCACCGTGGCCTCCGCCGCCACGCCCGCCTGCGTCGACCAGATTTCCAGCGGGTCGTGCTCCACCCAGCCCGGCTTAGGAAAGAGTTGCGTGAACTCCTTCTGCGCCTGCGCCACAATGCGGCCTTTCTTATCGAACACAATGCCACGGGAGCTGGTCGTGCCTTGGTCGAGAGCGAGGATGTATTGTGGCATGGGAAGGGTGGGATAGAAGTGGGTGGAAGGGAGAAATAAAGGAGCGGTTAAGGATAGAAAAACGTCCTGTTGAGCCAGCCCGTGAAAAGATCCTTCCTACGTCAGGATGACGTGCGCGTGTTAAGCACGCAAGATGTCTCGGCAAACTCAGCATGACGGTTTACTGTAATCGTTCTAGGCCAATCAGCTCACAAATGCTTTAGCCACAATAGATTTCTCCTTCAGCACGTAATGCTGAGCTACCTCTGTAAAGGCGGCCACCTGCTGCTGTTGCCACTGTGGGTCTTTACCGAGTTCCTGGGCGAGCAGCGCGGCTACCGTTGGCGCCATGCGTAGTGCGGCCCGGGCGTCCAGGAACAGCACGCGCACCCGCCGGGCCAGCACATCTTCCACGGTGCGGGCCATTTCGTAGCGGGCCGCCCATACTACTTCCGCCTTGAGGAATTCCAGCGTATTATCCAGCAACTGGCCTAGTGTGGGGTCTGAATTGATAAGATCTTGCAGGGCCGGCTGATCGGAGCCGTACACGTAGAGGTGACTGCTACGGTCGGGGGTGGGCTGCGCGCCGTGGATAGGAAGGTGGGCCGTTTGAGTAGGGGCGAGGGGGAGCTTGCCGAGGGCAATGGCCCGGTCTACCGCATCCTGGGCCATACGACGGTAGGTAGTCCATTTGCCACCCGTGATGGTAATGAGGCCGCCCGGCGAAACCAGGATTTTGTGGCTGCGCGAAATCTCCCTGGTCTTCTCCGAACCGTCTTGCGGAGCCGCCAACGGCCGCAGCCCCGCGAAAACGCTGAGCGCATCCTGGCGCTGTGGGGCGCGGGTGAGGTACTGGCCGGCGGTGCGCAGGATGAATTCGATTTCCTCGTCGAGGGCTTGCGGCTCCTGGCTGTGTTCATTGAGCGGCGTATCGGTGGTGCCCAATACTACCCGGCCGTGCCACGGCACGGCAAACAGCACGCGGCCGTCCTCGGTCTTGGGAATCATCAGGGCATCATCGCCGGGCAGAAACGACTTCTCCACCACAATGTGCACGCCCTGGCTGGGCCGCACCAACTTGGGGGCGTCGGGCTGGTCCAGTTGCAGAATATCATCCACAAAAACGCCGGTGGCATTCACTACCGCTTTGGCTCGCAGCTCGTACGTGGTGCCAGTTTCCTCATCGGTGGCTGCTACGCCCGTAATCTGGCCTAGCGCGTCTTTCAGCAGCCCGTGCACCCCAAAGTGGTTGAGCAGCACCGCGCCGTGCTCAATTGCCGTTTGCGCCAGATTAATGGCCAGGCGCGCATCATCAAACTGCCCATCGTGGTACAGCACGCTGCCGCGTAGGCCAGTCGTTTTCAGGTTGCTGAGGCGTCGGTGGGTTTCGTCCTTGCTCAGATGCACGGAGGCACCCAGGCTCAGCTCACCGGCCAGCAGGTCGTACATCTTCAGGCCGATAGTGTAAAAGGGGCCGCCCCACCACTCATAGTTCGGGATGATGAAATCCTGATTCTTGACGAGATGAGGCGCATTTTTCAGGAGCAAGCCCCGCTCGTACAGCGCCTCGCGCACCAGGCCTACGTCGCCCTGCGCGAGGTAGCGCACGCCGCCGTGCACGAGCTTGGTGCTGCGGCTACTGGTGCCCTTGGCAAAATCTACCTGCTCCAGTAGTAGCGTTCTGTAGCCGCGGCTGGCCCCGTCGAGGGCAATGCCTAGGCCAGTCGCGCCACCACCAATCACAAGCAGGTCCCAGACGGGATGCGCAGCAAGCTGCTGTACAAGGTGCTCGCGCTGAAACAGGTTTTGGGGTGGGTTCTGCTGCATAGGAAAGAGTAGGGAACCAGACTCAGTGGCCTAGGCCACTCCCTACATCAACGGATTGCCGCGGAAATAGATAATTTCAGCCGTTCTCAGGCCTTAACCATTTCTCTCATGCTGTTTCGCGAGGCGCAGACACCCGATATCCCACAGCTCTCGATGGTACGCCTGTCGGTGCAGGAAAACCGCCTATCCAACCCCGCGCTGGTCACAGCCCGAGACTACACCGACTACCTCACCCAGCGCGGCAAAGGCTGGCTGTGCGAAGCAGAAGGCACTATCGTGGGCTTTGGTATTGCCGATCTGCTAGGCCACAGCATCTGGGCGCTGTTCGTGTTGCCAGAGTTTGCCGGGCAAGGCATTGGTAAGCGGCTGCATGAGTTGATGCTCAACTGGTACTTCGCCCAAGCCTCCGAAACTGTGTGGCTGAGCACAGCTCCCGGCACCCGTGCTGAGGCGTTCTACCGCCGCCAAGGCTGGCAAGAAACCGGTCGGACTAAAAGTGGGGAAGTGCGGTTTGAGATGACGATAGGGGAGTGGAAGGGGTAGCAGGGATGTCGTATAAAATCTTACTTAAAAGCTGACTGATGCGCTTCTCTGTTCATTTATCAGGGCTTGTCTGGGCTTTTCTCTTGGTTAACCCAGCCGCTTCCGCCCAGACTGTCCCGAGCTTCACCATAGTTCCGCTGGGCGTAAAAGGTGGCCTACAGGAAAGCAACCTCTCGGCCTATCTGGTAGCTCCGGCTGGTTCCTCTTCCTACGCCTGCCTTGATGCCGGAACCGTGTATAGCGGAGTCGAAAAAGCCATCAGTAACAAGGTATTCTCCGCTCCGGCCGGGCAGGTGGTGCGCAACCAGATCAAAGCCTACCTCATTTCCCACGCTCACCTCGACCACGTCGCCGGCCTGCTCCTGGGTGCGCCTGACGATACGCCCAAAAACATCTACGGGCTCCAGAGCTGCCTCACCATCATCCAAAACGACTACTTCAACTGGCGCGCCTGGCCGAACTTCGGCAGCGGTGGCAACCCACCGGCCCTGAAGAAATATCAGCTGCGGGCACTGGTGCCGCAGCAGGAAACAGCCATTGAGAACACCACACTCCGGGTGCAGGCATTTCCGCTCAGCCACGGCAAACCCTACCAAAGCGCCGCATTTCTGGTGCGTAGCGGCAGCAACTACCTGCTTTGCCTCGGCGACACCGGTGCCGATGCCGTGGAGCAAAGCCAGAACCTACGCACCGTGTGGCAAGCTGTGCAGCCACTAATAAAGGCCCACCAGCTCAAGGCCATTTTCATCGAAGCATCCTACCCCAACACGCAGCCGGAAAAGCAGCTGTTCGGCCACCTCACGCCGGCGCTGCTCCTGCAGGAAATGGAGGCACTAGGCCAGTTAACTGGCCTGGCTGCCCTTCGTGGGCTGCCGGTGGTCATCACGCACATCAAGCCCGGCAACGAAGCCATCATCAGAAAACAGCTCACCGAAGCCAATAAGCTCCAACTGAAACTGGTATTCCCGGAGCAAGGTCGGCGGCTGGAGTTTTAAGCGTTTTATTAAACGATACTACACGTCATGTCGAGCTTGTCAGGATATCTCGCGTGCTGACGCTAGGCCGATGTAGAGATGCAATATGTTGCGTCTCGTCGTTGCTGATGTTGTTTGCCACGTATTACGCTAGGCCAATTGTTCAACGACGAGACGCATCATATTGCGTCTCTACATCGGCTTGGCGTTATATATTCGGCCAACTCAACACAGCCGCATGGTTTAACTTTCTGCGCTAGCTTAGCCTCATGCTTCACTCCCCTCTGCGTACCTCTTTTCTAGGCCAGGTCACCCTGTTTATTCTGGCGTTGCTGGTATTGTCAACTGCTCATGCCCAAAGTCAGCAACCAAAGCCCGAACCGTTCGTGCTAGGCCACATCGACCGCATCAAATCGGTGCAGCTGAACGAAGAGCGGGTGCTGAACATTTACTTGCCCGACGGGTACGCCGCCGACCCCAAGGTGAAGTATCCCGTAATCTACCTGCTGGATGGCTCTGCCGATGAGGACTTCATCCACATCGTAGGCCTGGTGCAGTACCTGACGTTTCCCTGGATTGACGTATTGCCCAAATCCATTGTGGTAGGCATTGCCACCGTGGACAGAAGGCGCGACTTCACCTTTCCAACCCGCAATGCCAAGGACCTCAAGGATTACCCAACCACCGGCAAGTCGGCGGCATTTATGCGGTTTCTGGAGCAGGACCTGCAGCCGTACGTGGAGAAAACCTACCGCACCAACGGGCAAAAAACCATCATAGGCCAGTCGTTGGGCGGGTTGTTTGCCATGGAAGTGCTGTTGAAAAAGCCTACGCTCTTCAATACCTACATCATTGCCAGCCCCAGTCTGTGGTGGGACGATGAATCCCTGGTAGCGCAAGCGCCCGGCTTACTAAAGCAGTCCTCCACGGCTGCACCCGCCAACGTATTCGTGGCCCTCGGCAACGAAGGCCCCGAAATGAAGAAAGCCACGGAGGGCATGGTGGCTTTACTGCGCGCCACTCCGGCAAGGGTTGGGCGCATTGACTACGTGCCGTTCCCCGAAGAAACGCACGCCACCATCCTGCACCGAGCGGTATATAAGGCCTTTGAGACGTTATATAAAAAGCCGAAATAACCTCGTCCTTTGGGTAATACAAAACCAGTAGCGGGCAACACTGGCCTAGCAGGCGTGGAAAGCAGCAGCGTATCTTTCCTATTCCATTCCTGCCCCGTTTATGAAACGACTTTCCTTCCTGCTACTGGCTGGCTTCATCGGTTTCTCTGCCCAGGCGCAAACCGTTCACTCGCCCGGTAAAAAGCTCACCCTCAACTTTCAACTCAGCCCCAGCGGCGAGCCGACCTACCAGCTCCGCTTCGGCGCTAGGCCAGTCCTAAAGCCCAGTCGCCTCGGCATGTTGCTGCAAGGCCAGCAGGCGCTGGATAAGGCCCTGACCATTGCGCGCGTCGATTCCAGCCAGCACGACGATACCTGGGCGCCCGTATGGGGCGAGGTGAAGCAGATTCGGAACCACTACAAGGAACTGGCCGTGACGCTGCAGCAGCCAACCAGCAACGGCCGCCGCGTGGTGGTGCGCTTTCGCCTGTATGATGATGGCCTGGGTTTCCGCTACGAGTTTCCGCAGCAACCCGGCCTCACGTACTTCGTGGTGCAGGAAGAGAAATCCGAGTTCAACCTGCCCGCCAACCACAAGGCCTTCTGGATTCCCGGCGACTACGATTCCAACGAATACACATATAGCCAGACGCGCCTGAGCGAGGTCAATACCACCCCCATTGAGCATATTCAGGAGAAATCAGCCCCAAATCGGGTGCAGACGCCGCTCATGCTCAAGTCGGATGATGGGCTGTACGTGAACATCCACGAGGCGGCACTGGTGAACTACCCGGCCATGATGCTCAATGTGGATACTAAGAGCTTTGGGCTGAGCAGCCAGCTGGTGCCTTCTGCCACTGGCGCGGCTGCCTACCTGCAAGCCCCCGAGCACACGCCGTGGCGCACCATCATTGTCAGCGACAAAGCCCCCGAAGTGCTGGCCAGCAAGCTCATCCTAAACCTGAATGAGCCTACCTCCTTCGCAACCACCGACTGGATTAAGCCCCAGAAATTCGTGGGCGTGTGGTGGGAAATGCACGTCAACAAAGCCAGCTGGAACTACGCCGATACCAGCAACATCAAGCTCGCCGGCACCGACTGGAGCAAGCTCAAGCCCAACGGCCACCACGGCGCCAACACCCAGAACGTGAAGCGCTACATCGACTTCGCCGCCAAACATGGCCTAGCCAGCGTGCTGGTAGAAGGCTGGAACGTGGGCTGGGAAGACTGGGCGAATAACTGGAAGGAAGAGGTGTTCGACTTCGTGACGCCGTACCCCGATTTCAACGTGCCCGAGCTACAGGCCTACGCCGCCGGCAAAGGCGTGAAGCTGATGATGCACCACGAAACCAGCTCCTCTGTTACCAACTATGAGCGCCGCCAGGATGCCGCCTACCGCTTCATGAAGCAGTACGGCTACGACGCCGTGAAAACCGGCTACGTGGGCCGCATCATCCCGCGCGGGGAGCACCACGACGGCCAGTGGATGGTGAACCACTACAACCGCACGGCCCAGAAAACCGGCGAAAACCAGATTATGGTGGACATGCACGAGTCGGTGCGCCCGACTGGCCTCCACCGCACGTACCCCAACTGGCTAGCCTCGGAAGCAGCCCGCGGCAATGAGTTCAACGCCTGGAGCAGCGGCAACCCGCCCGAGCACGAGACCATTCTGCCCTTCACCCGCCTCATGGGCGGCCCCATGGACTACACGCCCGGCATCTTCCAAATCAAGCTGGAAGGCTGGAACCCGGAGCGCAACCAAGGCAAGCAGGTGCACACCACGCTGGCTAAACAGCTGGCCCTCTACGTAACCATGTACAGCCCCGTGCAAATGGCCGCCGACTTACCCGAGGCCTACGAGCAGCACCTCGACGCCTTCCAGTTCATTAAAGACGTAGCCGTAGACTGGGACGACACGCGCATCCTGTTGGCCGAGCCCGGCGACTATATCACCACGGCCCGCAAAGCCAAAGGCAAGGAGGAGTGGTACGTGGGCAGCATCACCGATGAAAACGCCCGCACCCAAACCGTCAAGCTCGACTTCCTCACGCCCGGCACCAAGTACGAAGCCATCCTCTACACCGACGGCAAAGGCGCTTCCTGGGATAAGAACCCCCAGGCCTACCAAATTCGCAAGCAGAAGGTAGACAGCAAAACCACGCTCAAGCTGCAGCTGGCCGCCGGTGGTGGTGCAGCCGTGAGCATCAAGCAGGTAGGGAAGTAATCTAGGCCAGTTCTTCGTTCAGTTGGCATGACCCCACCCCCGGCCCCTCCTCTCCGGGAGAGGGGCCGGGGGTGGGGTCATGCCAACTGAACGACTGTATTCAACAGTATACAACTCAAAAAGCAGCAGCGCCATGCGGTGAAAACCATTACCGCATGGCGCTGCTGCTCATTACTATCTTCTGTAAACTCTACGTGATGTCCTTTCTAAAATCAGCGTTCAAAAACAGCCTAACTGTACTTCTCACTGTCGGGCTACTGACCAGCTGTAAATCGGATTCGGCGGCAGATGCCCCGGCGCCCGTTGCCCCACCCGTATCCACCACGCCCGCTCAGTATGGTACTCCTTTCACGGCGGTTCCTAACCGCGAGGATGCGGTGATATATCAGGTGAACATGCGCGCCTTCAGCCAAAGCGGGAATTTCGCGGGCGTAACCACTCGCATGGATTCTATCAAGGCCTTGGGCGTAAACGTGGTGTACCTGATGCCCATTTACCCGGTAGGCCAGGTGAAAGGAGTGAACTCGCCCTATGCCGTGAAGGACTACACGGCCGTGAACCCTGAGTTTGGAACACTCACCGACCTACGGGCGCTGGTGGACGCGGCCCATAGCCGCGGCATGAGCGTGATGCTGGATTGGGTGGCCAACCACACCAGCTGGGATAATGCCTGGATTACGCAGCACCCCGAGTGGTACCTGCGCAATGCCTCCGGCGTCATTCAGAGCCCACCCAATACCAATTACACCGACGTAGCCCAGCTGAATTTTGCCAGTGCCCCGATGCGCCTAGCCATGATTGACGCCATGAAGTCGTGGGTGTACACGGCCAATGTCGATGGCTTCCGCTTCGATTATGCCGATGCGCCGCCCGTTGATTTCTGGAAGCAGGCCATCGATACGCTGCGCAACGTGAAGTCGCATAAGCTGCTGCTGCTGTCCGAAAGCTCCCGTAACGCCAACTTTACGGCGGGCTTCGATTACAACTTCGGCTTCAATTTCTACGGCGGCTTCTGGGATGTATACCGCCGTAATGCTCCGGCTACCACCTTCGATGCGCTGAATAATAGCGAGTACGCGCAGGCCACCGGTACCCAACAGGTGGTGCGCTACATCACCAACCACGATGTAAACGGCTCCGATGGCACCCCGGTAGCCTTGTTTGGGGGCAATGCTGGGGCCATGTCGGCCTTCGTTATTGCCTCCTGCTACAAGGGCGTGCCGATGATTTACAACGGCCAGGAAGCCGGCATGACCACCGCCATTCCTTTCCCCTTCACCTCCGTGAAAGTCAGCTGGGGCATTCATTCCGATGTCACGAAGGCCTACAAGCAACTGCTTGCTACCCGCGCCGGCAGCGCTGCTCTCCGGCACGGCACGCCAGTGGCCTACAGCTCCACCGATGTCTGCGCCTTCACCAAAACAGCCGGCACGGAGCAGGCCTTGGTGCTGGTGAACGTGCGCAACAGCGCCAAGGAATATGTAATGCCTGCTGCCTTAGCTAATTCTACTTGGACCAATGCCCTGCAAGGCGGTTCTATCACGCTGGGTACTCAGGTTTCGCTGCCAGCTTATGGGTATATTATATTGAAGAAATAAGCTGATTAGCAAGGAAACTGCCTAAAACAAAAGCCCCGACCGTAAGGCCGGGGCTTCTTGTTTATAGACCATCCTAGGCCACTACTGCCCCGGTGAATACGTGCGTTCCGCATGCTGCTTCACGTCTTCGGGGTAGAAGAGCACGTCTTTGAAGTTCTCCTCGACATATAGGCCAGCCTGATCGGTGAAGTGTGGGGAAGTAGGCTGATTACTGTTACCACCTGCCAGCACGGAGCGGGCCTTGATGCGCGGGCCAAACTCGACTACCGCAATAAAGCTGTTGCCCACGTAGCCGTAGCGCTTCTTGGTGCCGGGGAAGGTGCGGGAGCCGAAGGCGGCCAACGACCCCCAGGCCGAGGAGGTAAAGGCTACCGGCAGGCTGGGCTTCTGGTCGTCGTAGGCCTCCTGGATGTTGCCGGTGAGGCGCTGAAAGCGGTTGATGTCGCCCCAGGGCTTTTTCCAGGTGCCAAAGTCGCGGGTTAGCTCATCGAGCGTTTCCTGCAGGGCGGCCACTTTCTCCTGGGGCGTGGTATTGGCAATGGTGAATTTGATGAGGCTGATGTAGTCCAGCACCTGGTTGGCGGGCACGCGCGGGCGAGCCAGACGCAGGATTCTTTCGCCCCAATAGGTGGCTAGCGTCTGGGCTACGGAGGTTTTACTGTAGCGCTTGTCCCAGGCCTGCAGGATTTTCATAGCCTCCACTACCTCGCCCTGTGGCGGGTTCGTGCTGTCTAGCACATACTGGAAATCCTTGGCCAGCGCTGGAAGCAACTCTTCAAAACCGGCCAGATACGGGTCCTTGGCGGCTGCAATCAGCGTATCGAGCGTGAACACCGGCTTGCGGCTGAGCACGCGCACGGCGTTGATGCCGCGGTAGTTCTCCGCGTCGGGAGCCATGTAGGCGGGGTACTTCGCCTTGTCGGGGCTGCTGGGGCCCGATACCGTGTAGGGCGTGGAGTTGCAGTTCTGGATGAAGCCGCTGGCAGGGTTCATTACCTGTACAATTTCCTCTGGCTTATGCAGACCCTTCCAGTCGGTTTTGGGGTTGCTGCCATCTACCGGCTGGCTCCAGTCGAACTGTGGGTCTCGACGGGGCATGAAGTTGCCGTGCCAGTACGCAATGGTGCCCTTGCTGTCGGCAAACACGGTGTTGTTGGACGCGTTGCCGTTGAGTTTGAGCGTCTTTTGGAAACTGGCGTAGTCGGTGGCTTTGGTGCGCAGGTACGACTGCTCCAGAGCCTCCAGCGGCGTGTCCATCATGCGCACCGTCACCCACTTATCATCGGCCTGCTGGCCTACCACGGGGCCGTGGTGGGTGCGGTAGGTAATGAAGTCCTTGCGCGCAATCTTGCCATCCCGCAGATACGGTATCGACATGGTGGTTGCCTGCATGGGACGCAGCTTCTTACCGTAGCGGTAGTAATACTTGCCGTCTTTCTGCTCCACTGTCTCCAGGTATTCGTCCATCGAGTCAGCCTGGCTGGAGGTGTGCATCCAGCCGCAGTTCTGGTTAAAGCCCTGGTACACGAAAAACTGCCCCCAGGTAACGGCGCCATACGCGTTCAGGCCCGCTTCGCTGGTTACCTGCACCTCGGGGCGGAAGTAGAAGGAGGTGTGCGGGTTGATGAGCAGCAGGGCGTGGCCGCTGGCGCTTTTGGCCGGCGCAATGGCAAACCCATTGGAGCCCACCGGCTCCCGCTCCGCCTTCTCAAAATCGGGCCGCTGCCAGGACGTGGATTTGCGGTTGGCGTAGAAATTCTTCAGCCGCTCCAGTGGCACCACGCTGATGTTGCCGCCAATGCTGCCCTCACTAAACATCAGCGGCATCCAGGGCTGGAAGCGGCGCAGCAATTTGGGCTGCACGGTGGGGTGGGAGTAGAGGTAATAGTTGGTGCCGTCGGCAAAGGCGTTCAGCAACTGCTTCATCCAGGCGGGGCTTTTCTGGTAGAGGCTGATGGCCTGAGTGCTGTCCATGAACAGGCGGGCGCGCAAATCGTGGTAGATAGCCGATTCGCCCTCTACTTCCGCCAGCCGCCCGATGGCGTCCAGGTAGTTGGTTTCTACCCTCGGGAAGTCATCTTCACACTGCGCGTACAGCAGGCCGAAAACCGCATCTGCATCCGTCTTGCCTTGCACGTGCGGCACGCCCCAGGTATCGCGCGTGATGGTTACCTGTTTGGCCTGCTGCTGCCAGCGGGCAATTTCGGCGGAGGTAAACGCTTGGGCCTGAGCACCCGTAACGGCCATCAGCAACAGGCCTAGAGGTAGAAAAGCACGCATGGAGCAGTGGATCGGAATAGGGTGGGCAGCGCGCTGCACTTGCTGCGACTGAAACGCTAACTTACCGCCAATATCTTCTATCCCGCTCACACCGCAAACAGCATGGTTGAAGTTACCAAGGAAGGCGAGAACGTCTTGTTCCAAGTGAAAGGCCTGCACAAACTGTGGGCCTTCAAAAGCCAGTTGCAGATTCCGCTAGGCAACATCAAGAGCATTCGGCAGGACCCGGAGATTCTGAAAGGGTGGTGGAAGGGGTTTCGTATGCCCGGCACCCACATTCCCGGCATCCTTGCGGCCGGCACGTTCCTGCAGCAGGATAAGCGCATCTTCTGGGATGTGCACCACGCCGAAAATGCCCTCATCATTGAACTGGAGCACGACGAGTATGATGAGCTGATCATTGAAGTAGAAAACCCAGCGGCGGTGCTGGAGCTGCTAAGTTCAGCCAAGGCCTAGGCCACTTGCTTTTCCATTTCTGGAAAGGCTACTATCTTAAAGCCCTTTGCTACGCGGCAAAGGTCTTTTTGCACAAATGGGCTGTTCTTAATTTGATTATTTGTCCTATTTTGATAATTACTTGTCTTATTGAAATTCATTGCGTACTTACATTACCGGCCCGCCGCACACAGGCAGCCGGGTGCGTATGGATATTCTGCAACGAAATAATGTCCGAATATTAGGGCGCGGCCCCCAGACGTTGCTCTTCGTGAATGGGTTCGGCTGTGACCAAACCATGTGGCGCTACATCACGCCGGCTTTCTCCGACCCCGAGCAGTTCACGCTGGTTCTCTACGATCATGTGGGCGGCGGGCAGTCGGCAATAGAGGCCTACGAGCCCGATAAATACGTTTCTCTACAGGCCTACGCCCAGGATTTGCTGGATATTTGCGAGGTTCTCCAACTGCACAACGTCATCCTGATTGGGCATTCGGTGGGCGGCATGATTGGGGTGTTGGCGGCCATTGCCAAGCCGGGGCGTTTCAAGCAGCTGCTGTTGCTGTGCCCCTCGCCGTGCTACCTCAACGTAGCGGGCTACCATGGCGGCTTCGACCGTGCCGATATCGAATCGATGCTCAAGTTTATGGAAACGGACTACGTGGGCTGGGCCGATACCTTCGGGCCCTTCATCATGGGCAACCCTGATAGGCCTACGTTAGCCGCTGAGCTTATACACAGCTTTTGTCAGACCAATCCGGCCATTGCCCGGCAGTTTGCCCGCGTCACGTTCCTGTCGGACAACCGCCTGGATGTACGCAATGTGCAGTTGCCCTGCCTGGTGGTACAGTGCGAGCAAGACCTGATTGCGCCGCTGGAAGTAGGCGCGTATTTGGAGGCGGCCATTCCGGATGCCACGCTGGTTACGCTGCCCATCAACGGGCACTGCCCCCAGTTGAGCGCGCCGGTAGAAACGCTCACCGCCATTGAGGCGTTTCTGGCTGCCTAGGCCAGTAACAACCACAAAAAAGGCCTGTCCGGAGTGCGGACAGGCCTTTTTGTAAGTTGTGTGCGGCAGCTTACGACGAGAACGACGAACCGCAGCCGCAGGTGCTCTTGGCCTGGGGGTTGTTGAACACAAAACCGCGGGCGTTCAGGCCATCTTGGAAGTCAACTTCCATGCCCAATACGTACATGGCGTGCTTCTTATCCATGATGAGCAGTACGCCATCGAGGTCGAAGGTTTCGTCCTGGTCTTTGGGTTTGTCGAAGCCGAGCAGATAGCTCATGCCCGAGCAACCACCACCCTGCACGCCTACGCGGAGGCCATATTCGCCGGGAACGGCCTTTTCGACCAATATATTTCGAACCTCAGCCAAGGCGCGTGGAGTGAGGCTGATAGGAGCAAGTTTCGTGGAGACGGCCGTTGCCATAGGATGTTCGTTTTTAGAGAAGTAAGGCGACAAATATACGAAGCCCAAGGCAGTTGTCGCACGTTGCCGCTGGTGGCCCTGGGTACTACCCGTGGCCATTGGTTCGTTTGAGAGCATAACACCGTAGGGTGGCCTACGGTTCACCGCTATCTTTGTGTATTGACGTAGGCCTGCTAGGCCACTGTTTCGTATACAAGTTCCTCTCAAAAGTGGCCTACACGCCACGCTTGCCGTTCCTTCACCTGCCCGCCTCCGCTGGCCCGATTGCTCCTATGGATTCTACCGCGTATCTCTTCGACCTGCTCAAAATTATTCTGCCGGCGCTCATTGTAGCGGGGGCTATTTTCTTCCTGTTTCAACAATTTCTTGAGAAAGAGCAGCAGCGCCGCTTAGTAGAGTTGCGTCTGGAAGCCAGCAAAACCACGCTTCCTTTGCGTTTGCAAGCCTTGGAGCGCGTAACGCTGCTGCTGGAGCGGATATCGCCCAGCAACCTGCTGGTGCGCGTGAGCAGCGCCGGTATTTCAGCGCCCGACTACCACCGGCTGCTACTCCAGGAAATTCGGGCCGAGGTGGAACACAACCTCAGCCAGCAGCTCTACATGCAGCCCGAAACCTGGGCCTACGTGAAGCAGGGCCAGGAAAGCGTAGTAAACCTGATCAATACCCAGTTCCGCGCGTTGCCTAACCCACAGGAGGCCCGCGGCCCCGAGCTGGCCAAGCGTATCCTTGAAAGCCTCATGACCGACGAAGCCGACCCCACAGCCGCCGCACTACTGGCCGTGAAGCGCGAGGCAGTAGGTATGTTCTAAGCAACCTTAAATGCCCTAACAGAAGCGTCCCCTTGAATACCTCTAGCGGTATCCAAGGGGACGCTTCTGTTAAGTAGAACGCGGCAGCTGGTTACTGGCGGACGCCGAATGTGTAGGTGGTAGTAGAGTGCAGCGTCTGGCCGGGCTTGAGAATAGTGCTGGGGAACGAGGGCTGGTTGGGCGAATCGGGGAAGTGCTGGGTTTCCAGGCAGAAGCCAGCGTGCTTGCCATACACCTGCCCGCCCTTGCCTTTGAGCGTGCCATCCAGAAAGTTGCCGGTATAAAACTGGATGCCCGGCTCAGTAGTCCGGACTTCCATGGTGCGGCCCGTGGTGGGCTCATACACCGTAGCGGCCGCGTGCATCCCCTTCGCTTCATTCAGCACCCAGTTGTGGTCGTAGCCGCCGGGCACCTGCCCGATCCGCTCGCCAATGGCGTGGGGGCTGGTAAAGTCAAACGGGGTGCCTTTCACGGGGCGCAGCTCGCCAGTCGGAATCAGGCCCGCATCGACCACCGTGTAGCGGTCAGCCGGAAGGGTGACCTGGTGGCCGAGCACATCGTTGCCCCCACTCAGGTTGAAGTAGGCGTGGTTGGTCAGGTTAACGGGCGTGGCTTTATCGGTGGTGGCGGAATAGTCGATTTTGAGCGCATCGTCTGGGGTGAGCGTGTAGACCACTGTCACCTGCAGGTTGCCGGGGTAGCCTTCCTCGCCGTCCTGGCTCAGGTACGTGAGCGTGAGCGTTTGGCCCTCAGCCGAGGTGCCGGGCGTGGCCTGCCACACCACTTTGTCGAAGCCTTTTTTGCCGCCGTGCAGCGTGTTTTCGCCGTTGTTGTTGGCCAGCGTGTACTGCTTACCGTCCAGCGTGAATTTGCCTTTGGCAATGCGGTTACCGTAGCGGCCAATCAGGGCGCCAAAGTACGGGCCTGACTTGAGAAACGCGGGGCTCTGGTAGCCGCTCACGTTGTCAAACCCGAGCACCACATCGCCGAGCTTGCCGGCCTTGTCGGGCACCAGCAGGCTGGTAACCGTTCCGCCGTAGTTCGTGATGCTCACTTTCAGGCCGTGGGCGTTGGTGAGCGTGAACAGCTGCACCTCCGTGCCATCGGTCGTCTTGCCGAAGGACGCCGAAGTTGGGGCAGCACCCTGCGTAGATGTAGAGGAAGAAGCCATTTCAGTGCTGGCAGATGTCTCAGTTGAAGTAGATTGGTTACAGGCTGTTGTGAACAGCAAACTGGCTAATAGACCAGCAGGAAGAAGGCGTAGCATACGGAAGGGTAAGACGAAAGAATATAGGGTCAAATCAAGCAGTGACGGGGGGGCTTCCTATCAGCTGGTCATGCGTTACGGTTGAGGCTCCAGGGAAAACCGCTCAAAAGAGGCGGTGGCAGTGGCCGGCCCTTGCACCAACACGCCAGCCCGAATACCCCGGTCCCATGGCGGAAGGTAGCGGCCATCAATGGCGGCCCCATCGGCAGGTAAGTTGTGCCAGGTGGTGCCGGCATCGGTACTCCAGGCGAAGGTGAACTGGCTGCCCTGGCGGGCCTGCATACGCAGTTGCACGGCTTGGTTGGCGGGCAATGGAGCTTCCGCTACAACTTTCGTTTTTCCCTTCTCGATTTGCGTGAGTTGTACCGTGCCACCGCCCGCCAGCAAAGCCAGGGTATTATCGGGGTCACCGTGGGCGGCCAAGCCGGCCCGGCTACCCTTCGCCAAACTGGCGGGCTGGAGCAGGGAAGTGGTAGCGGTATAGTTGGGGCTAGTGGTCGACTGGCCTAGGGCCGCGCCACTGTGGTCGGGGCGGGCAGTGAGGCGCAGCTGCCCGCTTTGCAGCATGAACATGGGCCGCTGCTCAATAGGCCACTGCCAGGAGGGCTGCAACGTGGTGGTCGTAAACTCATCGGTGAAAGAGCGCGGGGCTGGTGCCGCCGCCTGGGCCGGCGTGCTGCCTCCGGTGAAAGCAGGCCAGCCAGTGGCCGTCCAGGTTAGCTCGCTTAGTACGCCCTGGCGGCCTACAAACTCCTGGCTTGCGGTGTTATAAGCATGATGCAGCAAATACCAGCGGCCCTGGTTTTCTACCACAGTACCATGGCCGGGACATTTCCAGGTATCGTTGTTCACGAGCACAGGGTTCTGCGCATATTTTTCCCAGGGGCCTAACAGGGTTTTGGAACGGGCCACGCCGGTAGCATAGGTGCAGCCATTGCCGCAGCAGCCGTTACCAGCATAAAAAGCATAGAAATATCCGTCGCGCCGAACCATCGAAACACCTTCTACTAGGTTGCCTTCCCAAGTGCTGGGGTCGTTGCGAAATAGCTCCTGCTTTTCGCCTACCAGCGCGGTGCGCTCCTCGTTCAGGCGCTGCGCCCAGATGGGCGTGGGCTGCTGCACGCTGTTGCCATCTTCCTTCCAGATTAGGTATAGCTGGCCCTTTTCGTCGCGCATCGGGAAGCCGTCAATAGAGCCGTCGGGCTGACCTACGAGGGGACCATGATCGGTGTAAGGACCGGCGGGGTTAGTAGCGCTGGCCACGCCCACGGCCAGGTTGCCGCCGCGCTTGTGCGCCGTATAGAACACATACGTCTTGTTGCCTTCCTGGCTAATTTCCGGGGCCCAGAAGTAGTAGTCGGCCCAGGCCGGCGGGGCATCGGGAAACACGTGGCCTACCAATTCCCAGCTGGTCAGGTTCTGCGACATGAGCAGTGGAAACGCCGGTCCCCAGTTGGAGGAGGTGGCTGTGGCCCAGTAAGCGTTGCCCACTTTTACCACCGATGGGTCGGGGAAGTCGCCGGCCAGTACGGGGTTGGCAATAGACAAGGCCGCCGAAGCCGGAACCATACTGCCGACGCCGGTACTCGCTGACGTTGTGAGATGCTGCTGGCAGCTGCCAAAAGCCCCCAGGCTAATCAGGAGCAGGGCAAGTGATTTTCCGAAGTTCGATAGCAAACGCATCAGCAAAAAAGATGAGTGATGAGAAACGGCGACGACCAGGTGTCCTAGCAGGCACTATTCGCCGGAAGGCCTAGCCAGGGGCTGACCTGGCGCTATGGGCCGGCCGAAGTGGGGCGTATCATCGGGGTTCCAGGTGAGTGGCTGAGCCCGCGGCGAGCGGAACCGGCCACAACCCTGGTCGGGCTGGTCGTTGGCGTGGTAAAGCAGCCAGTCCTGGGTGCCATCCGGCGACTTGAAGAAGGAATTGTGTCCCGGCGCGTACACGCCGGCCGCCTTATCCTGCTGAAACACCGGCGTCGGCGACTTCGTCCAGGAGCCCGGCTCTAGCAAGTTGCTGGTCCAGGGAGCCGTGAGCATGCCCAGGGCGTAAAAGTCAGTCCAGCAACCGCTGGCGGAGTAGAGCAGAATAAGCTTGCTGCCATGCTGAATTACCTGTGGGCCTTCGTTCACATCCACGTGCGGCGGATTTTGAGCATCGTGCAGGTCGCCGTTTCGCTCCCAGCCGTACACGGGCGTCGAGACTTTCAGCCGGGGGCCGTCGATCGTCCAGGGGTTTTTCAGGCGCGCCAGGAAAATATCCTGCCGGCCGTTCACATCGTCCTCCCATCCCGACCACACAACGTAAAGCTGGCCCTGGTTCTCAAACACCGACCCGTCGATGGCCCACTTGTTGGTGGCATCCGTAAGTTGGCCCTTGTCCGTCCACTGGCCTAGCAGCGGATCGGAGGAGCTATTTTCCAGCACCCAGAGGCGGTGACTGTGGTTGGAGCCTGCATCGGCGGCATAATACAGGTACCACTTGCCCCGTATGCGGTGCAGCTCTGGCGCCCAAATGTCATGGGAGTTGGGGCCAGTAGCCGGTGGCGACCAGACCACCCGATGCGGTGCGCTGCCCAACTGGCTCAACGATGTAGTTTTCCAAAGCGTAATGTTGCGGCCAGTGGTATGCGTGTAGTAGTAGAAACCCTCATGGTAAATGCTCCACGGATCAGCACCGGCGGGCAGCAACGGGTTGGTAAACGTAGCGGCTGAGTTTGATGGCTGCGCCTGTCCCGGAATAGCTAGCAGTAGCCCAACCGACCATAGTACCTGCAACAGGCCTAGCCGACCGCGCAACATGAGCCCGTGCATCTTACTTGCCATTTAGGCTCCGGATCAGCTCGGTTTCGTCGGGGCGGTAGGGCGTACCGTCTTTGCGAAACACCTCATGAAACCAGACGGCTGGGTCGCGGCCATCGTGTAGGGGACTGTCCCACTGATACTTGGTGTTGGTTTTGCCATCTACCAAGCCCCAGTTTATGGCGCCTACGTTCTCTTTCTTCAGGAGCGGCATAATGTTCGTGAACGAGGAATTGCGTGGGCGGGCCATGTATTCTGTGCAGATCAGCGGGCGGCCATGCGTTTCCAACAGCTCAATAATGCGCTGATGGGCGGGCACATCGTCGTAATTATGGTAGGTAATAATGTCAGAGTGCTGCGCCTGAAAGGTGTTTAGCGCCTGAAAATCCCAGGCCCATAGGCCTACGCTCAGTGGCTGCTGCGGATTTACTTCGCGGGCCCAGGCAAATACATTGCGCAGCAGCGGCAGCGAAGTAGCCAGCTTCCCGCTATTGCCGGGTTCATTATATAAGTCCCAGAGCAGAATACGCTTATCAGTTCTAAACGACGTAAGCACGTCCTGCACGTAGGGCTTCAGGGCCACAAATGTGGTAGAATCGCGGGAAGCTGGCTCGCCGGGGTCCTGCACCCACCCCGAGTTATGGATACCGGGCTTGGGCGCAGGCTGCGGGCCGGCCTTGGCATCTTTGTTCCAGCAGTCATCAAAAAACACGAACATCGTCTGGATGTGGTGCTTATCGGCTATGGCAAGGTAGGTGTTCAGGCGCTTCTTAAAGCCCTTTGGGTCTTGTTGCCAGGCCAGACTGTGCAGAAATACCCGTAACGTATTGAAGCCAATGCCTTCAGCGTAGCCCAGTTCCCGGTCAATGGTGACGGGGTCGAAGGTGGCGGCCTGCCACATTTCCAGCTGATTGATAGCTGTACTGGGGGTAAAGTTGGCACCACTGATCCAGGGGTGCACCTTATACCAGCTTTGCGCCTTCTCTACAGACCAGCGCTGCCCCGCGGCCACTGTGTTGGTAGTAGCGGTTTTGAGCTTTACCTTGGTTTTTTGCGCGTATACGCCCTGAGTAGCCAGCAGGAGCAGCAGCGAGAGAAGGAGTTTTTTCATGCGGGCGGGAGTCAGAGGAGCACAACGAAAAGACGAAAGGCTCTGGATAAGCCTATGGAGTAGATGCTAGGTCAGAAGGAGAACTTGTTTCGCGCAAACGATTGTGTAATTATACACATCTTGCTTCATCGGTCTAGCTCACCAGCACAAATACTGGTGCTTGAAAGCTAGATGCTTAACTTATTATCGATTATGGCTTCCCGTCGTCGTTTTCTGCAGCAGGCCACTGCCGGCCTAGCTTCGTTGGCTGTTCTCCACCAAGCGGCGGCTCGGGCGGCGCGCACCTACACCAACCCTGTATACGCCGGGCAGTTTCCCGATCCGTTTGTCCTGCGCTACGAGGGACACTATTACGCTTTCGGGACCACGGGGCAGGGGCGCACCCCCGGTGGCCGAATCTTCACGCTGCTCACCTCCAGCAATCTGGTTGATTGGAAACCGGCTGGCGGAGCTCTTATACCCCCACCTAATGCGGCAAAAGCCGATTTTTGGGCGCCGGAAGTGGTGTATCATAACGGCACGTTCTATATGTATTACTCCATGGGCGGTGGGGCTATCGGGGCCAGCGTAGGCCACCGCTTGTACGTAGCCACCAGCAAAAAGCCCGAAGGGCCCTACCAGCAACTAGCGCTGCTGGATGTGCCGGAAAGCAAGTTTACTATTGATGCACACCCCTTTCAGGATACCGATGGGCAGTGGTACCTGTTCTATGCCCGCGACTTCATCGATACGGAGAATGGCTACCGACCTGGCACTGGCCTAGCAGTAGACCGCCTCCGGGATATGACCCACCTGGCAGGCGAAAGCCGGACCGTTATACGCGCCCGTCACGACTGGACCGTGTTTGAAAAGAACCGCACCATGCCCCTCTACAACAACCAGACGTTTGCGGAGTGGCATACGCTGGAAGGACCCTTCGTGCGCCGGCATAGGGGCAAATACTACTGCTTCTACAGTGGTGCCAACTTCCTTACGCCCCGCTACGGTGTCGATTATTGCGTGGCTGATACCGTTCTGGGACCTTACATAGACACCGGCGCCGAACAAGGACCGCGCGTGCTACACGCCGTAGCGGGGCATGTGCGCGGCCCTGGCCATCACTCCCACGTACTCAGCCCCAATGGCAAAACCGAATATCTGGTATATCATGCTTGGGACAAGGGCATGAAAGAACGCCAACTTTGCCTCGACAAACTGGCCTGGACTGCGCAAGGGCCGCGCTGCCAGGGACCAAGCTACACGCCTCAGCCGCTGCCCTAGACCCATTTGCCACTTCCATTATTTACCTAGCGGCGCCGTTTGGCGGGTGCGCAGGTTCTGCTTTACTTCCTGCTCTTTCAGCTTCTTGCAGGTCAGCAGAACCAGGGCGTCATTGCTGAGCGCATTTTCATCGTAGCTCATGTGTACTCTGCTGGCGTTCCAGGCGTAGCGCTGGGCGTAGGGGTTGCTGCGGGTGCCCGGGCCAGCCTGCGCTTCCAGGGCTTCCAGCATGGCCCGACTGTTGGCCAGGCCAGTGGTTTTGAGCATAATCACGGCCAGTCTGCCCTTATAGAAGCCATATGTAACATCGGTTACCTCGCCGCTGCCTAGCTGCTTTCGCTCACTGGTGCGGCGGTAGTATTGGGTTTGCCCAGCCTTTTCGGCCAGCACCAGATCCTTGTAGGAGGAGAGGGGCGTCTCAAACTTGGCACCCCGGAAGCCATAGGTATCATCAAGTGCATCTAGGCCAGGCTGAACGTCCTGAGCTTGCACAGTGATAAGGGGTAAAGCAAACAGACAGATAGTTGCGGAAAAAGCTTTCATATATAAAGAGCGATGCACGACGGCTTGGAATTTCTTGAAGGAGTACAAGCATGCAAGTAAAGTATAATAAGCTGGCTAGAAAACCTTACTCCGGCAGTAAAAGCTCACTGCCTGCTAGTGGCATCTGTGTGATAGTGGCCTTATGAAGGTGAGTGCGCACTTACTAATAAGAGAAAGGGTATCTGAAGACAGTGGGCCATTTAGTGGGCAAAATTGTGCACACAAGTCTTGTTTTTTATCTGACACATGGAAGTGGCGTAGCGAAGCCTGGAATCCCTTCAGTTACATCAGAAGCGGGATTTGCGTGTGTGGTAAGTGTATAATATATAGGGTTGTGATTGATTTAAAGCGTGTTAATTGTCATCTGGAGCTTGCAATTACTCCGGCAGTACTAATACATTAGGGCAACGCCGGGTGCTAGGGTCAGTCATTTCGGAGCTTCCGGGCGAAAAGGCCCTTCCCGTTCCGAAGCCTGTATCCCACACTTCGTGCGCCATTAGTACACCGCTTGTCACGCCTATTTCACAAGCCGCTGTTGCCGACTGGCCTAGCACGGCTGCCATCGGTTTTATGCTCCTACTGATTTCCCTATGACCTCCAGACGCTCCTTTGTAAAGTCCGCCGCCCTGCTCTCCGCAGGTGCCCTGCTGAGCCCGTCCTTGCTGGCTGCCCCCAAAAAGTACATCGGCCTGCAGCTCTATACCGTGCGCGACGCCATGCAGAAGGACCCCGCTGGCACGCTGGCTCGCGTGGCTAAGCTGGGCTACAATTCGGTGGAAGGCGCCACGTATACCGGCAGTCAGAAATTCTACGGCATGACGCCCGTAGCCTTCGCGAAAGTGCTCCAGCAAAATGGCCTGATCATGCCCAGCAGCCACTACCGCCTGGGGGAGGAGAAGGAGAAAGGCCAGCCCGTACAGGGTACCATGCTCTATGGCTGGGACAAAGCCGTGGACGATGCCGCCGCCGCCGGCGTGAAGTATATGGTATGCGCTTACCTCTCCGATGCCGAGCGGGGCAACCTAGACCATTATAAGTACGTGGCCGACCAGCTGAACCTGGCCGGTGAGCGGAGCAAGAAAGCCGGCATCCAGCTCTGCTACCACAACCACGACTTCGAGTTTATGGCCCAGGATGGCAAGCTGCCCTACGACCTGCTGCTGGCCACCGACAAGGACCTGGTGAAGATGGAGCTGGATCTGTATTGGGCCACCAAAGCCGGCAAAGACCCCGTGGCCCTGTTCAAGCAACACCCCGGCCGCTTCCCGCTCTGGCACGTGAAGGACATGGACAACACGCCCAAGCACAACTTTACGGAGGTAGGCAGCGGCGTCATCGATTTCAAGAAAATCTTCGCCCAGGCCAGTACCGCCGGCCTGAAATACTTCTTCGTGGAGCAGGACCAAACTCCCGGCTCGCCCTTCGACAGCATCCAGAAAAGCATTTCCCACATCAAGCGCACCTTGGTATAGGCTAGTTCTCAGTTGCCGGTTATCAGCTGATAGCAACTATAACCACCACACTGATAACCGGTAGCTGGCAACTCACATCCATCCCACAATCGTTTATGGAAAAGAATACATACGACGCCATCGTCATTGGTTCCGGCATTTCGGGTGGCATGGCCGCCAAAGAGCTGACAGAGAAAGGCCTGAAAACCATCATGCTGGAGCGAGGGCGCAATATTGAGCACATCAAGGATTATGTAAATGCCAACAAAGCACCTTGGGAATTTCCGCACCGCGGAGGCAAAACCCAGCAGATGATCAAAGATTATCCGGTGCTGAGTCGCGACTACACGCTCAACGAAAGCAACCTGGATTATTGGGTAAACGAGAAGGAGAGCCCCTACGTGGAGGCCAAGCCATTTGACTGGTTCCGGGGCTACCACGTGGGCGGCCGCTCCCTGATGTGGGGCCGCCAGTCGTACCGCTGGAGCGACTATGATTTCGAGGCCAATGCCAAGGATGGCATTGCCGTTGACTGGCCGATCCGGTACAAAGACCTAGCGCCCTGGTACAGCCGCGTAGAGAAGTTTGCGGGCATCAGCGGCAACCGCGACGGCCTGCCCCAGCTGCCCGATGGCGACTTTATGCCGCCTATGGAAATGAACTGCGTGGAAAAAGACGTGGCGGCGCGCATCAAAAAGAACTACAAAGACCGCCACATGGTGATTGGCCGCACGGCCAATATCACGGTGGCGCATAACAACCGCACCAGCTGCCAGTACCGCAACAAATGCTGGCTGGGCTGTCCGTTTGGGGCTTACTTCAGTACGCAATCGGCCTCGTTGCCAGCCGCCGTGGCTACCGGCAACCTGACGCTGCGGCCGTTTTCCATCGTCACCAAAATCCTCTACGATAAGGATACCAAGCGGGCCAAGGGAGTGGAAGTGCTGGATGCCGAAACCAACCAGACCTACGAGTACTTCGCCAAGATCATCTTCCTGAACGCCTCCACGCTTAACTCGGCGTGGGTGCTTATGAACTCCGCTACCGATGTGTGGCCGGAGGGCCTAGGTAGCAGCAGCGGCGAGCTAGGCCACAACCTCATGGACCACCACTTCCGGGCCGGTGCGCACGGCGACATGGAGGGCTACGAGGATAAATATGTGTATGGACGCCGCGCCAACGGGATTTACGTGCCTCGTTTCCGCAACCTGTTCGGCGATAAGCGCGATTACATCCGAGGCTTTGGCTACCAGGGTGGCGCCGGACGCGAAGGCTGGAGCCGCGACATTGCCGAAATGAGCATCGGGGGCGAGTTCAAGGATGCGCTTTCCGAGCCCGGCCACTGGACGATGGGCCTGGGTGCGTTTGGAGAAACCCTGCCATATCATGACAACCGCACCTACCTCGACAAAACCAAGAAGGATAAGTGGGGCCTGCCCGTGCTGGTGATGGATGCCAGCATTCGGGAGAACGAACAGAAAATGCGCGTGGATATGATGGAGGACGCCAAGGAGATGCTGGAAAAGGCGGGCGTTAAGAACGTGAAGACCTACAACAACGGCTACGCCATGGGCGGCGGTATTCACGAAATGGGCACTGCCCGCATGGGCCGCGACCCCAAAACTTCGGTCCTCAATAGCCACAATCAGGTCTGGGACGCCCCGAACGTGTACGTGACCGATGGCGCCTGCATGACCTCAGCCGCCTGCCAGAACCCTTCCCTGACCTACATGGCCCTCACGGCCCGCGCCGTAGATCACGCAGTAGGGGAGATGAAGAAGCAGAACATCTAACTCCTATGGCCATGAACAGAAGAGACGCAGTAGCAAGAGTAGCCCTGATTATGGGCGGCGCCATCATCGGGGGCGATTATTTCCTGACGAGCTGCTCCTCGCCCACGCAGGAGAAAGAAGAAAAGCAGGCCAAGACCACCCCCAAGCAGGAAAAACCCTTCCTGAACCAGGAGCAAGTGGCCTACCTCAATGAAGTCGGCGATACCATTCTGCCAACCACCAAAACGCCCGGCGCCAAAGCCGCCGACGTAGGCGGTTTCATGGCCGTAATGGTGCGCGACTGCTACAAGCCCGCCGATCAACAGGTGTTCCTGAAGGGCCTGACGCAACTGGAGGAAGCCAGCAAGAAGGCAAATGGCAAAGGCTTCATGGCTCTTGACGCCGCCCAACGCACGGCCCTGCTGACGGCCCTCGATGCGGAGCAAAAGAAGTATACCAGCACCAAAACCCTGGAAGCGCCCAATCATTATTTCCGGATGATGAAAGAATTGACGCTTCTGGGCTACTTTACCTCCGAAGTCGGGAGCACGAAGGCCCTGCGCTACTCGCCCGTTCCGGGCAAATACGAGGGGTGCGTACCGTACAAAAAAGGCGACCGGGCCTGGGCTACGACTTAAGAGTTATCAGTTGCGGGTTGCCAGTGCCGTTCTTACTTGCAACCGTCAACCCGCAACTAGCAACTCATAACCGGCAACTCACAACTGATAACTGAATGATACGATTGGGCATGATTGGCGGCGGTCAGGGCGCTTTCATTGGGGGGGTGCACCGGTTGGCGGCGGCCCTCGATGGACAGTATGACCTGGTGGCCGGCGCCTTCAGCAGCAACCCCGGAACCTCCAAGGCCAGCGGTCAGCTCCTAGGCCTGTCGGCGGAGAGGGTATATGGCTCCTATCAGGAATTGATTGAGCGCGAGAAGCAGCTGCCAGAGTCGGAGAGGGTGCAGGTAGTGTCCATCGTGACGCCCAACCACCTGCACTTTGCGCCCGCTAAGCTGGCCCTGGAAAATGGCTTCCATGTAATTCTGGATAAGCCAATGACCTTTTCGCTGGCCGAAGCCAAGGAGCTGCAAGCCGTGGTAGAGGCCAGCAGCTGTCATTTCTGCCTGACGCACACCTACACCGGCTACCCCATGGTAAAAGAAGCTCGCCAACTGGTGGCCTCTGGTGAGTTAGGTACGATCCGCAAAGTGTACGTGGAGTATCCGCAGGGTTGGCTAAGCGCCTTTGAAGAAGGTACTGCAAACAAGCAGGCCGCTTGGCGCACCGACCCCACAAAGAGTGGCCTAGCCGGTGCTATGGGCGACATTGGTACGCACGCGTTCAATCTGCTGGAGTACGTGAGTGGCCTAGCCGTTACGCAGCTCTGCGCCGATATCAATACAGTAGTGCCCGGCCGCAAGCTCGATGATGACGGGGCCGTGTTGCTGCGCCTGTCGGGTGGCGCCAGTGGCGTGCTTACGGCCACCCAGGTAGCCGCCGGGGAGGAGAACAACCTGCGTCTGCGCATCTACGGCGAGAAAGGTGGCCTAGAGTGGCAGCAGGCCGACGCCAATACGCTGCAGGTAAAGTGGCTGGATAGGCCTACTGAAATCCGACGGGCGGGCACGGGCTACGTTGGCTCCTTTGCACGCCACAACACCCGCACCCCCGCTGGCCACCCCGAAGGCTACCTGGAAGCCTTCGCCAACCTCTACCGCAACTTTGCCCTAACGCTGCAAGCGGAGCTAGCGGGCGAAACCGCCTCGCCGGAAGCCCTCGACTACCCCGGCATTGCCGACGGGGTGCGCGGCATGGCCTTTATTGAAAACGTAATTGCCTCGGGCCGCTCCGATAGGAAGTGGACCGATTTCACCGTATAGCCGCGCATGAAGACTATAAAAGGCCCTGCTATTTTCCTAGCGCAGTTTATCAGTGATACGCCGCCATTCAACAGCCTGGAGGCTATTTGCCAGTGGGCAAGTGGCCTGGGCTTCAAAGGCGTGCAGCTGCCCACGCTAGATAGCCGCTTCATAGATCTGCAAAAAGCCGCCGAAAGCAAAACCTACGCCGATGAGTTGAAAGGCAAAGTGCAGGCCGCTGGTCTGGAAATCACGGAGCTCTCTACGCACCTGCAGGGCCAGCTGGTGGCCGTGAACCCGGTGTACGACCAGCTGTTTGATGGCTTTGCTCCCGCAGCTGTGCGCAACAACCCCAAGGCGCGGCAGGAGTGGGCCGTGCAGCAGCTCAAGTATGCCGCCAAAGCCTCCCAAAACCTCGGCCTGACCGCTCACGCCACCTTCAGCGGTGCCCTGCTGTGGCCGATGGTGTACCCGTGGCCCCAGCGCCCGGCTGGCTTGGTGGAAACAGGCTTCACGGAGTTAGCCAAGCGCTGGCTGCCCATCCTGAACACGTTTGACGAATGCGGCGTGGATGTTTGCTACGAAGTGCATGCGGGCGAAGACCTGCACGATGGCATCAGCTACGAAATGTTCTTGGATAAGGTAGGCCACCACGCCCGCGCCTGCCTGCTCTACGACCCCTCACATTTCGTACTGCAATGCCTCGATTATCTGGAGTACATTGATATCTATCATGAGCGCATCAGGATGTTTCACGTCAAGGATGCTGAGTTCAACCCCACGGGGCGGCAGGGCGTGTATGGCGGGTACCAAAGCTGGGTGGACCGCGCCGGCCGGTTCCGCTCTCTCGGCGATGGACAGGTAGATTTCAAGGCCATTTTCAGCAAGATGGCCCAATACGATTTTCCCGGCTGGGCCGTATTGGAGTGGGAATGCGCCCTCAAACACCCCGAAGATGGCGCCCGCGAAGGCGCGGCCTTCATCCGCGACCATATCATTCGGGTAACCGACAAAGCCTTCGACGATTTCGCCGCCTCGGGAACTGATGAAACCTTCAATAAAACGCTGCTAGGCCTCTAGCTTACTCTTTCTGTGCTATGAAAAAAGTATTTCTGCTACTCAGCCTTTGCACTGGCCTGGCCGCCTGCAATCCGGATAAACCCAAGACCCAGGAGAAATACACCCTGGCGGAGCCCGACTATAACCTGGCCAACGACAGCACCACGGGTGCCAACGTAACGGCTGTAGCGCGTCAGCCTCAGGTAGATACCAACGTCACCAAAATCGGAACGGCCCCGACAGGCGGAGCCGTAGCCACGGGCGCCAAGCTGATGGAAGGTGCCGACTGCGCCAGCTGCCACCGCGAAAACGAGAAGCTGCTGGGCCCTGCCTACCACGATGTGGCGCTGAAATACCCCGCCACCGATGCCAACGTCAAAATGCTGGCGGGCAAAATCATTAGCGGCGGCAAAGGCAACTGGGGCGACATCGCCATGACGCCTCACCCCAACATCTCCGAAGCCGACGCCCAGGAGATGACCCGCTACATTCTCAGCCTGAAGTAGGCCAATTGCCCCTTTCTTCCCGCTATCTACCTACCCATAATTCCCGCTGCCCATGACCGCCACCACCCGGATTAAGCTGTCCATTATGATGTTCCTGGAGTTTTTCATCTGGGGCGCGTGGTTCGTGACGTTGGGTACATATCTGCTGCGTAACCTGAGCGCTACAGGCACGCAGGTAGGCGTAGCGTTCCTGACGCAGTCCATCGGGGCCATTGTGGCGCCATTCATCATTGGCCTAATTGCCGACCGGTTTTTCTCAGCGCAGAAGATTCTGGGCGTGCTGCACCTAGCGGGCGCGGCGCTGTTGTGGCGCGCCTCCCAGTCGCCGGACTTCGGTAGCTTTTACCCGAATATCCTGACCTATATGGTGCTGTATATGCCCACGCTGGCGTTGGTGAATTCCATTGCGTTTCGGCAGATGCAGGACCCACAGAAAGAATTTGCTACCATTCGGGTGCTGGGCACGCTGGGCTGGATTGTGGCGGGCCTCACCATTGGCTGGCTGAACTGGGAGCAGAGCGGTAGCCTGCAAGCTACTTTTCTGATGGCAGCCGGTGCTTCGGCGCTGCTAGGCCTGTTCAGCTTTACGCTACCGGCTACGCCACCCGTAAAATCTGGTCAGTCAAGCTCCCTGGGTGATATGCTGGGCCTCGATGCCATCGGGCTTTTGAAGAACCGCTCGTATTTGATCTTCTTTCTGGCGTCTATTGCCATCTGTATTCCGCTGGCTTTCTACTACGGCTTCACGAACCCATTTCTGAATGAGGTAGGCATGAAAAAGGCCGCCGGCGTACAGAGCCTAGGCCAGGTGTCGGAGGTGCTGTTTATGCTCCTGATTCCGGTGCTGTTTAGCCGGTTGGGCGTGAAGAAGATGCTGGCTATCGGGATGCTGGCGTGGGTACTGCGCTACGTGTTATTTGCCTACGGCAATGGCGAAAGCAACTACTGGATGCTGATTGCGGGCATTGTGCTGCATGGTATCTGCTACGATTTCTTCTTCGTAACGGGTCAGATTTACACCGATAACCTGGCCGGCGAGCGGTTCAAAAGCTCGGCGCAGGGTTTCATCACACTGGCTACGTATGGCGTAGGCATGCTCATCGGGACACTGCTCTCGGGTCGCATCTTTGATGCCTACCAAACTCCAGAAGGCACACACGACTGGCGCATGATCTGGCTGATTCCGGCGGGTATTGCGGTAGTGGTGCTGCTGCTGTTTCTGCTGCTGTTTAAAGAGCGAAAAACCGCTCCAGCTTCCGATACAGTGGCCTACGGAGCGGCGCCTTCCATGGCTCAGGCCAACTAGCTATGGCTGTCTGGAACCGCCGTGCCGCGCTGAAGGGCTTGCTCACCAGCACCGCTGCCGTGGGGGCGCTGGGGGTAGCCGGCGCGTGCACTCCCGATGAAAAGCAAACCGAGAAGCAAACGGGGTTGAAAAACAACATCAAGCAGTCGGTGTGCCGGTGGTGCTTTTCCGATTTGTCGGTAGAGCAGTTGTGCATCGCCGCCAAGGAAATGGGCATCCGAGGTATTGATCTGGTGGGACCCGCCGACTGGCCTACGCTGAAGAAATACGGTCTCGACTCGCCCATGTGCAACGGCGCCGAAATCAACCTGACCGACGGCTTCAACGACCCGCGCTACCACGCCCAGCTGCAAAAGCAGTACGCTGCCATGATTCCGCGCGTGGCGGAAGCGGGCTACACCAACCTCATCTGTTTCAGCGGGAGCCGGCGGGGCATGTCGGATGCTACTGGCCTAGAGAACTGCGCCAAAGGCCTGCAGCCACTCCTCAAGCTGGCTGAAAAGCACAAGGTGGTGCTGGTGATGGAGCTACTCAACAGCAAAATCGACCACAAAGACTACCAGTGTGACCATACCGCCTGGGGCGTGGCGCTGGCGAAGAAGCTAGGTTCTGAGCATTTCAAGCTGCTCTACGATATCTACCACATGCAGATCAATGAGGGCGACGTTATCCGGACCCTTACCGAGCACCATAACTACATTGCTCACTACCACACGGCTGGCGTGCCGGGCCGCCATGAGCTAGACGAAACCCAGGAGCTGAACTATCCGGCCATTATGCGCGCTATTCTGGCTACCGGTTTCAAAGGCTACGTAGCGCAGGAATTCATGCCCACCAAACCCGACAAGCTGGCCTCGTTGCGGCAGGCGGTTCAGTTGTGTGACGTATGAAAAATCAGGAATTGACCATACCAGTCCGTTGTACGCATCTATCAACCCAGGTCGCATGAAGCAGTTCGTACTTGTAGTCGCCTTACTCATGAGCATTGGCTGTCAGGCCCAAACCCAGCCGGCGGGCAAACCCGAGGATACGGAAGTGTGGGAGCCCGTGCCCAAAGCCGTGGTGGCCACCCCCAATTTCCTGCCGCCACCTTCCGATGCCGTGGTGCTTTTTAATGGCAAAGATCTAAGCCAGTGGGTATCGGCGGATGACCGCAATGTGCCGGCCAAATGGAAGGTAGCAAGCGGGGCATTTACCGTGGACAAAGCCACCGGCAACATTGAAACCAAGCAAAGCTTCACCAACTACCAGCTGCACCTAGAGTGGCGCGTGCCGGCCAACATTTCCGGTACGGGGCAGGCGCGCGGCAATAGCGGCGTTTTTCTGGCCTCGTTGGGGAAAGGCGACCTAGGCTACGAGCTGCAGATTCTAGACTCGTACCAGAACAAAACCTACGTGAATGGTATGGCCGGTAGCATCTATAAGCAGCGCATCCCGCTGGCCAACCCCACCCGCAAGCCCGGCGAATGGCAGAGCTACGACGTGCTCTGGACGGCGCCCACCTTCAAGCCCGACGGTACCCTGCTCACGCCCGCCCGCGTGACGGTGTGGTTCAATGGGGTGGTAGTCCAGAACAACGTGGAGCTGGCCGGCGCTACGGTGTACATTGGGCCGCCCAGCTATAAGTCGCACGGCCCGTCACCCATCAAGCTACAATCGCACGGCGACAAGAGCGAGCCGCTTAGCTTCCGCAACATCTGGGTGCGGGAGCTATAGAGGCAGGAGAGTGGCCTAGGGTATCGTTTGATCATAAAAGCACGTCCTCCTGAGCGGAGCGAAGGATCTTGTCACGCTGGAACGACTGGCCTAGCGCCTCGTGCTAACGTGACAAGATCCTTCGCTGCGCTCAGGAGGAGGTGCTTTTATGCAGCTTCTTGCTGAAGGTGCTAGGCCTGTATGGCAGCCAGCTGGGCCGCAATGGCGCGCTGGTAGCAGGCTTCGTAGAGTGGAACGATGTTGTCGACGGCGAATTCTTCGGCGCGGGCGCGGGCAGCTTCCTTGAATCGCGGCAGATTCTCGTCGTCGAGCACATAGAGCGCATTTTTGACCATGTCGGCCACGTCGCCTACGTTGCTAACCATGCCTGTTACGCCGTGCACGTTCAGCTCCGGAATACCGCCCGCATTCGTGCTGATAACCGGCACCTCGCACGACATAGCTTCCAGCGCGGCCAGGCCAAAGCTTTCCTTTTCCGAAGGCATCAGGAATAAGTCAGCAATGCTGAGCACTTCCTCTACGGCTTCCAGCTTCCCTAGGAAACGTACGTCGTTGCTCAATAGGCCTAGGTCGCGGCAGATTTTCTCGATGCGCGGCCGGTCGGGTCCGTCGCCTACCAGTAGGAGTTTAGCGGGTGTCTGCTTGCGTACACCATCGAAAATGTGCACCACATCCTCCACGCGCTTCACCGAGCGGAAGTTACTGGTATGCACCAGCAGCTTTTCACCATCGGGCGCAATGGCCGCCTTAAAGTGGCCTTTGTTCTGCTTCTTGAAGCGCTCCAGGTTGATGAAGTTGGGAATCACTTCAATGTCCTTCTCAATAGCGAAGTATTCGTAGGTCTCGCGGCGCAGATCCGCCGAAACCGCCGTCACGCCATCTGACTGGTTAATGCTGAACGTCACGACGGGCTCATAGCTGGCGTCTTTGCCCACCAGCGTGATATCGGTGCCGTGCAACGTGGTGATAACGGGAATGCGGATGCCTTTGGTCAGGAGAATCTGTTTGGCCATATAGGCCGCCGAAGCGTGCGGAATGGCGTAATGCACGTGCAATACATCGAGCTTCTCGTTCTGCACAATGTCTACCATTTTGCTGGCCAGCGCTAGCTCATAAGGCGGAAACTGGAACAGCGGATATGGCGGAATATAGACCTCGTGGTAGAACAGGTTCTCGTTGAAGAAATCCAGGCGAACCGGCTGGCTGTACGTGATGAAGTGGACGCGGTGGCCTTTAAGGGCCAAAGCTTTACCTAGTTCGGTGGCCACGACGCCGGAGCCGCCGAAAGTAGGGTAACAGACAATGCCGATATTCATGATGGGGCGGGGGAGCAGTGGCGCGAAGCTCCAGCTTTGCGCCGCGTTGGGCAGTAGGTTTGGCAACGACACCAGTTGAGCCAGTACGCTGCGCGAGGCTGGAGCTTCGCGCTACAAAAAATCGGCGGCAAGTCGCTCCGTAGAACGCCTCACCGCCGATTGCGGGTCAAAGAAACAGAAAAGCTGGACAACAGATCATGTCTTCTGCAGCGACTTATAAATTACGTCGTGGATACGGGTGCGGATGTTGTACTGACGCAGCTTGTTATTGCCGGCATCGGGGTACACGCGGTTAGAAAGAAAGATGTAGAGGATTTTGTTTTCGGGGTCCATCCAGACGCAGGTGCCAGTGAAGCCCGTGTGACCAAACGTGCTGGCCGGCGACAGGTTGCTGGTGGGGCCTTCGGGCTTGCTTGGGTCGCCACGGTCCCAGCCCAGGCCCCGGCGGCTGCCGGCTTCTTTGCTGTTGGCAAACTCCGTTACTACCGGCGTCTGGAAGAAGCGCTGCCCACCGTAGCGGCCGTTCTGTAGGTTCATCTCCATCAGAATAGCCAGGTCGTTGGCGTTGGAGAATAAGCCCGCGTGGCCGCCCACACCGCCCACCATAGCGGCGGTTTGGTCGTGTACGGTGCCCTGCAGCAAGGCCCGCCGGAAGTACGTGTCGTTCTCCGTAGGCGCAATGCACGACTTGGGGAATTTCTCCAGCGGGTTGTAGGTCATGGTGCCTAGGCCTAGCGGCTGGTAGAAATTCTTCTGCAGGAAAGCATCAATAGGTTGCTGGAGCACTTTCTCGGCTACGCGCTTCAGGATAATGAAGCTCAGGTCGCTGTATTCTACGGGGTATTTGCCCTTCACCTTAGGCAGCAAGCTGGAGCGCTGCACCCAACGCCAAACAGAGTCATCGGCGGTTCTGAGGCTGTAGAGGTCGGGGGTTACTTCGCGGGAAAATTCGGGGGAAGCGGTGCTGGCGTAGAACGTTGGCTTAGGACCTGTTTTGGTGATGGTCTTCTCCCAGGTACTAATGCCTGGCTTCAAGCCGGCTTGGTGCATCAATACTTCCCGAACCGTCATGTCCTTTTTGTTTGTGGCTTTCAGCTCCGGCAGGTAGGAGGCTACTCGGTCATCAATGTTGAGCTTGCCTTGGTCTTTAAGGTACATGATAGCCTGTAGCGTACCAGCAACCTTCGTTACGGAAGCCAGATCGTACAGGGTGCTACTATTCACTGGCTGCGACTTATCGTAGGTGCAGTAGCCGTAACTCTTATCAAAGACCACCATTCCATCCTTGGCCACCAGCACCTGGCAGCCCGGAGCGGCCGCGTAGGCCACTGATTCCAGCGCTACGTTGTCAATCTGGGCGAGTACGCGCGAGTCTAGGCCTACGGCTTCCGGCGTGCCGTAGCGCAGGCGCTTGAGGTCGGGCGTTGGTACGCCTAGGCCTGCCTTCAGAGTTTCCGAAACCGTAACGGGCAAGCGCCCTTTAGCCGACAGAGCACCAAACAGCACCTGGGGCATTACCAGTTGCGAGGCATAGTTGTCTTCGTAGCCACATACCAGGGTGCGAGCATCGGCCAGGTGCTTCAGGGCATAGGCATTGCCAAAGGCAATGACCACCGTTTTGACGCGCGGGTTAGCCTGCAGGTTTTTCAGGAATTTCAAGGCGCCTTCCCCAATACCGTAGTTATGGGCAGGCGTATTGTTCATGTTGTGCAGGCTCACTACCACTACGTTATAAGGCGTGAGGCGTGTGAGCAGGCGCGTGAACGAAGAGTCAGGGGCGTAGCGGTTGGGCACCGCATACACGGGGCCGTTCTGGTACTTACCCATTATCTCCTTGTAGGTCAGTGCATCGGAGCCAATGGTAACGGAGGCAATGCGCACGGTATCCAGCCGGCTGAAGGGCAGCAGGTCGTCCTCGTTTTTCACTACCGTGGTGGCGTGCTCATAAATCTGTTGCTGCACCGTGCGGCTGGTGGCCCGGTTCAGGTTTGTCATCAGATTGGGCAAGTCGATGGGCTGGTAGCGGTTGAGGCCGGCCCAATATTTGGCCCGCAAAATCTTCCGCACCCGAGAGTCTATATCGGCCTGGTTGAGTTGGCCAGCCGCCAGCGTCTCCTTGATTTTCTGGATGGCCATCGGCACATCTTCCGAGAAGAGGAGCACATCGTTGCCGGCTACCAGTGCCAGCGCATCTAGTTCGCCGGGCTTGTAGAGGCTGGATACACTCTTCATGTTCAGGGCATCCGTAAAGACAAGGCCCCGGTAGCCCATTTTCTCTTTTAGGAGCCCCGTTACAAGGTTCTTGGAGATGGTAGCTGATAACGACCGCACTGTATCAAGAAGCGGCATGTAGAGGTGGCCTACCATCACGCCCATTACGCCCGCCTGAAACGACTTCTGGAAAGGGTAGAGGTCAACATTGGTCAGGCGGGCCATGTCGGAATTGATAACCGGCAAGGCTACGTGCGAGTCGACATCGGTGTCGCCGTGACCGGGGAAGTGCTTTACCACAGCCATAATGCCATGATCCTGCAGGCCCCGGATGTAGGCCACTCCGTGCTTGGCTACCTGCTCCTTGATCTCCCCAAAAGAACGGTTGCCGATAACGGGGTTGCTGGGGTTGGAGTTGACGTCGATAACCGGCGAGAAGCTCACGTGCACGCCCAGCGTCTTCATCTTGAGGGCAATTTCGCGGCCCATCTGGTACACGTACTGGTCGTCGTCCATGGCACCTAGGGTCATGCCCTTGGCGAAGTGCATGGAGCTGTCAAGGCGCATATCCAGGCCCCATTCGGCATCCATGGCTACGAGCAGCGGCACTTTAGAAGCGGCTTGGTAGCGGTTGGCCAAGATGGCCTGCCGGCGCGGGCCGCCCTGCAGGAACATCACGCCCCCAATGCCATAATTCTTTACCAGAAACTCCGTGTACTGCACGTGCTTACGGTCCTTGTTGGAGTAAGCCGCCACCATAAACAACTGGCCTAGGCGCTGGTCGGGCGTGAGCGAGTTGAAGACACTATCCACCCAGTTCTGTTCAGCTACCGACATGGGGCGCACTTCTTCCGCGCGCGGAGCGGAGGAGGAAATGATCAGACCCGTAATGGCCAGTACTAAAAGGAAAAGTCCAATCCGAAAGTCTTTGAGCATCGGCTCCCGTTGTTCGTGCTAAGTGGTGATATAAGGTAAAAAGCGAGGCAAAAGCCCTACTTTTGACTCTTCATAGAAGCATGTGAAGAGGTGGTTCCGGCGTGGAGCGGGGGCCGTTTCTGTTGGCCTTCTGTTCCCTGCCTTTCTAACCTCCAACGCATAAGCGGAGAAATCCGTCTCATGCAGCACACACAAAAGTTGGCCGTAAACTTACGGATAATTTCCCGACGCTGGTTGTTATCAAGCGGATAGCTGTCTTTTGGAAGCTGTAAAAGCGCTTCGTTTTTCCTCTGATTTTAGTTCTATATGGCGGATATTATTCAACTGCTTCCTGAATATTTAGCTAACCAGATTGCGGCCGGCGAAGTAGTGCAGCGACCCGCTTCCGCGGTAAAAGAGCTACTCGAAAATGCCGTTGATGCCGGCGCCACGCAGGTGCAGCTCATCATCAAGGAAGCGGGTAAACAATTAGTCCAAGTTGTGGACAACGGCACCGGCATGTCGGCCACCGATGCACGCATGAGCTTAGAGCGCCATGCTACCAGCAAAATTCGCACCACCGACGATCTGTTTCGTATCCGCACGCTGGGGTTTCGGGGAGAGGCCCTGGCCAGTATAGCGGCCGTGGCCCAAGTGGAGCTGCGCACCAAGCAACGCGGCCAGGATACCGGCAGCCTGCTGCTGGTAGAAGGCTCTCAGATAACGAGTCAGCAGCCCGTAGCCTGCCCCGACGGCACCAGTATTGCGGTGAAAAACCTGTTTTTTAATGTGCCGGCCCGCCGCAACTTCCTCAAGAGCAATGCGGTAGAGATGCGGCATATTCTGGATGAGTTTCAGCACGTGGCGCTGGCTAATCCGCAGATCGGCTTCTCGCTTTTCCAGAATGACCTGGAAGTGTTCAACCTGCCTGCCGGCAAGCTGAGCCAGCGGATTGTGTCATTGTTGGGCAATGGCTACAAGGAGCAGCTGGCGCAAGTAGAGGAAGTGACGCCGTTTATTTCGGTGCGCGGGTTCATCGGCAAGCCAGAATCAGCCAAGAAGAGTAGGGGCGACCAGTTTTTCTTCGTGAACAACCGGTTCATCCGCTCGGCTTACCTTAACCACGCCGTGCTCACGGCCTATGAGGGCCTGCTGCCCAAAGACACGCACCCGTTCTACGTGCTGTTTCTGGAGCTCGACCCCAAGACCATCGACATCAACGTGCACCCCACCAAAACGGAAATCAAGTTCGAGGACGAGAAGACCGTGTACGCCATTGTGCGGGCCGCCGTGAAGCAGAGCCTGGGCCTGCACAATATGGCCCCGTCCCTGGATTTCGAGGGCGACGTGAATTTTGCTCCCATTCAGCCGCTACGCCTGTCCGGCAACGAGCAGAATCCGTTTGCAGCTGATTTTAAGCCCGATGCGCTGGCCTCCGCGGCTTCCCGCGCCGCGAGTACGCCCAGCAAAGGCGAGTCCCGGTCGGGCCGTTCCGATGCGTATGAAAGGCAGCTGCCGCCTAGGCCTACCGACCAAGCCAAGCGCGAGCTGGAGGAGTTCTATAAAAGCCTGCAGCAAGTGAAGGTGCCCGATGTGGAGCGCGAAGCCACCGCTATCGGGGTGCCTGTGCCTTCCGCCGCTGCTATTGCCGCCGCCCGCCAAGCTGAGGAAGCGGAAACTCCACCGGCGCCCGCCGAGCTGATGTTGCCAACTGGCCTAGAGCTGCCAGCGGAGCCTGTAGGCCAGTCGGAGCAGGGCTTTACTGTAATGCCTGCGCCGTCGGCCGCTTCGCCGGAGCTGCCGCTGCGGGCGGCTCCGGTGGCGCCCGGCAACAAAGTGCTGCAGCTGCATCAGCAATATTTGCTGGTGCCTGTGAAATCGGGCGTGATGCTGATTGACCAGGTGGCAGCGCGGGAGCGGATTCTGTTTGAGCAGTATGCGCAGGCTTTGGAGCGCGAAACCAGTGCTTCCCAGACGCTGCTGTTCCCGCGTACCGTCACGTTTACGCCCCAGGATTTTGCCATCCTGCGCGAAGTAGAGGAGCCACTAAAGGCTTTAGGCTTCCGCTTCACCGATTTTGGCAAGTACACCATTGCCGTGGAAGGCATTCCGGCCGATGTGCCGGCCCGCGACGAGAAGGAGCTCCTGGAAGGCCTCATTGAGCAGTTTCGCAACCACGCCGGGCCCGTGAAGCTGGACCGCCGCGAGCAGATGGCCCGCGCCCTGGCCCGCCGGGTAGCCACCAGCGCCGCCAGCAGCCGCCTCTCCGAATTTGAAATGACGGCCTTGGTAGACAAGTTGTTTGCCTGTTCTGTACCCAGCTACACCCCCGATGGCCGCCGCACGCTGGTGCTGCTGGAGCTAAGCGAGCTACAGGCCTTCTTTAACCGCTGATAGTTGCTACCTAGGCCACTTACTGCACTAGCCTAGGTAGCAACTGTTGAGTAGTTCTCGTATAGGCCAAGGTGCTAGGCCACTTTACCCGCGAAAATCAACGATTCAATGTTTCAACTTACGCCTACGGTCCGCAACTTGCTCATCGCCAATGTTGTGGTGTTTTTTCTGTCTTTGCAGATCAACGGGCAATTGTCCTTTTTGGCGCTGTATCCCATAGGTTCGCCTCTGTTTCAGCCCTGGCAGTTCCTGACGTACATGTTCATGCATGCTAATCTGGGCCACATATTCTCCAATATGCTGGGCCTGATTGTGTTCGGGCCGATGCTGGAGCAGCGCTGGGGCGGCCGGCGTTTCCTGACGTTCTGGCTGATTTGCGGGCTGGGCGCCGGGATGTTGTATAATGGCCTGCGCACCTACGAAGTGCAGCAGATGCGCCACGATATTGAGGTGTTCCGCTCAGAGCCGACGGATATCAACCTGATGGATTTCGTGGACAATAATATGTCTAACTACCGGGATCGGTACGCCGCCGTAGCCCGGCAGCTCCATGCCACCCCCGATGATACAGGCTTGATCCAAAGTGCCTTGGCTAGTATGGAAGACATCTATCAGGCTAGCATGAGTGGTCCGATGGTCGGCGCTTCGGGGGCCTTGTTCGGGATTATGCTGGCGTTTGCGTTCTACTTCCCGAACACGCCGCTCATGATTTTTCCGCTGCCTTTTCCTATCAAGGCCAAATACTTTGTGGTACTATATGGGCTTTTTGAGTTTTACAGCGGCGTGCAGCGTGCGCCCGGCGACAACGTGGCCCACTTTGCTCACTTAGGTGGCCTACTGGTGGGCTTGGTGCTGGTGCTGCTCTGGCAGCGCAACCGTACCCGAATGTACTAAGGCGTAGGCCAGGCGGCCAGGCCAGTATCCGGGTAGATATGGTATACTTGCCTCGCCATCCGCCAGCTTGGCAGTAACTAGGTGCCAGCGGAAAGCTTGCCTGAAAATTGCGACCCTTTCCTGCATCATCCCGGGCGGCGCACCGTTAGGTAGTGGTCGGGTCGGTTTCTCTGTTCTACTTCTCTTCGTCCACCCATGAGTATTGCCAACGATATCCGCACAGCGTTCAGCCGCCGCGATAATGCGCTGAATCAACTGTTGCTGATCAATGTGCTGGTGTTTGTGTTTCTGGTTCTGGTCAAAGCTATTATGTTCCTGACCGGAACCGATGTGTATTTTGAAAACGTGCTGCGACAGTTTCAGCTGCCCGCCGACTTGCCCTCGTTGCTCCGGCACCCCTGGACGTTGTTCACGTATGCCTTCACCCACGAAGGCTTCTTTCACATCCTTTTCAACTTACTGAACCTGTATTGGTTTGGGGCTCTTGTTCGCGAATACCTGGGCGACCGACGCTTGGTGAGCCTCTATGTATTGGGTGCCTTGGCGGGAGCTGTTCTGTTTCTTCTGGCTTTCAACCTAATTCCGGCCTTACGGATTTACCCCAATGTGTCGTTGCTGGGTGCTTCGGCGTCTGTCACGGCCATTATCATGGCGGCGGCCACGCTGTTGCCTGAGTATACATTCAACCTGTTTCTGTTCGGGCCGGTCCGCATCAAATACATTGCGGCAGTAGTTATCCTGCTCTCCATTATTGCCATCAACCAGGGCAACCCTGGCGGCGGTATTGCGCACATTGGCGGCGCGCTGATAGGCTATCTGTTCATCAAGCAGCTCCAAGCAGGCCGCGACCTGGGCCGTCCCGTGCAAGCCGTCGGCGACTTTGTGGGGGGGCTACTAAGCGGCCGGCCCCGACTACGCGTGACGCACCGCAGCGCCGCCGCCGCGCCCGCTGCCGCACCAGCTAAAAAAGGCACACTACCCAAGCCTGAGCAGGATGAAATTGATGTAATTCTGGATAAGATTTCGCGCTCCGGCTACGAGAGCCTTTCCAAAGATGAAAAGCAGAAGCTCTTCCGGGCCAGCCAGAAATAGTGGCCTAGAACAACCTTCAAAAAAGCACGTCATCCTGAGTGCAGCGAAGTATCTTACCTTGTATGAACGACTGGCCTAGTGCCTCGTGCTATCGTGAGTAGATCCTTCGCTGCACTCAGGATGACGTGCTTTTATGGTATCGGGAAACTGGATAGTCAACTGTCCTAACTCCGTCCTGTCTGAGACAAGATAAACTATAGCCTTCTAGGCCACTTTCAATTGAGTGTTAGTTCCCTGCTCATACTTGAGGGTGGCCTAGAACGCAAAACGGCCGCCCTGCGTGAGCAGAGCGGCCGGTAGAATTTGCGTTGGCGTGATGCTTAGGCAGTGGCTTTGCTCATGTTGTCGAGCGCGTCCATTACTTCCTTCACGTGGCCGCGGGAGGTTTCCAGCATGGCCTTCTCCTCATCGTTCAGCTGCAGCTCGATTACTTTCTCGATGCCGTTTTTGCCGAGGATAACCGGCGCGCCCAGATACACACCGTTGATGCCGTACTCGCCCTGCAACTCAATGCACACGGGGAATACGCGGCGCTGGTCGCGCACAATGGCTTCTACCATTTGCGCAGCAGCAGCACCCGGAGCATACCAAGCCGAAGTACCCATCAGTTTCACCAGCTCACCGCCACCTACAGCCGTGCGCTGTACAATGGCGTCCAGCTCAGCTTTGCCGATCAGCTCGGTTACGGGGATGCCGCCTACAGTGGTGTAGCGGGGCAGAGGCACCATAGTGTCGCCGTGGCCACCCATGAGTACCGCCTGAATGTCTTTGGGGCTTACGTTGAGAGCCTCAGCCAGGAACGCACGGTAGCGAGCCGTGTCGAGGATGCCAGCCATGCCAAACACCTTCTCGCGGGGCAGACCCGAGGTGAGGTGCGCCTGGTAGGTCATCACGTCCAGCGGGTTCGACACCACGATGATGATGGCGTTGGGCGAGTATTTTACTACCTGCTCGGTTACCGTTTTCACGATGCCGGCGTTGGTCGAAATCAGGTCGTCGCGGCTCATGCCGGGCTTGCGGGGCAGGCCCGAGGTAATTACTACCACATCGGAGCCAGCAGTGCGGCTGTAGTCGCCGGTTACGCCCACCGTGCGGGAATCGTAGCCGATAACGGGGGATTTCTGCCAGATATCGAGCGCCTTGCCTTCAGCGAAGCCTTCTTTGATATCTACCAGTACAATCTCATTGGCAATTTCGCGGGTGGCTAGTACATCAGCGCAGGTTGCGCCTACGTTGCCGGCTCCAACTACGGTAACTTTCATTGGGATGGAATATGGGTGTGAGATGTGGGTTCTGGCGTAAAGCTAACCTATAAACCGTTTTCGGCGGTAGTAAACCCCGCGAAACTTCGCAGCTAGGCCAGTTCTAGGCCACTTACATACGCTTTACTACCAGCACACGCTCGGTTTCTTCAGTTACCTTGAAGCGCTCATCGGGCCGAAAGCCGATGACCCAGGCAATCTTGCCGTCGGCGGAGCACAGCACCTGCACGTTGTCTTTGAGGTTGAGGGGTACTTTCTGGTCGATAAGGAAATCGGAGAGCTTCTTCTTGCCTTTCATGCCGATGGGCATAAACCAGTCGCCTTCCTGCCAGGCCCGCACAATCAGCGGGAATTTCAGCGCATCCGCATCCAGCGCCGCCACGGCCTTACCCCGCGGAATATCAAAACCTTCGGCTACTTCATGCAACTCGGTGCGCAGGTGCAGTCCGTCAATTTTGAGCGCCTCCTGACCTAGCGCCAGCTGGTGGGTGCCGAATTTCGAGAGATTCTTGCGCGTGATGACTAGCTGCTCCCGGTCTTTCACCAGCCGGTGCGTCGGCGACTCGAAGCGGCGGCCCGGCTCGGCCCCGAAGCTGTGCACGATGTCCTTCGTGACAATGTAGGAGAAGCCGAAGGGGCGCAGTAACTCGTGGAGCACCAGCGTGGTAGCGGCCGTTTTCTGCAGCATCCGGATATCGAGGTAGGTGGCCTGCTCCTCTTCGCGTTGGGCTTGGGCAGCAGTATCCTCTACGTAGCGCCGTACAATTTCCTCGGCTCCTCCTACGCGCTCCGCCGTAATCTGCAGCGTCTGGTCGAGGTTGGGGTTGATGTCGCGTAGCACCGGCAGCACCTCCAGGCGGAGGCGGTTGCGCTGATACACGGGGCTGTCGTTGCTGGCATCTTCGCGCCACATCAGATGGTTTTCTACCAGATAATCGTAGAGTTCCATCTTGCCAATGGGTAGGAGGGGGCGCACTAAGTAGCCATTCTTTGGCTTGATGCCGTGCAGGCCCGCTAGGCCAGTGCCATGGGTCAGGTTGAGGAGCATGGTTTCGGCAGCGTCGCGCTGGTGATGGGCGGTGGCTATGTAGGCCAGTCCCTGGGTCTGACGCAGGCGCTCGAACCACTCGTAGCGCAGGGCGCGGGCGGCCATCTGCGTCGAAATGCCTTCCTGTTCGGCAAACTGCTTGGTCTGGAAGAACTCCGCGAAGTAGGGGACGTCGTACTTCTTGGCCAGCTTGCGCACAAACTGCTCGTCGGCATCGGCTTCCTCACCGCGCAGCCCAAAGTGGCAGTGCGCCACGGCAAACGGCTGGCCCAACTGGTGCAGCACATCGGTCAGCACCACCGAGTCCATGCCGCCACTGACGGCTACCAGCAAGGTATCAGTAGGGGAGAAGAGGTTGTGTTCCTGTATGAATTGTTGGATCTGGTCGAGCATGGGGAATTGTAGAGCTAAAAACTAGAAACTAGTTCCCCTCCTCAGCTGAGGAGGGGCTAGAGGTGGTTGATGTGGCCTAGAACGAGAACCAGAGCTAATGGCTAATAAGATGGGCAACGCTCTGGTCAACCACCCCTAATCCCTCCTGAGCTGAGGAGGGGAACTAGTTTCTAGCTCTAATGTCTAGGCCAGTCTTACTATTCAACCAGCCAATAATCCACAAAGAAAACCGTTAGCGACGGGCCTTCTGTACCTTTGTCCCGAAATGTCGTCATCGAAGTCAGTTTTTCTGCTCTTTCTCGCGCTGCTGCCACTGCTGGGAGTGGCTCAACAGCGCCCGGCCCGGCCCGGCGCGCAGCCCTCGCCGCTCCAAAAAGGCCAGCCGATTGAGCTGGTGCGGGCCGATGCACTGGAAGGCGGCACCTTCAACGGCATTCAGATTCGGAAGCTGCTCGGTAACGTGAGCCTGAAGCAGGGCACTACGCTGCTGTTCTGCGACTCGGCTTACCAGTACACGGAGCGCAACGCGCTGGAAGCGTTCAGCAACGTGCGCATCATCCAGAACGACACCATCACGATTACCGGCGACCGGGGCTTCTACGACGGCGACACCCGCAAGGCTCGCATAACCGGCAACGTGACCCTGCGCGACCCGCGCATGACGCTCACCACCCAGCTCCTCGACTACGAGCTGAACCGCAACCTGGCCTACTACAGCACCGGCGGCCACCTCCAGGACCCCGAAAACACTCTCGACAGCCAGTTCGGTTACTACAGCACCGCTACGAAGGTCTTCAGCTTCAAGCGCAACGTGAAGCTCGTCACCAAGGACAACATCATCGATACGGATACGCTGCAGTACAACACCATCTCCAAGATTGCCTACTTCTTCGGTCCAACGCGCATTAAAGGGCCACAGGGTAGCCTATATGCCGAAAACGGTAACTACAACACTGTCACGAAGGTCTCGAACTTCGCCAGCAACGCCAAAATTGAGACGCCCAATTATCTGCTCGGTGGCGACAAGCTGTATTACGATGAAGCCAACCAGTACGGCGTAGCTACCGGCCACGTCTCGATGACGGCCAAGAAGGATAACATCGTGATTCGCGGGGATGTAGGCCGGTATTGGCGGGCGCAGGGCCGGGCCAAAATCTACGGCACCCCCGTAATGCGCAACATCAACCAGAAGGATACGCTCTATCTGGCCGCCGATACGCTGGTGAGCCTGGAAGGTAGGCCACCTCAGAACAAAGCCGGCGTGATTTACGCCTACCGCAAAGTCCGCATTTTCCGCGCCGATCTGCAGGGTCGCTGCGACTCGCTGACCTACGACCGGCAGGATTCCATCATCTACCTGAGCCACGATCCGGTACTCTGGAACAACAAAAACCAGCTCACCGCCGACAGCATGGAGATTCAGCAGCGGAAGGGTAAAATCGACCAGATGCGGCTTTATGGCCACGCGTTCAGTGTAGGCCAGGATACCTTGCTGAACTTCAACCAAGTGAAGGGCCGCAACATGGTGGCCTATTTCGGGGAGAAGTCGATAAAAAAAATTGACGTGCTTGGCAACGCCGAGAGCCTCTACTATGCTCTTGATGGTGACACGGCCGTTTCGGGCGTGAACAAGGCCCTTTCGGCGACTATGGCCATGCGCTTTGCGGAAGGCAAACTCAATACCATCACGTTTCTGACCAACCCCGATGCCAGCTTCATACCTCCCAATGAGCTAAAGCCCGAAGAATCGAAACTTGCCGGCATGCGCTGGCGACCCAAGGAACGCCCCACCCGCCGCCAGACGTTAGGAAAGCACTTCGCGCCGCTGGCTAAGAAAAAGTCTGCGGCCAAGCCCGCTAAGAAAGTGACCGTAAAGAAAGCTGCGGCCAGAAAAGCTCCTGTCAAGAAAAAAGCACCCGTCGTAAAGCCTGCTACCGCACCAAAGGCGGCAACGCCAACCCCCAAGCCAGCTCCCTTGAAAACGCCCGTGAAGAAATAGCTAGCCTGCCGTAGTGCCCTATATAGCAGCACTGCAGAGCATGGCTATGTATTCAAGACCATTTCGTTACCTTTGCGCCCCTTATGCTCTCTTTTCGACCTACCTTCTTTGTTCTGTTATTGAGCACGTTGCTGCTCGGCTCTTGCACGGGCTACCAAAAGCTCCTGAAGAGCAGCGACGTGAACAAGAAGTACGAAGCCGCCTTGCAGTACTACGAGAAGGGCGACTACTTTAAGGCCGGTACGCTGTTCGAGGAGCTGATTCCGCTGCTGAAAGGCCGCCCCGAGGCAGAAAAGGCGCAGTTCTACTTCGCCAATACCAACTTCAAGCAGCGCAACTACACGCTTGGGGCCTATTACTTCAAGACCTTCTACGAAACATATCCTAACTCTGCTTTGGCGGAGGAAGCTATGTTCCTGCACTCCAAATCATTATTCCGCGATTCGCCGGAATATCAACTAGACCAGACGAATACGTTCTCGGCTCTCGAAGGCATTCAGGAGTTTCTGAACCGATATCCGGAAAGCAAATTCCGCCAGGAAACGGAGGGGATGTCGTTGGAGCTACAGAAGAAGCTGGAGAACAAAGCGTTTCAAAGCGCCCGCCTCTACTACGATTTGCGCTATTATCAGTCGGCCGTGACGGCCTTCACCAGCTTCCAGCAGCAGTTTCCGTCGTCGGGTTTCAATGAGCAGGCTGCTTACCTGAAGCTTAGCGCCCAGTATGACCTGGCCCGGGAAAGCGTACCGGAAAAGCAGCGTGAGCGATATCTGGAGGCCATTGCCTTCTACCAGAGCTTCGTAGATACTTATCCGCAGAGCAAAAACCTCAAGGAAGCTGAGCGTATGTATGATACCTCCCGCACGGAGGCAGACAAGCTTAAGCCTGCTGAAACAACTGCCGCAAAGTAAGCTGCTAGTTATGTGGTTGATTTGTTGGCCAGCGCCTACGGGCCGATGGACAGCAATATGCCAACTCCATAAAAAAAACAGCACATTAGTACATCAAAAATCAGCACATCAGAAGATCAAGCCATATGAAGACTCCTAATAACCTCTCCGCTTCCATCGTGACCCGTAATATGTCGGAGTTTGCCAATGAAACCGGCAACGTGTACGAGAGCATTGCTATCATCTCGAAGCGTGCTAACCAACTGGCCGTGAAGCTGAAAGAGGAGCTGAATGGCAAGCTAGCTGAATTCGCTACCACGGTTGACAACCTGGAAGAGGTATTTGAGAACCGCGAGCAAATCGAGATTTCCAAGCACTACGAGCGCCTGCCAAAGCCTACCAACCTGGCTATCGAGGAGTTTTTGGAAGGCAAAGTAATGTACCGCACGCCCGAAGAGGAAGTGCTGCCAGAAGCACCTGCTCGTCGTCCTGAGTAATCGGTCGGTTCTTATAAAACGATATGTCGCTGCACGGGCGTAAGATTTTGCTGGGCGTTTGCGGAAGCATTGCGGCCTACAAATCGGCGCTATTGGTGCGGCTCCTGGTGAAGGCCGGGGCGGAGGTACAGGTTATCCTGACACCCTCGGCCCCGGCCTTTGTTACGCCCCTTACATTGGGTACGCTCTCCAAAAAACCTGTTTTGCAGGGTTTCATCAAGGATGAGCGCGCGGGTGAATGGCACAACCACGTGCACCTGGGCCTGTGGGCCGATGCGCTGGTGGTTGCTCCAGCCTCGGCCAATACGCTAGGCCACCTGGCAAACGGCCTCTGCGACACATTGCTAGATGCCGTGTACCTCTCGGCTCGCTGTCCTGTGTTCGTGGCCCCAGCCATGGATCTGGATATGTACCAGCACCCGGCCACCCAGGCCAATCTTGCCCGCCTGCGCCAGTACGGCACCACCGTCTGGGATTCGCCTTCGGGTGAGCTGGCGAGTGGCCTAGCGGGCCCCGGCCGCATGCTGGAGCCTGAAGAAATAATGACGGAACTGGAGCAGTTTTTTCTATCACAAGGCACGTCATCCTGAGCAGAGCGAAGGACTTTCTCTCGCGAGAACGACTGGCCTAGCGCCTCGTTCAGGCGAGAGAAAGTCCTTCGCTCTGCTCAGGATGACGTGCTGTTATTTATCTGATCCTCGAATGCGCGTCCTTATTACTGCCGGCCCTACCTACGAGCCCCTTGACCCCGTTCGGTTCATCGGCAACCACAGCACCGGTAAAATGGGTTACGCGCTGGCTGAGGCTTTTGCGGCAGAAGGGGCAGAAGTAACGCTTGTAAGTGGGCCAACTAGTCTGCCCGATCCGGCACACCCACGCATTCAGACCCAACGTGTACAGACTGCCGATGAAATGTACGCTGCCGCGGCGGCGGTAGCTCCGGAGGCTGATGTATGGGTGTTTGCGGCGGCTGTGGCCGACTACAAGCCCAAAACTGTTGCCGAAAACAAGATTAAGAAAGACGGCGATACGCTCACGCTGGAGCTAGTGAAGAACGTGGACATTGCCGGTACGCTAGGCCACTCCAAACGCCCTGAACAATATTCCGTGGGTTTTGCGTTGGAGACTACAAACGAGCAGGCCTACGCCCTCGATAAGCTTCGGCGCAAAAACTTTGATCTGGTGGTGCTGAACTCCTTGCGCGATGCTGGGGCCGGTTTCCGCCACGATACCAACAAGGTGACGCTGCTGGAGGCAGGGGGCCAAATCACTACCTTTGAGTTGAAGCCCAAAGCCGATGTGGCCCGCGACATTGTTCAGACAGTTCTTGCCCGCCTCTCTCACCATGCGTAAACTCTCCCTGTTGCTCCTGCTGCTGCCTCTGCTACTGGCTTACCCGGTTCGCGCGCAGGAACTTCTGGCCGAGGTGCGCGTCACGACGGAAAACGTGACCATCTCGGACCGCCAGCTGGTGCAGCAGATGCAGAACGACATGCAGACGTTTCTGAATACGCGCTCCTTCACGCGGCAAACGTATCGTCCGCAGGAGAAAATACGGTGCCGCTTTTTCGTGGGTATCCGCCAGATTCCGCAGAACGGCACGTATGTGGCCACGGTACGTGTACTAAGCACCCGCCCCGTATACGGCACCGGCTACGAAACCAATCTGCTCAGCTTCGCCGATCCGAGCTGGAGGTTCAACTACACGCCACAAAACCCCATAGATTACTCCGAAAACACGTTTGTCGGTAACCTATCCTCCTTGCTGACCTTCTACGCCTATATCATTATTGGCATGGATCAAGACAGTTTTGCATCGCTAGGGGGCTCACCATATTATGATCGGGCGCGGATTGTGCTGTCAAATGCTGCTTCGCAGAACTCAACCAACGAGCAAGACGACGGCTGGAAAGACTTGGGCCCCGATAACCGCTATTGGCTGCTTAATAACCTGCAGGATCCGCAGCTGGAAGCGTTCCGGACGGGTATTTACGCCTACTACCGCCGCGGAATGGATATCTTTATCACGAAGCCGGAGGAAGCTCGTGCCAGCATTGCCACAGCCTTGCAAGGCGTGCAGCAGGCGGTGCAGCGTAGGCCAGGCACGTTGCTGGCACGGTCGTTTTTTACCACCAAATCCGACGAAATTGCCAACGTGTTCCGCAGCAGCCCCGACCAGCAGCAGAAGGTAGCAGTGGCTACATTGCTCTCGGAGGTTGATCCTACTAATTCGGCTAAGTACCAGTCGATTGTACGGCAGCCGTAAGAAAATTTAGTATCTTTTGCGAATAATAGTAGTATCTGACTAAATGAGTTAGTAGCTTTGTTGAAGCTACTATGCCTCCTCTCATGGGCGGTGTAGTAGCTTCTCTCTTTCTCAGCTATGGCCGGCTGCCCGGCCCTCATTTGGAATTGCTATGCTGGTTGACCTGCGCATTCGCAACTACGCCTTGATCGAGCAGCTGGAGCTACGGCCTTCAGCTCTTCTCAACATTATTACGGGTGAAACCGGCGCCGGCAAGTCCATTATGCTCGGCGCCATTGGCCTGCTGCTTGGCAACCGCGCCGACTCGCGTATGCTCTTTGATACGGAGAAAAAATGCGTGATTGAAGGCCAGTTCAACATCTCCAGCTACCAGCTCCAGGACATCTTCGAAGCCGAAGACCTCGACTACGATACGCAGTGCATCTTGCGCCGCGAGATTAGTCCGGCGGGTAAGTCACGGGCCTTCGTGAACGACACGCCCGTAACGCTGGAAACGCTGCGCAACATCGGGGCCAACCTGATGGACATCCACTCCCAGCACGACACGCTGCTGCTCGGCGACGCGGTGTTTCAGCTCAACCTGCTGGACTTGTACGCTGGCCTAGTGCCTACCCGGGCCCAGTACAGCAATGCCCACCGCCAATACCGCAAGCTGGAAGCCGACCTGAAGGCACTGGAAGACCAGGTTGCACAGGCCAACAAGGAGCTGGATTATCACACGTTCCTGCTTAGTGAGCTGGAAGATGCCCGCCTCGATAATGAAAACCAGGAGGAGGTAGAGCAAGAAGTAAAACAGCTGGAGCACGCCGAAGAAATCAAGTATAAGCTGACACAGGCCATGCAAAGCCTAACGGAAAGCGAGTACTGCGTAACCAGTGGCCTAAAGGAAGCGGCCACGCTCCTAGGCCAGGTGTCGGCGTATGCTGATTCATTCAAAGACCTCAAGCAGCGCCTAGATAGCTGCCTGATTGAGCTGCACGATATTTCCGACGAGATTGAGGCCGCCGAGCGTCGTACGGAAGGAGACCCGGCCCGCATAGATGAGCTGCAAGGCCGCCTCAATGTGCTGTATAGCCTGCAGCGCAAACACCAGGTGCGCGATGTAGTGGCCCTGCTGGCCGTTCGCTCCGAGCTGCGCGACAAAGTGGGCTCCGTGCTAAACCTTGATAAGCAGATTTCGCGCCTGCGCCGTGATGTGGAAGCTTCTTTGGCTGCTGTGACCAAGCAGGCCACTCGCCTGTCGGAGTCGCGCCGTAAGGTGTTCCCGAAGTTTGAGAAAGAGCTGGTAGGCCTATTGGCAGAGCTGGGCATGCCACACTCGCGCATTGTGGTGCAGCACCAGGCCAGTGCTCCGGCTGCCAGCGGCATTGATATTATCAGCATTCTGTTTACGGCCAACAAAGGTGCTCAGCCGCAGACTCTGAGCAAGTCTGCTTCCGGTGGTGAGTTTTCGCGCCTGATGCTATGCATCAAGTATATGTTGGCCGACAAAACGGCTCTCCCGACCATTGTATTCGATGAAATCGATACGGGTATCAGCGGCGAAATTGCCGTGAAAGTGGGCCGCATGATGCAGCAGATGGCCCGCAAGCACCAGCTTATTGCCATCAGCCACTTGCCGCAGATGGCCGCCGCCGGCGACGCCCACTACTTCGTGTACAAGGAAGACCGCGCCGACCGCACCGTGAGCCGCATCCGGCCGCTGAATCTGGATGAGCGCATCCAGGAAATTGCCCAGATGATTTCCGGTGCCAATCCCAGCCAGAATGCCTTCCAGAGCGCCCGCGAATTATTGGCTATGCGCGGGGAAGAATTGGTGGGGTAGAAAGCGAAGTTGTGGAATTGTGAATTTGTGAATAGCTAACTTGGCGTCGCCTAACCACTATGGCGCGGTCTGGGGCCAACTGTTGCATCCGAAGCCGCGGCAGGGCCACCTACCTTTCACAACTTCACAAGCTCACAATCTCACCACATGTCCAACAACCTACTGGCTGGTAAGGTCGGCATCATTTCTGGTGCTCTCAACGAAGAATCTATTGCCTGGAAAGTAGCCCTGAAGGCCCACGCCGAAGGTGCCCGCTTTGTGCTCACCAACGCCCCCCTCGCTATGCGGATGGGCGAAATCAACAAGCTTTCGGAGCAGTGCAACGCGCCCATCATTCCGGCCGATGCTACTTCCATGGAGGACCTGGAGAAGCTGTTCAGCGGCACGCAGGAGCACTTTGGTGGCAAAATTGACTTCGTGCTGCACAGCATTGGCATGAGCGCCAACATTCGGAAGGGCAAGCACTACGGCGAGCTGAACTACGAGTGGTACCAGAAGACGCTGGATGTATCGGCGCTTTCCTTGCACCGCATGCTGGCCGTGGCCGAAAAGCAGGATGCCTTCAATGAGTGGGGCTCGGTGGTAGCGCTGTCGTACATCGCGGCGCAGCGGGCTTTCCTTGACTACACCGATATGTCGCAGGCCAAAGCTATGCTCGAGAGCATTGCTCGCAGCTACGGCCAGCGCTTGGGTAAGCTGAAGAAAGTGCGCGTGAACACGGTTTCGCAGTCGCCTACCAAAACCACGGCCGGCACCGGCATCAGCGGTTTCGATGCGTTCTACGAGTACGCCGACCGCCTTTCGCCGCTGGGCAACGCCCCCGCCGAAGCGTGCGCCGACTACTGCATTTCGCTGTTCTCGGACCTGACTCGCTACGTGACCATGCAGAACCTCATGCACGACGGCGGTTTCAGCACCACCGGCATCTCGGAGGAAATCGTGGAACTGATTACGAACAGCAAGGCCTAGGCCAGTCGTTGTTAGCGAAGAGGAAGCCCGGCCAATTTGGTCGGGCTTTTTTGTGCTTGGGAGCTAGTAGAAGAAGCGGTTCAGGATTACAGACACTTCTTTGTAGGAGCGCAGGACTTGGAATTCGACCCCAATTTTGTAGTGAATATTGAAGCTGTACATGAGCTGCCCCCTAAGCTGCCAGTAACCGGGCCATCGAGTGGCCAGCGCATAGCCAGTAAGCCCAAACGAATCGGGCAGGAACTCGCCTCGCACTCCCATGCAATAACCCGCTCTTGAATTGAGACGCGTCTCGTGCAGGCCCGTTGAGCGGTACCGGCCATACCCTACGCCAACTAGCAGATCGGGTAGGCGCACGCCGCCAATGCGGTAAAACCCTACGTCGGCGGTAGCCAAGTAACTGCTAAAATCGAGGTCAGTGGCCGCGATACGCAGCCGTTGGAATACTAGGTTTTCCCGGAAATGCAGGCGTTTCCTGGGAAACAAAGGAGGTAGGCTTAGAGTGGTCGTCAGGGCATGATTCCGGCTCAGATTAGTGCGATAGTTCACCGTGGCAGATACCGGTTTCCCAAACAGGCCTTCGCCAAATACCTGTATGGATCCGCCCACGGGGGTATACAGCAAACCGCTGGAAAGGCCGGTAGCCAATTTTGGCAGAACGCATAAGTCGCAGTAGTAGAGGCCCGGTGATTCCAGGAGCCGCACCACTATGTTACTGCCAGCCGCTACCCGCAATTCCTGGGACTGATAGCCAATGGAGGAAACCTGAAGCATCACGCTGTCGGTGCCTGCCTCTAGGCTTAGCGTAAAACGGCCGTCAAATTCGGAGGAGATGCCATTAGAAGTGCCTTGCTGCAAAACAGTGACGCCAGGTAGGCCTAGGCCAGTCTTGTCGTCGAATACACGGCCGGTTACTTGTGGCTGTTGGGCTAGAGACTTGACTTGTAAGAACAGGGACAGACAAAGCAGTAGCAGTTGTTTCATGAGAGGAGGGTATGCCTTTCAGATGCACTATCTACCCGGATTCCATACCGCAGCAACAGAAATTCTAGGCCTAAGCCCCGAACAAAGTATTGATCCTAGGTCGGTCGTACTCCAGAATCCAGCGGTTATAGGTTTCGTACAGAGGATGTAAGGAAGCTGCAGTAGGGCCAAGTACATCTACGCCGCGGTCGTCATAAATGTGAAAAAGAAGACTTGTGCGCTGATTGAAAAAATATGTTTCTCCATGCAGTGTATTCAGGTGTTTGCGGGAGCGAAAATCCTGATGACTAATCGCGCGTAGAATGGCTGCGTAAGGCAACTGCGCCGCAGTAGTAGTGGCGCTTGCTCTCTGCCAACGGCCTGATTGAAAGTGTTTTGGATACGGATTTCCAATGCGTTGAAAGAATAGCTGATTTTTAGAGCGCTGCAATTGACGGAGTAAATAATTGCTATGCTTAATTCGAAATCTTTTGCCGCGCCATTGTTGATAAACAACTAGAATAGGAGTGTAGCCCGGCGCTCAACTTCTCGGAAATATTCATCGTCAGGGGAAGGCGAATCATTTTGTAAATCGAAGCGAATACCTACTGGGCACAAATAAAACAGAGGAGCACGTAAGGAAAGGCCCGGATAATAATGCTGTAGGAATTCAGAGAAAGGAGAAGCCATGAGTGGCTGGTGTGGCGCCGGGGAGATGAGATGGAAGCAGTGCTCACTTACATTATTGGGTCGTTCCACTGTGGCAACGTTCCCGACATCGTTTGCACGAAAATACCTGGTGCAAGGCGGCCAAAAGCTGTGGGCATTCTGATAAGTTGCCGGCCCACCTACCGCGCCCACCATGAAATTTATAGTGCTTCTGTTGCTTAGCTGGCTCACGCTAGGCCAGTCGTTTGCCGCTGACCTGGTAGTGGCGCAGGATGGCAGCGGGCAGTTCCGGACAGTGCAAGCCGCCATTGATGCCGTCCCGAACCAGTCGCAGAAGCAGGTGGTGATTCGCATCAAGCCCGGCGTGTACAAGGAAAAGCTGGTCGTATCGGCACTGAAAACGCATATTTCCCTGATTGGTGACGATCAGAATGCGACTATCCTCACTTTCGATGACCACACTGGCAAAGGCGACATCAACACTTACACGTCGCACTCGGTCCTCATTCAGGGCAACGACTTCCGGGCCGAAAATCTCACGTTTCAGAACACGGCGGGCCGCACGGCCGGGCAAGCCGTGGCCTTGCACGTAGAAGCCGACCGTTGCGTGTTCCATAATTGCTGGATTCTCGGCGACCAGGATACCCTGTTTCTGGCAACGGACCACACCCGCCAGTATTTTCAGAATTGCCACATCGAGGGCACTACTGATTTCATCTTCGGGGCCAGCACGGCGGTATTTGATAAGTGCGTGGTGCTGAGTAAAAAGAACTCGCATATTACGGCGGCCTCTACTCCGCAAGGACAGGCCTACGGCTTTGTGTTTCTGAATTGCCGACTGCTGGCCGATACTGCGCAGGCCACCAACGTATCATTAGGTCGGCCCTGGCGGCCGTATGCCAAGGTGGCCTATCTGAATACATACATGGGCACCCACATCCGGCCCGAGGGCTGGGACAACTGGAAGAACCCGGAAAACGAAAAAACGGCCTTCTATGCCGAGTACCGCTCCAGCGGCCCCGGTGCCGCCGCTACCCGGCGCGTGGCATGGTCTCGGCAGCTTACGGCCAAGGAAGCCAGGCACTATACGCTCCAAAACATCTTTGCCAGTCAGCAAGCCTGGAACCCTGTTAAGCTAAAAAAGTAACTCCCGACTGGCCTAGGCCAGTCGGGAGTTACCGCGTAAACTACAAAAGGTAGCAAGCAGCCGTTAGTGGCTTTCTTCCTCCACCGATTCGTCGGCCTGCGTGGTAGCCTCATAGGTGTCGGCGTACTTGAAATCATCGAGCCAGTAGGCGGAGCTAACAATTTCCAGGGTAACAGACTTGTCGTCTTTTTTCACGGTGCGCAGCTGCCACACAATGTCCTGGGCTTCGGGAAAACTAGTGCCATCGAGTTGCTCATGGAACAAGCGTTTCAGCAGCGTATTGTCGGGCATGCCTTGAGCGAGCAAGCGCAAGAGAGGGGCCTCTGGGTTCGTATCGAAAAGGGTAAGGTCGGGGGCCTCCACGGCCGTGAGCTGTACCTGAAACTGCACGGCTTCCGTGCGCGGAAACTTGCCATTGTAGGCCTCATAGAGCAGCTGAGTAGCCTTGAAAAAGCCTTGGTGCTGGCCTAGCTGCGGGTTCTCTTCCCAGAGCTTTTCCGTAAGCATCTGGTGAGCTAGGTTTTCCGTTTGGCCCTCATTGAGTTCCTCCGAAAACAGGTAGCCCAGCACAAGCTGCGCGGCTTCGGTGGGCTCCAGATCCGTCAACGACATCAGGCACATGGCTTTCAGCTCGGCGGGCTCAATCTCCTCGGGGTTGTCGTAGTTCATTTGGCGAAGCAGCTCGAGGTAATCCTGGTTGTTCCAAGAATTCGGCAGCTCGCTGAGGGTATCAAAAGAAAGGCGCTCTACGGTGAAGTTGTGCATGAAATGGGTGTGCTGGAGTTTTCGGCCGATGGTGGCCCGGCAGGCGGCTGTGCCACACTGCGCTAGCGGGTATACGGCTGAGCTCAGCAAACACTCATGTGGTAGGCCACTATTGTGCAGAATCCTAGGCCACTTCTCCGGTGTCAGCCAGCTGCTGCAAGAGGCGCATGGCTTTTTCAGCGTCGTGCACGGCCACAAAAATATGATCGTGATAGAAGGCGGCTACCACGTTGCAGCTGATGCCGGCGCTGCCCAGTACCTGCGCAAACGCTGCCATCAGGCCCACCGCTTCCAGGGCTGAGTGCACCGTTAGCGTTATCCAGGCGGCCCGGAAGGTGTAGGCCAGGTGCAGCCGGTCGGCGGTAATTTGGGGCAGGATGAGCGTGATGCCTTCCTTTTCCCGAAAAATACCTAGGCACTCCTCAAGGTCTAGGCCACTTAGAGAGGCTACCGTGCAATACACATAGGTGCCCGGCTGCAGCTCCGGCCGCATGGTGCGCAGCAGCTTCGCCAGGTTCGCTTCGCCGATGGACATAGTAGTCGGGGGTAAATCAGCAGCCAGGGCACTTAGCGCGTAGGAGCCGTAATGGGTTTCGCTCGAAAGAACTCGTCGACTTTCTGGTTGAATTCGGTGGCGTGCTCCTGCAAAGTCGCGTGGCCACTGTTGGGGACTATCCAGAGCCAGGCGCGCGGCAGATTATGGTATATGGCTAGGGTATGTTCTGCCCGAATCACGTCTCGGTCGCCAGCAATGATGAAAGCCGGAGCTTTGACTTGTGCCAGCGAAGCCAAAGAAATGTGCGGGTGGCGCCAGTCAAGCAGAAATACCTTCCAGTCGTTTCGGCGGCTTGGGTCGGTGAACGTTTGCGTGCGGCCTTCCTGGTAGCCCCGTTTCATTTGCTGCCACACCTCCGGCACCAGGGCCGTAGAGTCGGGCCAGAGGTTAGCGCCGGTGGCGGCAAAGCGTTTCACTTTCTCCGGATGGCGCTGGGCTAGCAAGAGCGCCGTGATGCCCCCGTCGCTCCAGCCTAACACGTAGGCCGAGTCGAGGTGCAATTGGGTGAGCAAGGCCGCGCAGTCGTCGGCCATCATCTCAAAGCTCAGCGAGTCGGAGCGGTCAACGGATTTGCCGTGCGCCCGACTATCCAGCGCTAGTACGCGGTAGTGCTTAGCGAAGTAGGGAATGGTTTTCTGGAAGGCTTTGCTGCTCCCGCCGTTACCGTGGAGTAACAGCAGAGTTGACCCAACACCGTACGTTTCGTAGTACAGCTTCACGCCGCGCACCGTAGCGTATTTTCCCGCAGTAGGGTTATTGCCATAAGGCACCACCTGGCCTAGGGCCAGGCGGGTGAAGATCAGCAGAATCAGTAGCAACGAGTAACGAGCCATGTATCCAAGCTAGCGCTTTTGAGTGATTGATGTCAACCTAAGCTTCTCACCTACCGCTTCTGCACATACAACAGGGTAGACTGGTTGGAAGGCCCGTATTTGTCGTTCATCAGGAAGTAGCCGCCTTTGTAAGCAGCCAGGCCCTCCCAGTTGTAGGTCATGTACTCGCGGGGCAGCTCAAACAAGGGTTTCCAGCTGACTTTGCCCCGCTTATAGCGCAGGCTGATCAAGCGGCAATAGTTCTCATACTTGCCACCCTGCAGCACCAGTCGGGTGTTTGGGTCGGCAGGGGTTGGGCGATATACCTTATCGTCGTCGCCGTTGTAGAAGTAGTTGATGGCCGTGAAGCAGTTCTTGCCTTCGTACACCAAGTCTGTCACGCGGAAGGGTAGCCGGGCTACGGGCACGTACTGCGGAATGTCGGGCAGGTCGGTGGCGTCAGGGATGCGGAGGGCGTAGTTGTCGTGCGTGAAGTAGTTGTATTCAAATAGCAAAAGCAGGCTCTTGTTGTAGCCCGTAGCTGCCTCGAAGCCGGCGTTATGAATGTGTGAGCCATCAGTGAGGGCGGGTTTGGCCAGCGGCACCAGGTAGCGCGTGTCGATGGTAATGGTGGCGCCGGCATCGTCTACGGTACCCTTAATCAGGTAGCAGTAGGCCGAGGGCGTGGTCGTTTCGATGGTAAAATAGGCCGTGTTACCTACCATGGTCAGCCCCTCCAACCCTTCGTACACCTGGCAGATACTGTCGATATGGGCCCTGATTTTGTCCAGGTTTCGGATGCTGTACTTCCTGTAGGCCACCTCCCGTGACTTCTGCGCCAACTGGCCGTCAAGGCTGACCAAATCTACAGCGTATACTTTGGCCTCGGCGCGCTCCTGTAGCCGGCTCTCCCCAAGCAGAAACAGCTGACTGCCCCGAATAAAAAGGCCGGAAAACTGATTGTTGCGGTCCGCAATTTCCTTGGGCAATGTAATAGTGCGGGCGATAAACGGCGGCTTCTGAGCCGTAGCGCAGAGGCTGGCACTTAGCAAGGCTACCAGCAGAAAGTATCTCATAGTGGCAAGGCGAATCAGCCCTTAAAGGTATGACCAAGCACATAGTTGGCAACGGTAGTCTGGCAGCCTGAGCTTATAGGGTTGGGCCTAGGCCAGTATAATGCGCTTTGGGGCCATTTCTGCGTTGTAGTCATGTAGTACCTGCCGCAGAATCTCCATGTCGCGAGGGCAGTGCTGCGCAAATTCATCCCAGTTCGTGAGGGTCAGTTGCTCTGGCATTTCCACGATGGCCACAATGGAGTCCCAAAAGGCATCCCAGCTAGGGCCATACCACCCTTCAAAGCCCAGCTTTTCCTTGAACAACTGGTGTATAGCTACTTTGCTGGTGATGCCGGTCAGGTCTAGGGTCATGGTAGGAGTGATGATATGCCATTGATATGGCTTAAGGAGCAAACAGGATTACATCTGTTTAGCCGCATCAATTGGGTCAAGCAGTAAACTCACGGGAAAGTGTATCTGCTCATTAGTATAAATGCGCCAAGTACTTTCACTTACTAAGGCATATACTTTATTCACTCCGGTGAACTTAAGATGAGTATAGAGTAGCTCTCTAAAGTCGTCAGAGTCCCAGTCAACACCTATACCATTCCCAAAATCCCTAATTTCTGTTTCAAGAATAATCCTACGGTTAGCTATTTCTAGTTCAACATTATAAAAAGCAAATAGGGGAGCAATACGCTCATATTCTACTGGTCCTCCCATAATCGTTTCAGTATATGGGAGCTTATCAAGCTTGATGATAGCATGAAGTGTGACAAGCATAGCAAAAGATAATACAAGCTTTAAAATTTCGCTTACGCTGCTGTATCGCCCACCTCATCCTCATCGTCTACCATCACCCGGGCTAGTTTCTCAATATTGAGACTGCGGGCCGAAGCGTCGAAGATTTCGCGGTAGGTGCCGCGCATGTCGTAGAGCTCTTCGTGGGTGCCGCTTTCCACCATGCGGCCCTGCTTCATCACGAAGATGCAGTCGGAATCCACGATTTGGGCGAGGCTGTGGGAGATGATGACTACGGTGCGGCCTTTCTTGATGGCTTCCAGGCTGTTCTTGATTTGCTCGGTGGCAATGGCATCGAGGGAGGCGGTGGGCTCGTCGAGGAAGATGATGGGCGGGTTTTTCAGGAACAGCCGCGCAATGGCAATGCGCTGCTGCTGCCCCCCGGAGAGCTGCTGAGCATCCGACTCGTACTGTTTCGGCAGCTGCATGATCTGCTCGTGCAGGTAGGCCTGTTTGGCGGCGGCCTGTATCTGCTCGAAGGTGGCATCCATCACGCCGTAGCGGATGTTTTCCTCAATGGTACCTTTGAAAATGTGGTTTTTCTGGAGCACTAGGCCTATTTGCTGGCGCAGGGCGTGGGTGTCGTAGTCGGCCAGGGGCTTGCCGTCAAGGAGCATTTTGCCGTGGTCGGGCTCGTAGAATTTGCAAAGCAGGTTGATGATGGTGCTTTTGCCGGCGCCCGACAGGCCTACGAGGGCGGTAGTTTTGCCTTCCTCAATGGTCAGACACACATCATAAAGCGCCTGGGTGCCGCTGGGGTAAGTGAAATCCACGTTGCAGATTTCGAAACGGCCGCGCAGGTGGTCGGGCTGCAGCGTGCCGGTTTGCTCGGTAGCGTCTTCGGCGTCGAGAATATCAAAGAAGCCCTCGGAGTAGGTGAGGGCGTCGTTCATCTCATCGTAGATGCGGTGCAGCTGCCGGATGGGCGCCGATACGTTGTTGAACAGCAGAATATGGAACATAATGGCCCCTATGGAAATCTGCCGGTCCAGCACCAGATAGGCCGTCAGGATGATGATCAGGACCACGCCGATTTGCTCCGTAAACGTCTTGAGGCCATCATAGCGGAAGTTGACTTTGCGCGTCTGCAGCTGGGCTTCCTGCAGGTTCTGCTGTAGGCCTGCCTGCTTCTGCTCCTCGTAGTCTTCGCGCACAAAGCTCTTGATGACCACCGCCGAGTCGATCAGGTTCACGAGGCCCTGGCTTTTGGCTTCGCGTAGGCCACGCAGAGCGCGGCGGGTGCCATTGAGGCGGTCGGCCTGGCGGTAGCTCAGCCAGAAGTAGACCGGCAGCACTGCTACGGCCACCAGGCCTACATACAGGTTGTTCATGAACATGACCACCAGCGCCACAATGGCGTTGGCGAACAGCGGCAGAATATCAATAAAGAAGTTTTGTACCAGCTTCATCAGGCTCTCCACGCCTCTATCAATGCGGGTCTGGAGCTTACCGGTTTGGTTGCCGTTATCAGCATAGAAGCCTAGCTCGTAGCCCAGCACCTTGCGCACCGCATCCTGGGAAAGCGTGCTCGATACGCTGATGCGGATTTTCTCGCCGTAATACTTCTGTCCGAACTGGATGAGCGTGTTTATCAGCTCCTTGCCCAGCAGCAGCCCACTCACCAGCAGTAGCAGGTTCATGCCTTCCGCCAAGCCTTTGCCCTGGTCGAGGAGCCGTTGCACGGTATCCACGGTGTAGCGCAGCACAAATGGGTTTACCTGGGCTGCCAGAGAGCCCACCAGTGTGAGCAGCAGCGTACCAATAACCAGCGTGCGGTACGGGCGGACGTATGGGAGTAGACGCTTAATAATTTCCCAGAGACTCATGCAGAATTAGCTAGGTGAGGGGTAGCCGGTTAGACGAGCGTTGGGGGAGTGGGGTTATGAGAACTTCTTGCAGGGAAACGTCATGCAGAGGCGCAGTTGAAGCATGACGTTCTCTTACTCTAACACCGCATAGTGGTTCATCTCCTGGATACTTGTGTAAAACGGCTTCACCAGCTGGAAAAATGCCCCAAACTCCGGGCTTTTGCGGAAGCCATTGAGGTGCCGCTCCACGGAGGTCCACTCGATGCGCCAGATAAACAGCGTCGGGTCTTCTTCACAGTGTGTGAGCTCGTAGTTGAGGCAATCGGGGGGGGCGGCCAATAGCTGGTGGGCGCTACGGATGGCTTCAAGGAAGGCCGGCTGCTGCTCTTCAGCAATACGGTAGCGGATGTATTCAATGGTCATGGCAGTAGCTCACAGGGTACACTTGAGAAGTTACCCTTTTCGCTCCGTTTTCTGCAGAAACTTAATCAAAGCCGGGAAGTAATGCTGCGGGTCGTCCCACATGGCGTAGTGCGAGCCTTCAGGGCAGATATAGGCTTGGCAGCTCGGAATGCGCTTCTGCATGTAGGCAATATCCTCCACCGGTACGAAGTCGTACTTCGAGCCGATAACCAGCGTAGGCGGTTTGATAGAAGCCAGCCGCGACTCAAAATCCCAGGATACCATAGTGGGCAGCATAATGGCAGCATACGTCCGGATAATGTGGGCCTGGCTGCGCGTGAAGATGGGTGGCTCAGGTTTCAGGCGCATCATGTGCAGGCTACGGAATTCGGTTTGCACGGCGGGCGTGATGTGCGCCGACAGTGTCCGCAGCCCCATGGTGTCTAGGCCAGGTACAGTCTTGCCATCCTTGGCCGCGTGGCGCCGAATGATGTCGGCATACTGGCTGTAGCGGTTCTTGTTGAACACGGTGGCTTTGTAGCCGATATCGGAGGTGATTAGGCCCTTTAGGTGCTGCGGGTACTTAGCGGCGTATTCTAGCGCCAGCATTCCGCCCCAGGAGTGGCCTAGGAGGTAGAACTTCTCCAGCCCCAAGCCCTGGCGCACCTGCTCTATCTCCTCCACAAAACGCGGAATGTTCCAGACGCTTTTGTCCTCGGTTTTGTCGGAATGGTAGGAGTTGAGTTGGTCGTAATAATAAATTTCAACGCCTTCCTTGGCCAGATGCTCCGGGAAATTCTCGAAGTACTCGTGGGTGTTGCCGGGGCCGCCGTGCAGTAGCAGGAGCTTTATTTTACCCTCTCCAATCTTTTGCGTCCAGACTTTGTACTTGCCATCCACGGATATCATCTTCACGCCCGGCGCATTCATTTTCGCAACATAACTGCTATCGGGTGCCTGGGCGCTGGCTAGGAAGGGCAGAAGAAATAGCAGACAGGAGAATAACGCTTGGCGGAAGGGCATAAGGTAGCGGAGCAAGAAAAGATAGAAGCAGAAAGGCCCACGCTAAGGTGAGCTTGGGCCCCCGAATATGAGGAACCTGGGCAACATCCTTGTGGTAAATCCTCAAAAGTCTACGAGAGGGCGCGTTTTTGTTAGATCAACATATCGAAGCTGGCTGCGGCATCTGACTGACCGGGATAAATACGTACTACAAATCCTGAAAGAAATGGTAGAATTTCAGCATTTATCCTGATTCAAAAATCGTTGCAAATCAGGAACTTGGTAGCCGGAAAACAGAAAAAAATATGCTGACCAGACTTTTGCACCAAGCCGGATTCTTCTCCATTCAGTGGGACGCTTCTACATCTGATCAGGTAGCGGGTACTACTTACGTGCGCGCTAGCCCAAGAGAGATGCTGCGCGTGTTTGTGCCCGCCAGTGGCGGACAGATTGAGTTGTATGCCGGAAGCCTGTTTGCCGGAAAGCTACGTTACCGCGGCCCGGTGCGTAACGAAGCCGAACTGCTGCGCTTACTGGATAACAAGTACAACTACATAGCCGCATAGTTAGTGGTGTATTGCTAGGCAACTATACTGATAGCTTACCGAAAAAGCCTCCCATAAATATGGGAGGCTTTTTCACGCCTAGTCAGACTGGCCTAGGGTGTGTGGACAGTAAGCAAAAAGAACGTGATGCTGAGCGAAGTTGAAGCATCTCCATCTCTGGATAATCAACTGGCCTAGAGAAGCGGTAGAGATGCTTCGACTGCGCTCAGCATGACGTTCTTTTGTTAACTATCCTTGGCGGCCTGCCTCTAACCTAGCGCAGGCTTTTGCCGCGCAAATCCCAGTGGCTGGATTTTACCTCCAGGCTGCCGGGCTGGCGCTTGATGGTGCGCGTGTACCGCTCGCCGGCAATGAGGCCATTGGGGCGGCGCTTGCCAAAAAACAGCGTGACCGGCTCGCCGTGTTCGTTGGTTACAAACGTGATGTCGTAGCCTTTAAACACGTCGTCGATGCTAGTGGAAGGCTCAAATGTTTTGCTGAGTTTCTTATCTAGTTCGCGATGCAGTGGCATAGGGGGTAGCAAGTGAGTTCGGTATTTTTACGGCGGCATTTCAAGGCTGGATAAGGCGGACCAGTAAAAAAGCAAAAGCTCAACCAGGAGTTGAAAGCTGCCTCCGGTTGAGCTTATGAGGTATTTTGGTGGGTTCGCAGGGATAGTTTTAAACCTGGCCTACGCAGTTTGCTATGCTCCCCAAAGTTTATTCCGTAGGCCACTGTCCGTGGTCAGGCAGCCAAGCAATCGGGCTTTGGCTATGGGCCTGCTGCACCGCGCTGCACCAGGAAAAGCCGTGGCAGATATTTCGTACGCAACGCCTCGGCCATTCCGGTTACTTTAGCTTCTGAAGCTTCTTTCCAATAACCAACTCAGATGCATAAACTAACCTTACTCACGTTGGCCGGTAGTCTGGCCTTTGCAGCACCCGCACTGGCCCAGCAAGCCGAGAAAATGGATCAGGCGGCCTTGGCTAAGATCAAGGACGAAGGAATGAACCGTTCCAAAGTGATGGAAACGGCCTTTTACCTAACGGATGTGTGCGGCCCGCGCCTCGCTAACTCTGATGGCCTTAATCGGGCTAATGAGTGGACGAAGAAGCAGCTCACCAGCTGGGGCCTCGTGAAAGCCAACGTGGAGCCCTGGGGCACTTTCGGCCGCGGATGGGACATCGAGAAGTCATATGTAGCCATGACGGCGCCGTATTACCACACCCTCATCGGCGCGCCCAAAGCCTGGACGCCCAGCACCAACGGCTCCCTGAAAAAGCAGGTGGTGGTGCTCAAAGCCACTACGGAAGCTGAACTAGATAAATACAAAGGCCAGCTGCGCGACAAGATCGTGCTGCTGGACGTAGCCAACCCGCCCAAACCCAGCTTCGAACCCGATGCCAAGCGCTACACCGACGACGAGCTGAAGAAAATGGCCGACTTCAAGCCCGAAGCCACCGCCGCCAAGCCGGATGAGGCCGAAATGGAGAAACGCATGGCCCAGCGCCGCACCATGATGGCTCTGCGGACCAAGATGTCGGATATGATATTGAGCGAAGGTGCGGCGGCCATCCTGAGCACCCGGGGCGGCTCCGATGGCACATTCTTCACCTCCAACGGCGCGCCTTACGCCGCCGATGCCAAGCCCGTGCTGCCGGAGCTGGAAATGTCTCCTGAAGACCAGTTGCGCCTGATTCGCCTCTCGGAGGCCGGTATTCCGGTAGAAATAGAGCTGGAAACCCGCACACGTTTTCAGGATAAGGACCTGAAAGGCTACAACGTAGTAGCCGAAATCCCCGGCACCGACCGGAAGCTGAAAAGCGAAGTAGTAATGCTGGGCGGCCACCTCGACTCTTGGCACGCCGCCACCGGTGCCACTGATAACGCCGCCGGCTGCGCTATCATGATGGAAGCTGTGCGCATTCTGAAAGCTACCGGCGTGCAGCCGCGCCGTACCATCCGGATTGCCCTGTGGGGCGAAGAGGAGCAGGGCCTGTTCGGCTCGCGCAACTACGTGAAAAACCACTTCGCCGACCCTGCTACCATGAAGCTGCTGCCGGAGCACGAGAAGCTGGCTGCTTACTTCAACCTCGATAACGGTGCCGGCAAAATCCGCGGCATCTACGCCCAAGGCAACGAGGCCGTAGCGCCCATCTTCCAGCAGTGGCTGCAGCCCTTCGCCGACCTAGGCGCCACCACCGTTACCACGCGCAACACCGGCGGCACCGACCACCTCTCCTTCGATGCCGTAGGCCTGCCGGGCTTCCAGTTTATCCAGGATCCCCTGGATTACGGCTCTCGCACCCACCACACCAACATGGACACCTACGAGCGCCTCCCCGCCGATGACCTTAAGCAGGCCTCGGTGTTGGTAGCTTCCTTCGTGTACCAAGCCGCCATGCGCGACCAGAAGCTGCCCCGCAAGCCGCTTCCTGCCGCTAAGCCGGAAACGCAGCGCCTCTAGGCCAATAGCCTCACAGAAAAAGCCCCGCTCAAGTATACTGAGCGGGGCTTTTTCTATGCAGCTACTGGCCTAGCAAGGCATCCAGTAGTCAATCCGGACAAGTTTGCCACCGTCAAAAAACAGCAACCATGCGTCATCATTAGGGGTTTTGCCCGTGGGTATGCTAATGGTAGTGAGCTTACCGAGGCCTTCTACATCTACGCTGCCTTGCTTTTTCGCGGCTTGCGGAAACCGCTTAGTAAGTTCATCGAGCGTGGTGTTATGGTTCAGGCGGATTGCCGCCGTGCGAAGCTCCAACTGCGGGTTGTTGCGAAAGTTGAGCGAGCCGATAACCGCCGTGTCGCCATACACTTCTACCACGCTTTGCTTGAAGTAGGCGTACTGAAGTGGCTTGTCATAGAACGAACCGCAGAATTCGTTCATGTTAGGCTTCACCACACTATCGGGCTGGCCTAGCATCTTGTAGAGTGCCTCAGTTTTGCCCAGCGCGGGTTGCTTACCGTTGAGTGAGGCAGTTTCCCAGTCCAAATATTCGCCGGTGGTTTCTGCTGAAGCCATTGCAGAATCGGCGGATACATCCGGTGCTGCCGTAGCAATATCCCGCGGAGTAGTTTCCTGGCAACTGCCGAGTAGCATTCCACAAAGCGAGAAGGCCAGCAAGCGGGTGTTGATAGTCGTACTAGATAATTTCATGTGCAAAAAACGCATTAGCTCAGCTTTGCTTTAAACAGTTTCAGCGTTCGTTCCCAGGAGAGCTTGGCGGCTTCGGCGTTGTAGCGGGCCGGGGAGGAGTCGTTGTTGAAGGCGTGATTCACGTTGGGGTACACGTACTGCTCGTACTTCACGCCGGCCGCTTTCAGGGCGGTTTCGTAGGCCACCATGCCGGCATTTACACGCTCATCGAGGCCGGCGTAGTGCAGCATGAGAGCCGCCTTGATGTTGGAAACTTCCTCGGCAGGGGGCTGGGTGCCGTAGTAGGCCACGGCGGCGTTCAGTTTGGGGTCGTGGGTGGCGAGGCTGTTGGCCATGGCGCCGCCCCAGCAGAAGCCCACGCAGCCCGTTTTGCCATTGGAGTCGGGGCGCTGGCGCAGGTAGGCCAGGGCTGCCAGGTAGTTATTCAGGTTCTGCTGCTTATCCAGCTTGCCGATGAGCGTGCGGCCTTCGTCCTCATTAGCGGGCGTACCGCCAAAAACCGATAGCGCATCAACACCCAATGCCAAGTACCCGGCTTTGGCCACGCGGCGCGTTATGTCCTTAATGTGGGGAGTGAGGCCCCGGTTCTCATGAATGACGACTACGGCGCCGCGCTTCTTTTTGCCTTTGGGGTATACCAGGTAGCCTTTCATCGTTACGCCGGCATCGCCGGGCCAGGTCACGTCTTCCGTTATCAAGTCATTATCATCGGCAGGAGTGGTGGCGGCCTGGGCGTAGCCGGGCTCCAGCACGCCCAGGGCCACGGCAGCCAGGGCCGCGCCGCCGGCCAGCTTCACCAGCCGCTCCATAAACTCTTTGCGGGTGAGCGGGGCGTGGGTGTACTCGTCGAAGAGATTAATGATGCGCTGATCCATAGTGGGCTAGAAAGGCGGGAGATAAGGAAGAAAGGTAGCAAATAACCTGTATTCGGCAGGTTGCGAGTATGGAAGCTTGGTTCGACCCCATTTTTCCCGCACTCACTCGATTTTTCCGGCACTCACCCGATTTTACCTGCTTTGCGGCGGGCATAGCGTCAAGTTTGGGCATACACTAACTCAAAAGCCCCATTCTATGAATCCTCAACAGCTTGCCCGCGACGTGAAATTCCTGAAAACCTATACCCTAGGCACTACTGCCGCGCTGGTAGTGCTGGTATTCTGTGCCTTCAGTAAGCCCGAGAAAATCATGCGCTTCGGCGAAATATCCGTGGAGCGCCTCAACCTGATAGAGCCTGACGGCACCGTAAAAATGATTATGGCCAATAAGGAGCGGTTTCCGCAGGGAGTGACTATTGATGGCAAACACATCGATTACAAGCGCTCCAACCCCGGCATGCTGTTTTACAACGACAAAGGAGAGGAGTGCGGCGGCCTGATTTTCGGAGGACAAAAGGATGCCCAGGGCAAGGTGCAGGCCGGCGGTCATTTCTCGCTTGATCGGTTTGGGCAGGACCAGGTAATAGCCCTCACGTATCAGCAGCAAGGCCCCAACTACACGGCCGGCCTTACATTCAATGACGCCCCCGAGGAATCTGTAACGGCCATGCAGGAGCGATACAAGAACGCTACGCCTGAGGAGAAAACGCAGGCCCAACGCGAGGGCAAGCTAGGCCTGTTGCCCCGCGTGTATATGGGCACCACGCGCAGCAAGTCGTCGGCCTTGCTCATGAATGATCAGCAGGGCGACAACCGGGTGATGTTGTTGGCTAATGATGAGCAGTCTACCCTGGATTTCAAGGATAGCAAGGGCCGCCTGCGCCTGACCATCGGCGTGGATGCGAAAAACCAGCCCGTAGTGCGCTTTTTCGACGAAGCGGGCAAAGAGGCCAAAACCATAGGCCTGTAGAACCCCACTCCGTATCTTCCGGCTATAATGCGCAAAAAACCGTGGTTCTATTTGTTTATTCTGGCGTTATCGGTGCTGATGGCCGTGTTCACACGCCTGACCATGGCCCCGCGCATCGAGGAATTCTATCTGTTCCCCGATGCTCCGTTCTGGATATTTCTGCAGGCGCTGCTCAGCATCTATGTGCTCGATACGCTCAACCGGCGTTGGCTGGCCCAGGGCCGTACAGCATCCGGCGCCAGCTACTACTTCTGGCTGATGCTGGTGGGTGCAGCAGGATCGTTGGTGCTGATGAGAGGCCTAGGGCTACTGCTACTCCTGTTGCCGGGCACCCAGACTTCCAACTTTGAGTGGTACGAAGTGGTGCGCAGCTCTTTTGCTGATCTGGTTCTGTATCTTATTATCAGCAGCGTGTATCTGCCGTTTCTGTACCAGCAGCACGCCGCTACCGCCCAAACGGCGCTGGAGGCGCTGCAGAAAGAAGCTGCCCACGCGCGCCTGCTAGCTCTGCAGCAGCACGTAGACCCGCATTTCCTGTTCAATAACCTCAATATCCTGTCGGCGCTCATTGAGCCCGATAATGCCGCGGCGCGCAACTACGTAGGCCACCTGGCCAACCTCTACCGCTATCTGGTGCGTACCCGCCAGCAGGAAGTAGTGCCGATGACGGAAGAGCTGGCCTTCGCCCATGACTATCAATACTTGCTAAGCAAGCGGTTTGGGGTAGCCTACCAGTTTGAGGAAGACCTGCGCGTGACGCCGCAGGAGCTGAAAGGCCTGTTGCTGCCTCCCGGCGTGCTACAAGAGCTGCTGACCAATGCCGTGAAACACAACTTGGCCAGCCGGGCCCAGCCCTTGCGTGTGCGCCTGGTTATCTCGGCGGAGGCTCTTACGCTGCACAATAATCGCCAGCCTCGGCCCCAGCCTATGGAAGGCGAAAGAAGTGGCCTAGCCGGCCTGCGTGCCCGCTTCGCCTTGCTAACCGACAGGCCCGTAACCGTAGCCCGCACGCCAGAAGCTTTCTCCGTTACGTTGCCCTTACTACCCGCCCTCGCCTTACCCGACTATGCGACTCCTGCTGATTGAGGATGAAGAACCCGCCGCCGACCAGTTGCGCCTTTTTGTGCACCAGTATAGCCCTGCGGCGCAGATAGTAGGAGAGTGCCAGCAGGTGAGCGAGGCAGCCGCCTACCTGCGCCAGCACCCGGCCCCCGACCTGATTCTCTCGGATATTGAGCTGCTGGATGGCAATGTGTTCAGCTTGTTTGAGCAAGTGGCTGTCACGAGCCCCATTATCTTCATTACCGCCTACGATTCATTCTTGGTGCAGGCTTTTGAGCAGAACGGAGTAGGCTACGTGCTCAAGCCGGTGCAATACGCGCAGTTTGCCGCTGCCATGCAGAAGTACGAGCGGCTCCGGCAGTCATTCCAAGGAGCTCTTTTGCAGCAACTGACGCAGGCTTACGCCACGCCAGCACCCCGCTACAAACAGCGCCTCGTGAGCAAGTCCCGGGCGGGGTTATACCTGCTAGATGTGGCGGAGGTGGCCTACATCCAGTTGCGCAATGGGGTGGCACACGCCCTGGATGGGAAAGGCCGGGCTTTTGTGCTCAACGAAACCCTTAGCCAACTGGAGGCGCAGCTCAATCCGGCCGCCTTTTTCCGGCTAAACCGCACTGAGATAGTGCAGCTCAGCGCTATCCAACGGCTGGAGCCCTACTTCAACGATACCTTAGTAGTGCACCTGAAAGGGCAGGCCATTACCCTCACTAGCAGCAGCCACCGCACCCCGCAACTACGCAAGTGGCTAACCGATTAATCGCAAAAAACAAGACGCCCCACTACTATGCAGCGGGGTGTTTTGTCAATAGTAGGTGCTTGCCGCTAGGCCTGTTCCTCCTCCCGGTTCACGGTAGCGGGGCTGAACGCCGGCACGCAAACCGACCAGTACTCGCACTCCGCATCAAACGGGTTGGAGTAGCGCACCCGCGCTCCGGCCTTGATCAGTAACGATTCGCCCGCGCCCAATTCTACCACGTCGCCGTCAATCTCGAAGCGTTTCCGGCCGCGCACTACTATCGTTACCTCGTCAAACTCGGGGCGCTGGTGCGGCTCACTCCACTGGGGCGGCGCCACCATGTGCGCTACGCTATACTCACCGGTGCCGGTGCTGGCATAGCCAATGTGCTCCTCAATGAGCTTGCCATCGGTAGTGGGAACTATGAACGGGTTTTGCTGACGGAAATAGCGTTTCTCAGACATAAAGTAGAAGAAGGGAAGAGTAGGGAAAATGGCGCCCGCGGTTACTGAGCGCCGCAGGCGCCCTTGGTGAACCGGGTTACGCCAGCGTTGGTGGCCACGCATTCGTTGCTGTAGGTTTTGCCGTCGCAGCCACAAACTGGGTCGTACTGCATCGTGCAAATGCCATCCGTCCGGATTTTAGTGGTATCGATGCAAGGCTGTTGGGCCGTGGCAGGAGTGGAGCTTTGGCAGCCGCCGAAGAGGCTGGCACTGGCAAGCAGGGTGAGAAGCGTCTTCATACGTAAAGCAGCTAGGTGGGAGGAAGGGAGCGGCGAACCGACGCCAAAATACGCGACGCAACGCCGCAGTATCTGTATACGGCTAAATATTTCGTGAGAACTATTTTTGCCCTAATACTATAACCTGGACTGCAGACCTCCGTATAGTCCCAACATTGGTACCTCTGTTGGCTGGCAGCGCGATGTTGCTAGGCCCTACACTAGGCCACTGAACCTGAACCCTAATTTTTCACTCCCTTTCTCTCTCCACTACTATGTCGCATTACGAAGAAGACAACTCGGGTAAAATTCTCCTCGCTGCTTTAGCTGGTGCTGGTGCTGGCATCATTGCCGGTCTGCTGATGGCTCCTGATAAAGGCAAAGCCACCCGCGAAAAACTCGGCGCTACTGCAACTAAATACAGCGGCCAAGTTGGCGACCAGCTGGCTAAATACGGCGAAGATCTGGACACCCGTTTCAAAGGCTATATCGAGAAGCTCGAGGATATGGGCCTGACCGGCGCTGGCTCGAAGCTGAAAATGAAAGGCAACTGGGACGAAGCCAAAGGCAAGCTGAAGCAGCAGTACGCACAGCTCACCGACGAAGACCTGACCTACGCTGAAGGCCAGGGTGATGAGCTAGTAGGCCGCCTGCAGAACAAGCTGGGCAAAGCCAAAGCTGAAATTGTAAAAATGCTGAACGACCTGTAGGCCACTTAGCTTTGTGAAAAGCCTCTGCTTTCTTCGGAAGGCAGAGGCTTTTTTATTAACAACCTTGCCCGAACCGCGTTATATGAGGAGTAGCGGCAGGTAGCCCTGAGCATTTCCTTCACCCAATTACTTACTTCCCATGCAAGACACGAAAGGCAAAGTAATTCTCTCTCTATTGGCGGGTGCAACCGCGGGAATTGTGGCGGGCCTACTGCTGGCTCCTGAAACCGGCGACGAAACCCGTTCAGGTTTGAAAAAGTCGGCCTCTAAATTTGGCGGCGACCTCAACAAGCTTGTGAAAGGTGGCCTAGACCGCCTGAATTCCTTGAAGCCCGGCGAGCCCGCGACAGACCAGCAGCGCTCCGACCGCTCCGCCGCCGATAACCTGCTGAGCTCGCTCAACCGCCCCAGTGGCCCAACTATTTCGGAAGCCGGTTTCACGCACGATGGCGACTCCGACTACGATGGTATCGGGGGAGATGCCCGGCACACGCACGGCTCTATTCATTAATTTTTTTTGACTCAGCGTAACCTTTTGGTAAACACAGCGTTAAAGAATATACAACCAGCTTAAAAAGAAGGTTAAAGAATATTTAAAAGTAAAATTGCCGACCGTAGAGCTTCTGACAGGATCTGGTCAAACAATCTGTCAGTAAAATCATACGCTGTCCATCGCACACTTCTTTTATCTACTTGGCCGGAATGGTAAGCTGATTTGTAGTAAGGAAAGCCTCCCGCAATTATTTTAGCGGGAGGCTTTCTGACGTAATAGGGGTGCCATAAGTGGCCTAGGTCACTTCTTTTTAGGGATTTTAGAAACCTGCCCCGGGCGCCTTCGTAAAAGAACTCATAACCGACTTACAAGAAGTTGGGCAGGCACCTGATCGTAAAATTGCCGGCAGTAAGGCTTTTATTGGGAAATGGGCAACATCTCTCGATAGCAAAACTTACTCGCTCATCGCAAGCTTCCTCAGGAAAAAGCTGTTCAGCTAATTTTAAAGTCCGTTTTAATAAGAAAGCCTCCCGCCATTCAATAGCGGGAGGCTTTCTTCATTTGTGCCTAGTGGCCTAGGCCATGCTGCCTATGCTTCGGTCTCAGGCTTGGGCGCGTTTTCCGACTTGGCGTATTCTGGCTTCATTTGCGGGAAGAACAGCACGTCCTGGATGGAGTTGGAATTGGTCATGATCATGCTCAGGCGGTCGATGCCGATGCCTAGGCCAGCCGTGGGCGGCATGCCGTATTCCAGGGCCCGCAGGAAGTCCTCGTCCAGTACCATGGCCTCCGTGTCGCCGCGCTTGCCCAGCTCCAGCTGCTCCTCGAAGCGGGCGCGCTGGTCAATCGGGTCGTTCAGCTCCGAGAAGGCGTTGCAGATTTCCTTACCGTTGCAAATGGCCTCGAAGCGCTCTACTAGGCCCGGCTTGCTGCGGTGCTTCTTCGCCAGCGGCGACATTTCCACGGGATAATCCGTGATGAAGGTGGGCTGAATCAGCTTGGGCTCCACGTGCTCCCCGAAGATTTCGTCGATGATTTTGGCTTTGCCCATGCTGGGGTCTAGGCCTACTTTCAGCTCCTTGGCGGCGGCACGTAGCTCGTCTTCACTCTTGCCATCGATATTGAAGCCTGTGAAGTGCTCAATAGATTCGGCCATCGTGAAGCGCTTCCAGGGGCGCTGGAAGTTGATGAGATTTTCGCCCACCTGTACTTCCGTTTTGCCATGCAGGGCCAGGGCCACGCGCTCTACCATTTCCTCCACCAGATCCATCATCCAGTAGTAGTCTTTGTAGGCCACGTACAGCTCCATCTGCGTGAACTCGGGGTTGTGAAACCGCGACATGCCCTCGTTGCGGAAGTCCTTCGAGAACTCATATACGCCATCGAAACCGCCTACAATCAGTCGCTTCAGGTACAGCTCGTTGGCAATCCGCAGGTACAGCGTCATGTCCAGCGTGTTGTGGTGCGTTTTGAAGGGGCGCGCAGCCGCACCGCCGTACAGCGGCTGCAGAATCGGGGTTTCTACCTCCAGATAGCCTTTGTCGTTGAGGTAGTTGCGCATGGCCTGCACCAGCTGCGTGCGCTTAATGAAGGCTTCGCGCACATGCGGGTTCACCACCAAATCCACGTACCGCTGGCGGTAGCGCTGCTCGGGGTCAGTGAAGGCATCGTAGGTGATTTTCTCGCCGGTGGCCTCATCCGTGCGCTCCTTTACTACGGGCAGTGGCCGCAGGCTCTTGCTCAATAGCGTAAAGCCCGTCACGTGGATTGACGTTTCGCCTACCATCGTCTTGAACACGTGGCCTTTCACGCCTACAAAGTCGCCGAGGTCTACCAGCCTCTTGAAGACCGTGTTGTACAGCTCCTTGTCCTCACCAGGGCAGATTTCATCGCGGTTGATGTAGAGCTGAATGCGACCTGAAGCGTCCTGGAGCTCCGCGAAGGAAGCCTTGCCCTTCACCCGAATCGACATCAGACGGCCCGCCAGGCTCACATCCTGGAAGTTGTTGAGCTCTACGTGATAGTTGTCGAGAATCTCCTGGGCGTAGAAAGTAACGTCGAACAGCTCGGACGGATACGGCTCAATACCGAGCTTCTGAAGCTCATCGAGCTTATTGCGGCGAATTATCTCCTGTTCGCTGAGGTGCTGCATGGGACGGGGCGTAAAAACAAGGCCCACACGGGGCCGGAAAAGTCAAGCTGCAAAAATAGCGCGGCCGGAACACTTATTTGCATAAACCAGTGAATTGATACTTAGTTGAGTGGCCTACAAACAAAAAACGCCGCCCCAGAAGGGCGGCGCTTAGGTGTATATGGAGTAAGACAAACTACATAAGAACCTAGGCGGCCAGGCGCATCATTGGCTCCTGCTCCTGCAGAATCGGCTCGATGCGGGTATGGAGGCGCTCCTGCACGAACGAGTTCTGCAAGTGCTTCGGTAGCTCGGCGACCAGCTTCTGGTAACGCTCCAGGCCCATGGCCTTTGCCACGTACGTCTCGTGGATGCCGTTGAGGTAGCTCACAATATTGAGCAGCGACTGGTGGAAGAGCTTAAAGTCAATTTCGGCTTCCACGTAACGCTCAATCTCGCGGCTGGTCTGCGAAATCTGCAGACGGCCCAGCAGATCGAAGATGGTGGTATAGCCAAGGCGCCACGTAATCTGCTGCCAATGCGAAGCTGTCCATTTATCCAGCACCTTGCCGGTCTTCTGGCTGCGCAGTGCCGTGTTAGGGTTTGCCTGCACCTGTTGGCGCGTCCACTGCGCCTTTAGGCGGCGCGTGGTACGTAAGAACTGGCCAATCTGGGCCTGAGCATCAATCTCCTTGCCGGCTATGTGCAAGCCAGCCTTGTAGCCAGCCAGAGGCAAGCGGTGAATGCTGAAGTCGCCGTAGGTGCCCGCTGCATAGAACGAGATAGGCCTAGGATACGCATTGCGCACTACCAGGCGCCCAACCTCCCGCCGAATCAGCGAAGGGTTGTTGCTACGCACTCCGGCTGTGTACAGGAAAGCCTGTAGGCCAGCCATAATGGTGTGGTATGCCTGTGGGAACGTCCAGTGCAGGGCGTTGCGCAAGTAGTCCTCGTCGCCGAGCTCCGCTGTGGCACGCAAGGCGTACTCCGTGCTCCAGCACGCGTGCAGCAGCTTAGTAATGGCCTGCTCATCGGCTTCCACTAGCTCCGCCTGATGTGCCCGGAAATAGGGGAGATGCTGTAGGCCACCCTGCGCGTCGTCGCCTTCCTGTATGTGATAGTTGATAGCAAAGAAGTAGTTAAGAAACACCTGGGCCGGAATAGACCTGCGCCATGCTTCCTCTGCCTGCTTCTGCTCCTCCGTTACAAGAGGAATGATCTGGGTTTCTGTGTTCATCGTTGTCATGCTAAGTAAACAGGATGAGCACGTTTTGAGTTCTCATTTGCTAAAAATATTGTCAGTAATTACTAAACAAATTTTAATTGATTATCAATGGTTTATGTCAAGTAGTGAAAAATATTTTCGTGTTGTTTTTCTTGGTTGATTTGCTAATTGAAATGGGGTAATTATTGAGGCTCGCTTCAGTAGCTTCTAGGCCACTTAGCTTCCTGATTGACCAGCAAAAAGCCCCTTATACAAAATGTACAAGGGGCTTCAAGATGTAGGAAAAACGTACGCTTAAATCTGATCTTTCAGAACGGCCACTGCTTCGCGCAGTGTGATGTCCTTCTTCAATGGCTTGGTGAAGCGGGAAGCACGGTTCACCTTGATCGTGTCGGCACCCTGAGCCCGAAGATCCACTGACAATGGAGCAATAGCCATAACTGGAGCGGCATTTTGAATAGCCTCATACTTATCCGACTCCACTTTGGCCAGCTGCTGCTCAGCACGGAAAGAAGCAAGTTTCAGCGAAACCTTAGTTTCATCCTTCCGCTTCACCATGCGCTGTACCATGCCCGAAAGCTGCTTGAAGCTAGGGCTGGCCGCAACACGCGTAGTGCTGGCCTGCTTCAGCTTGTCAGTGGCAGGAGCACCACTCCAGGCGCGGTAACGCGCCGGGCTGATTTCGTCCCACTTCAGTGGGTAATCCGATTCTTTCTCGCCCTGGTCGAGGTAGCTATAGGCATCAGGCAGAACGATGTCTGGCACCACGCCTTTGAACTGCGTAGAGCCACCATTGATGCGGTAGAACTTCTGGGTAGTGAGCTTCAACGAGCCAAAAGGCTTGATGCTATTGAACTCGGCAGGCATGGCATCATCCAGATCGAAGATGCGCTGCACCGTGCCTTTGCCATACGTGCTGGCAGAGCCCATAATTACGCCACGCTTGTAGTCCTGTATAGCAGCGGCCAAAATCTCGGAGGCGGAAGCGCTGTATTTGTTTACCAGTACCACCAGTGGGCCGCCGTATTGCACGCGTGGGTCTTTATCGTTGTAAACGCTGGCAGCACCCTGGCCACCGCGCACCTGCACTACTGGGCCGCTCTCAATAAACAGGCCCGCCATTTCTACGGCATCCTGCAGAGAGCCACCACCATTAAAGCGAAGGTCGAGCACAACACCCTGCACATTTTCCTGCTTCAGCTTTTCCAGCTCCTTCTTCACGTCCTCGGCAGAGCTACGGCCGCCGTTGTCGTTGAAGTCGGCATAGAACGTAGGGAGCTTGATGTAGCCCAGCTTCTTGCCGCCCTCATTGATAGTCGCCGACTGAGCATAGGTTTCTTCAATTACCACTACATCACGAATGATGGAAATGATCTTGGTGCTGGCATCTGGCTTCTTCACCGTGAGGCGAACTTCTGTGCCCTTCTTGCCTTTGATCAGCGAAACAGCTTTATCTAGGCGCATGCCTTCGATTGAAACTGGTTCGGCTGGGCCTTGCGCCACACGCATAATAATGTCGCCCGCTTTCAACTCGCCCTGACGGTAAGAAGCACTACCCGGAATGATATCAGATACTTTTATCTGACCATCTTTTTCCTGCAGCGAGGCACCAATACCTTCGAAGCGGCCAGTCATGGCTACATCAAACGTTTCCTTGTCGCGCGGAGCAAAGTACTCAGTGTGGGGGTCGTAGGTATTGGCAATGGTATTGGCATACGTAGCCAGACGCTCGTTAGCATCCGTCTGCTGCAGATCTTTGAAGTAGTCATCAAAGTACTTCTGCACCCGCTTGCGCGCTTCGGCTTCCATTTGCTCCGGAGTACGCATGGGCTCAGAGGTAGTAGCGGTAGAAGGGGCCGCCGCAGTAGAAGCCAATGGCTTGTCCTTCTTCTTAGTCTGCTCGTCCATCATTTCTGATACACGCACCATCGTCTGGTACTTCAGAAACTTGCGCCACTCTTCGCGCTGGGCAGCCGCATTAGCGGGGAAAGCGGCCTTATCAGGCTCCGTCTCAAACGTCTCGTCCGTAGTGAAGTCAAACGGCTTGGCCAGAATCTCGTGGTAAAGTGTCTGAACGTCTTTCACACGCTGGTCCATAAGTTGCGTGCTCAGGTCCAGAAACTCGTGCGTACCACGCAGAACTTCATTGTCGATGTCGGTCTGGTACTTGCGCAGCTGCTCTACATCCGACTGCAGCAGAAATTTCTTGCTGGAATCAAGCCGCTTGAGGTACAGATCGAACACCCTTTTGGAAAAGGAGTCATCAATCTTCTCGGGTTGATAATGGGCCGCGCTCAGACCCTGCAGCATGGCTTTGATAAGAACCTCGTCTTTTTGAGGCGAGCGAGCATCATTGCGCCGGTACAGCTTATAAGAAGCCAGCACGAATACTGCCAGCAACACCGAGGCGTATAGGCCTATCTTGATTCGGGTGGAAGACATGAAGAATCCGATTGAAATGGAGGAAAGTCAAATATACAGGAAAAGCATCCCAGTGCTTTACGTGCCTTTTAAGGCCTTGTTCTACCCAAAAACGCCAGCAACTGCCAAATAAGTGCCCAACTATACAGCTCAGGTATAAAAAGAAAGAAGTTTGTGGCAGGAGGTTGCATGCGGTGGCCTGAGATGACCTACTACTGGAGGCATATATAGTCTTGGAACAAATAAAGAGATAAAAGGTGAGCGTGAAATGAACGGATGAAAACAAAAAAATAAAGGCCCTTCCCGCAAGGGAAGGGCCTTTATCAACTCGTGCAATGACTACTTAGTAGCGACGCACTTTGTCGCCGTTGTTACGACGGAACTCATCTTCGAAGTAACGAGCATCTTCGTCGCTGCGGTGTTTCACACCCATTACGATACCGCCATCTTTGATGTCGCTTTCGTACTCGCTAGCGTGCTCCTCAGGAATGCCCGAGCCAACCAGTGCACCTACTAGGCCACCCGTCAGACCACCGGCACCAGCACCAGCCAAAGCTGCTGCAATAGGACCAGCAATTACTAGGCCCAGGCCTGGCAGAGCTACCGAAGTACCGATAGCCGCAATAGCACCGATTACAGCACCGGCAGTACCGCCAATGGCAGAACCTACACCAGCGCCTTCCATAGCCTTATCACCGAGATCGGTGTCAGGCGTGTTGTCGCCGAAGTGACGCTTACGCGTATCATCCGACATCAGTACGTTTACGTCGTCTTTAGAATAACCACGCGAAGAGAGCGACTGGTAAGCACGCTCAGCGCTGTCACGGTCGCGGAAAGTACCGTAAGTAGTAGAACCCGTGATGGCACGGCCAGCATCGCCAGCGGCGTTCTGTACAGCATCAACACCTGCGCCTACTACTGCACCAGCAGTACCGGCTACAGCAGCACCTTTAGCGGTAGCATCGTGGTCATGATGGGGGTTGGTATCCGAAGAACCGCTCAGGCTAGAGTTGCCCATGGAAGAGTTGCCCATGTTGCCGCTCGAGTTAGACTCGCTGCCAGTGCCGTAGCCTGAACCAGCCGAGCCAGTACCATAGTTAGAACCTGAACCAGTGCCGCTATTCGTGGGGTTGATTGAATCGTTGGTGTTCATGTGAGGTGGGAAGTAAAATGAATGAATAGGAGAGAGTAACCACCTGCCGTAGTACTACTTTTGGAAAGGAAAGTACCACGGTGGTTTCAAGGGAGCTTAACGGCAGTAACCGAACAGGGGTTACATAAAATTCGGCCCTTTCTACTATTCCTCGGTCTTCATCTAGGTCACAAACACGTGCTAACTGTATGCAAATCAGGCAAATTGCTTGAAATTTTCATCGTCTTGCCAAAAAGCCCGGCACTCATTGCGCATCGTCTTCAGGAAGCCTTCCTCCTGTTTGAGTGTGCGCCACTCGCCTAGGCCTAGCCGTTCGCAGAGCTTGTAGAAGTTGTCGCCTTGTCCTTTGGAGCCTTCCACCTTTACCAGGCAGCTCAGAATAGGCCGGCCAGACCGGAACTCTGTTTCTGAAATTTCAGCTAACAGCTCATTCAAGCCCGATTTCTCGTGGGAAATATCAAGGTTGAGGCCTAGCTCAGCTTCCTGCACTAAATTGAGGTAGCTGGTGGTGCCCACCTGGGTGCGGGCAAAGCGGATAAGATGGCTGCGTACTCGGCCGGTCATGAGCAAAGAGGGAAATGGGAGCGGAATCTAGCAAAAAAAACGCCCGCTCCACCAACAATAGGTTGGTGGAGCGGGCGCAGGCTACTAAAACTGTGCCGATAAGGAAAAAAGCCTACTTGCGCGTCTTGCGCCGGCTCATCTCCTTTTGAATAAGGCGAAACTCCCGGCTGGTCTGGCCGGCAATGGCGGTGTTCTCATTGGCCCGCCGAAGCAGGTAGGGCATAACAGCCTCTACGGGACCATAAGGCACATATTTGGCCGTGTTGTAGCCCGCATTGGCCAAGTTGTAGGTGAGGTTGTCGCTCATGCCGTATAGCTGGGCAAACCAGATGCGCTGGTCGCCGGGCTGTAGGCCACTCTCTTGCATCAACTCAGTAAGGAGCAACGAGCTTGCCTCGTTATGGGTGCCGGCACATATGCTGATATGGTCAGCGTGCTGCACACAGAAGCGCAGGGCATCGTCGTAGAGCTGGTCGGTGGCGTCTTTGGTGGGGTTGATGGGGTTGGGGCGGCCCTGTTGCTGGGCTACGCGCGCTTCCTTCTCCATGTAAGCGCCGCGCACGAGCTTACCGCCCAGGAAATAGCCGCCACGCACTGCGTCGGCGTAAGCCTTCTCAATGGCCTCCAGCCGGTCTTGGCGGTAGAGCTGGTAGGTGTTCCAGACGATAGCCGACTCGCGGTTGTAGCGCTGCATCATCTCGTAGGTCAGCTGATCGATGGTTTCCTGGAACCAGCTTTCCTCGGCATCTACAAACACGCGCACCCCATACTGGTGGGCCCGCGCACAAATGGCGTTGATGCGTTTTTTGCTGCGCTCGAAGCTTTCCTGCTCGCTAGGAGAGAGGGCAGTGCCGGCCTGTACTTTCTCCAGGATAGCCGTATCGGCTAGGCCAGTCACTTTGAATACCGAGAACGGAATGTGCTGGGAGCGGTGCGCCATGTCCAGCGTCGCCAGAATTTCAGTGGTGGTGGCGTCGTAGCTCTTGTCGTCGCCTTTGCCCTCCACGGAGTAATCGAGGATGGTACCAATGCCGTAGCGGCCCAACTCCTGAATTACCGGCAGGCACTCCTTAATGGTCTCACCACCGCAGAACTGCTCGAAAATAGATTTCTTGATCAGAAACTTGGTGCCTGGAATATGCCACCGCAAAGCGGTATTCATCAGCCCGCTGCCGGTCTTCACCAGCGAATTGTTGTTCATGGCCGCAAAGAGGGCGTACATGCGGCGCAACTCGTTATCGGATTTGGAGGCGAAGGCAACAGCAGTGTCATCGAAGGACAGCCGCGGGGCATGAGTTACGGACATCAGGTGGTTAGTTTGGGCGAGCGTGGGTGGGTTTCGCGGTGCGAAGATAGCCGTTAAACACCTTTCCTGACGGGATAGTTACCGCTTGCTAATAGCACTTTCTGCTTACCTGTTGTTCGGGGCGCGGAGTGGCCTACGGCAGGCGGGAAACCTTGCCAGCACTGCTCTAAACTAAACGCAGCTCCGCCAGCGGCTAGCGTATTTCGCCAGCCGCCGGCGGAGCCTAGGCCATGTGGGCCGTTACTGGATGGTTTTGGTGGAAGCTACCTGCACCGCTGGAGCGCTGGAGCTCCGAATATACGTGTGCTCTACCACCTTGCCCGACGCATCCTGCAGATACAGGCGGTTGCCGGAGATGGAGTAGTATTGGTTGCTCTGATAGCCCCGGTAAATAATCATGTGCCGGAAGGAGCGTTTCTGGTCTGGTTGCTTCGGAGCCCGCCGGATAGAAAAGGCCGCCGCGCTCCGAAGCGTGCCATCCTCATAAAAACGGGCCCGGCCGCGCCGGTCAAAATCAACCCAAACCCGATGGCCTGTAGAGGCGGGCGTTAAGCTGGCGGCAGACTTATTGGCGCTTGCCACCCACTCCCAACGGCCAACCAATTGTTCCTCGGCGGTGGGCATTGTATCGCGGCTGCAAGCACTGGTAAAAAGTATAAGTCCGGTTCCAAGGGGTAGTAATACACCACGAACAAACGACGACATAAAATAATAGAAGTTAAGTTGCACTACCATGAGTGCCGAAGGGATATAATAGTTGCATCAAAGCAAGCTAATTTTGCCCGAATTATTGTTGAGGTGACAGGTAATTCTTGAAAAAAGAACGAAAGCTTTGGAAAATACTCTTTTTATCGGCCCAGAGGCCTTGCCCGCGCTAGCAGAAATGGTGCGTAGGCCAGCGGTAAGCCAGGTTTGGGTGCTGGCCGATAGCAACACCGCCCGGCAGTGCTATCCGCAACTGAAACCGTTTCTGCCCGAAGCGCACACGCTGATTGAAATTCCGGCGGGGGAGGAGTACAAAACGCTGGCTACCTGCGAAACCGTGTGGGAGCAGCTCACCGAAAAGCGGGCCGACCGCTATGCCGTGCTGCTCAACCTGGGCGGCGGCGTCGTGACGGATTTGGGTGGTTTCTGTGCGGCGCTATATAAGCGCGGTATCCGCTTTGTGCAGGTGCCTACCACGCTACTGGCGCAAGTAGATGCCAGCGTAGGCGGCAAAACCGGCGTCGATTTTATGGGATTCAAGAATCAGCTGGGTGTATTTCAGGAGCCGGCGGCTGTGTGCATAGAGCCACGCTTCCTGGAAACCCTGGACCCGCGCCAGCTGAAATCGGGCTACGCCGAGGTGGTCAAGCACTGGCTGATTGCAGATGCCCAGGCGTTTGCTGAACAGCGTCAGCAAGGCATGTTTGTAGAAGACTGGACGCCTATTATCCGTGAATCGGTGGCGCTCAAGCAGCGCATTGTGGCGCAAGACCCTCTGGAGGGTGGCCTACGCAAAGTGTTGAACTTTGGGCATACCGTAGGCCACGCGCTGGAGAGCTACCTGTTGCTACAGCCAGGCCGGGAGATTTTGCACGGCGAAGCAGTAGCAGCCGGAATGGTATGCGAGGCCTGGCTAAGCCACGAGAAAGGGCTGCTAAGCGCTGAGGAGCTAGACAAGGTCGAGACCTTCCTGTTCTCAGTGTTTGATAAAGTGCAGTTCGTGACGCTGGAAACAGATGCCATTGCCGATTTGGCTCGGCAGGATAAGAAAAACGCGGGCTCCATCATCAACTGCACTCTGCTCGAAGCCATCGGCCAGGCTGTGTACGACCAACCCGTAACCGTGGCAGAAATTGCTGAATCATTGCGCTACTACCACCGGTTGTAAGTCCGCTGCCAAGCGGTAGGCCAGATGCTGCCACCTCTTTTTCCTGAATTTCACCAGGTTTGCGGCAAATGCTTCAGACCACAATGCCTAGTAGTCATTAGCTCTTCTGTTTCTCTTTCCTGGCCTGGGGGGCCATTGCGGGGCACGGCGCAACTGCCGGCTTCCAAAAGCGAAAGCAACCGCGCCCTTATTATTCAGGCCCTAGCCGGCGGCGGCCAGTTAGGTAATCTGTCGGATGCCAACGATACGCAGCTCATGCAGCGGCTCCTAATCAATCCGGAGGCGCCGCTATTTGATGCCGAAGATGCGGGTACCGTCATGCGCTTCCTGACGGCCTACCTTGCCATGACGGGCCGCCAAACCGAACTAACGGGCACGGCCCGAATGAAGGAGCGCCCCATCGGTATCCTGGTAGATGCCTTGCGCCAGCTGGGAGCCCGTATTGAGTACACGGGCCAGGAGGGCTATCCACCCATGCGCCTGCTGGGCCGCACGCCACAACCCGCCACCGATGAGTTTACGGAACTGACAGTGCGCGGCGACATTAGCAGCCAGTACATTTCAGCGCTCCTGATGGTTGGCCCGATGCTGCCGAGTGGCCTACGCATCTGGCTGACCGGCAAAGTAGGCTCCCGCCCCTATATCCGCATGACGCAGGCCCTGATGCAACATTTTGGCGCGCAGTGTCGCGACCTGGGTGAGGTGCTGGAAGTGCGCCCACAGGCCTACAAGCCTACCGATTACGCCGTGGAAGGCGACTGGTCGGCGGCGAGCTACTGGTACGCTATGGTGGCGCTGGCCCCGGCTGGCTCCCACCTCACGCTGCCAGATCTGCGCCGCCACTCCTTGCAGGGCGACCAGGCCATTGTGGGTATCATGGAAAAGCTAGGCGTGAAAACGGAGTTTCTGGCCAATGAATCGGTGCGCCTAACGCAAACGGAGCCCACCGGCGAGTTCACCCAGGATTTCACCGATTGCCCCGACCTGGCCCAAACTGTAGCCGTGGTAGCCGCCGCGCTTGGCATCTCCGTCGTAATGACTGGCCTAGAGAGCCTGCGAATTAAGGAAACCGACCGCATTGCGGCTCTCCAGGCGGAGCTGGCCAAATTCGGCGGCGCCCTCACCGACGAAGGCAACGAGCATTTCCGGGTAACTTCCCAAGATTTCCAGGTAACCGGCCAAACCGTTGCCACTTACCACGACCACCGGATGGCTATGGCCTTTGCGCCCTTGGCGCTACGCGGCCGCCTTACCATTGAGGCGCCCCAAGTGGTACGGAAATCCTATCCGCAGTTCTGGAAGGAGCTAGATAAAATAGGATTTACAGAGAAAGCCAGCTAACCACACTTCTTGTTTTATCACACCGTCAGGACCAATTGTGGCTGGACTAGTGGCCTAGCGCTGCAAGTTCAGCCAGAATTGGCCCTGATATCGTTTTGCGCCATGCTTACCGAATCGTAAGCTCCCGCAAATACGCGGCCGTATGCTGCAAGCGGCAGCCATACCAGCTGAATAGCTCGCCATCCACAATCCGAATTGTGGCCTGGGGGCAAAGTTGCTGAAACTCCGCCAAGTGCTTCTCACTGAAAGGGTAGGGCTCCGATGACAGCAGAATCTGCTGGGGCGCCGCCGCCTGTAGTTGTTCTGCCGAAATTTCCGGATAGCGGCCCAGCTGTCCGAAGACGTTTCGGAAGCCTGCGCGCTGGAGCAAATCATCGATGAACGTACCGCTGGCAGCTACCATATATGGCTTGCGCCAGATGAAATAAGCCGCCGATATCTGTTCTTCAGAGGCTGGCATCTGGCCTAGGGTGGTCTGGATATTATCAGCCAACGCATCAGCCTGCGGCTTGCGACCCGTGATGAGGCCTACACGCCTGATCATATCCAGGGCATCAGGCAGCGTTGAGATGTCGCTCATCCAGACCGGATACTTTGCCGCTAGCTGCTCAATGCCTTCCTGGTAATTTTCCTCCTTGTTGCCGATGATGAGGTCGGGGTTCAGTGCATCAATCTCCTCCAGATGAAAGTTCTTGGTGCCGCCAATTACGGCCGCTTTCTGGCGGGCCTCTACTGGGTGAATGCAGAACTTCGTTACGCCAACTACCCGCTCTCCCAGGCCTAGATCAAACAGCAGCTCCGTTTGCGAGGGTACCAACGATACAATGCGTTGCGGGGGAAACGGTACGGCCACGCGCCGGCCCATTTGATCTGTAACGCTAAGGGGCAGGCTGGGAATAGGAGGGAAGCTCATAGCAATAAAGGTATCGTGTGGCCAAAGAAAAACCCCTACTCACTCGTTTTGAGTAAGTAGGGGTTCTGAAGTTAAGTTAGTGAATAGGCCTAGCTGAAGTAGCGGAAATCGTGGCCGTCTTCAATGCGCAACAACGTCTCGTAGATAAGCTTTGTAACACTCTCCACATCATCCTTATGCACAGTTTCAACGGTGGTGTGCATGTATTTCAGCGGCAACGAAATAAGGGCGGCGGCTACACCGGAATGAGAATAGGCAAACGCATCGGTGTCGGTGCCGGTGGCACGAGTGGCGGCGGCACGCTGAAACGGAACTTCCGTTTGCTGAGCGGTTTCAATGATGAGGTCACGCAGGTTGTTCTGCACTGCCGGGCCATAGGTGATAACCGGACCCTTGCCGCAGAAAATGTCGCCTGAAGTCTTTTTCTCATACATCGGCGACTGCGTATCGTGCGTCACATCCGTGATGATGGCCACATCGGGCTTGATGCGGTGGGCAATCATCTCGGCACCGCGTAGGCCTATTTCCTCCTGCACCGCATTCACGATGTACAGGCCGAAGGGCAGCTTCTTGTCGTTCTCCTTCAGCATGCGGGCCACCTCCGCAATCATGAAGCCTCCGATACGGTTATCGAGCGCGCGGCCTACGTAAAACTTGTCGTTGAGCACCGTAAACTCGTCCTCAAACGTCACCACGGTACCCACATGGATGCCCATTTCTTCCACTTCTTCCTTAGATGCGGCGCCGCAGTCAAGGAAAACGGTTTCAATGGTAGGCGCTTTGTCCTGCTCCACTTTCCGCACATGAATAGCCGGCCAACCGAAAACGGCCTTCACAATGCCCTTCTTGGTGTGCAGGTTCACCCGCTTGCTAGGGGCTACCAGAGGGTCAGAACCGCCATTCTTACGCAGATAGAGGTAGCCTTCCTTCGTGATGTAGTTGACGAAATAGCTTATTTCATCGGCATGCGCTTCAATCACCACTTTATACTTCGCTTCCGGATTGATGACGCCCACCACTGTTCCGTAGGTATCCACGAAATGCTCGTCGATGTACGGACGGAGATAGTCGAGCCACAACTTCTGGCCTTCCATTTCAAAGCCAGTAGGGGAAGCGTTATTTAGGTATTTCTGCAGGAAATCGAAGCTTTCTTGACGCATGAGGAGTTACTTGGTAATGTTTTTTGACGCTTTGAAGCGTTTATAAAACGTGTGGGCTAAGAGGAAAGTCGCAGCCAATTCACCCAGAACCAGCCCGCTGTATTTCCATACATATTCAGTAAGTGGTGCTGAAATAACACACAGCATACTAAAAATTAGTAGGTATCCACTAAACTCTTTGGAGCTTTTGTTTGTGCTTTCGTCTAATGGTTGCCCCCCTGAAAAAAGGCTTATCACTGTTAAAATGATACGCCCGAGTGAGAAACGTATTAGCAAAGCCATTATAGCAGATATACCACCTACAATTAGCCAGTACATAATGCAATTAGTTACAGCGGGATGTTGCCGTGCTTTTTGCGAGGCAGCGTATCTACTTTATTCTCTAACATCTTGAATGCCCGAATCAGCTTCTGGCGTGTCTGCGAGGGAAGAATAACTTCATCTACGAAGCCCCGATGCGCCGCGCGATAAGGAGTGGCAAATTTCTGCTGATACTCGTCTACTTTTTCCTGCAGCTTCGCATCGGGATCCTCGGCTTGCGCAATTTCCCGCTTAAAGATGATTTCGGCGGCTCCCTTGGCACCCATCACCGCAATTTCGGCCGTAGGCCAGGCGTAGTTCATGTCGGCTCCAATGTGCTTGGAGTTCATCACGTCGTAGGCCCCGCCATAGGCTTTACGGGTAATTACCGTAATGCGCGGCACGGTAGCCTCGCAGAAAGCATAGAGCAACTTGGCGCCATTGGTGATGATGCCGCGCCACTCCTGATCGGTTCCGGGCAAGAAGCCGGGCACATCTTCCAACACCAGCAGCGGAATATTGAATGAGTCGCAGAAGCGCACGAAACGAGCCGCTTTGGTGCTGGCGTTGATATCCAGTACCCCGGCCAGCACCGCCGGCTGGTTGCCCACTACACCAATGCTGCGGCCTCCCAGGCGGGCAAACCCTACTACAATATTCTCCGCGAAATTCTGGTGTACTTCCAGGAAGGAGTCTGCATCAATTATACCTTCAATTACCTCCCGGATATCATACGGCTGGTTAGGGTTTTCCGGGATGATGGTGTCCAGCACTGGCCTAGCCTCGTCTAGGCCACTCTCGTAAGGCCGGGAAGGAGCGATTTCCTCGCAGTTCTGCGGCATATAGCTCAGCAGACGCTTGAGGTAGGTGATGCACTCCACCTCGTTGGCGCAGGAAAAATGCGTAACACCGCTCTTGGCTGAGTGCGTGCTGGCGCCACCGAGCTCCTCGCTGGTTACGTTTTCGTGCGTTACAGTCTTCACCACGTTCGGGCCAGTCACGAACATATAGCTCGTGTCTTGCACCATCAGAATAAAGTCGGTGATGGCCGGTGAATATACCGCGCCGCCAGCGCAAGGGCCCATAATGGCCGAAAGCTGCGGCACCACACCCGAGGCTAGCGTATTCTTATAGAAGATATCGGCGTAGCCACCTAGGCTCACCACGCCTTCCTGAATGCGGGCTCCGCCGGAATCGTTGAGGCCTAGCACGGGAGCCCCGTTCTTCATGGCCAGGTCCATGATCTTCACGATTTTCTCGGCGTGAGTTTCGCTAAGCGAGCCGCCAAACACCGTGAAGTCCTGGGAGAAAACGTACACCAAACGTCCATTCACGGTACCGTAGCCCGTAATCACACCATCACCGAGGTAATACTCTTTATCCAGACCGAAGTCCTTGGAGCGGTGCATCACGAACTTGCCAATCTCTTCAAACGAGCCTTCATCCATCAGCAAATCAACCCGCTCGCGGGCAGTGAGCTTGCCTTTTTTGTGCTGGGCATCAATGCGGGCCTGGCCGCCGCCTAGCAGGGCTTCCTGGTTTTTGCGGTCGAGAATTTCGAGTTTGCTCAGTTGGGCGTCAGCGTGCGGATCAGACATGCGGGGTGGGCTGGATAAATGCAGAATGAAAACTTAGGGTAGGAGGCCAAAGGTAACGCACCCGTAAAGAAAAGCCGCACCAGAATTCTGGGGCATATAATAGGGATTTACCAGAAAGTATTTTAATGCCCAAGAGGAACCGGCTATGCGGGCCCTTTACAAAAGGCGCATAGAAAAAGGCCAGCTCCATTACTGGAACCGGCCTTTCGAACTTCTGCTATCAGACGATTACTCGCCTTTCTTCTTCGTGTCCTTCGGCTCATCGTCCGTTGGCTCGGGGGCTTCCTCTGGGCGCTCATCGCTGGCCAGGTTTGGTTTCTCACCGCTCTTGCTTACTGCAAAGGTCAGTTCTTCACTGCCCTCCGTGTAATCAGCCGTGATAACATCACCCTGCACGATTTCCGCCTTCAGGATTTCCTCCGCAATCGGATCTTCGATGTACTTCTGGATGGCCCGGTTCAGCGGACGTGCACCGTACTTCGGATCGTAGCCTTTCTCGGCTACAAAGTCCTTGGCGGCATCGGTCAGCTCCACGCGGTAGCCCAGTGTCTGGATACGGCCCAGCAGTTTCGCCAGCGAGATGTCGATGATCTTGTGGATGTCCTTTTTCTCCAGGGAGTTGAAGACAATCACGTCATCCAAACGGTTGAGGAACTCCGGCGAGAACGTCTTGCGAAGCGCGTTCGTGATGGTGCCTTTCGTGAGCTCATCCAGATTCTCCTGACGGGCCTTCGTGCCGAAGCCGATGCCTGCCCCAAAGTCCGCCAGGTCGCGGGCCCCGATGTTGGAGGTCATGATAATGATGGTGTTCCGGAAGTCTACCTTACGGCCTAGGCCATCGGTCAGGATACCGTCGTCCAGCACTTGCAGAAGCAAGTTGTATACATCGGGGTGAGCCTTCTCAATCTCGTCGAGCAGGATTACTGAGTATGGCTTGCGTCGGATTTTCTCCGTCAACTGACCACCCTCTTCGTAACCTACGTAGCCGGGAGGCGCGCCCACCAGGCGCGATACGCTGAACTTTTCCATGTACTCCGACATATCAATCCGCACCAGCGAATCTTCCTTGTCGAAGAGGTAAGTAGCCAGCACCTTGGCCAACTCCGTTTTACCGACACCGGTTGGGCCAAGGAATACGAACGAACCGATTGGTTTCTTCGGATCCTTCAGGCCTACGCGGGTGCGCTGGATGGCTTTCACCAGTTGCTTGATGGCCTTATCCTGGCCAATAACCTTGCCCTGCAGCTCCTCGCCCATATTCAGGAGCTTGGCGCTTTCATTCTGGGCAACGCGATTGACGGGAATGCCGGTCATCATGGCAATTACCTCGGCTACGTTCTCCTCCTTCACGGTGTAGCGCTTCTTCTTGGTCTCCTCTTCCCAATCCTTCTTGGCCTGCTCGAGCTGATCAATGAGCTTCTTTTCCGTGTCGCGGAGCTTGGCAGCTTCCTCGTATTTCTGCGACTTCACCACGCGGTTCTTCTCCGTCTTGATATTCTCGATCTGCTCTTCGAGCTTGAGAATATCCTCGGGAACCACAATGTTGTTGATGTGCACGCGGGCACCAGCCTCATCGAGAATGTCGATGGCTTTGTCTGGCAGGAAGCGGTCCGACATGTAGCGGTCCGACAGCTTCACGCATGCCTCAATGGCCTTATCAGTATATACCACATGGTGGTGGTCCTGATACTTGTCCTTGATGTTGTGCAGGATTTCGATAGTCTCCTCGGGCGTGGTAGGGTCCACCATCACCATCTGGAAACGACGGGCCAGGGCGCCATCCTTCTCGATATACTGACGGTACTCGTCCAGCGTAGTAGCGCCGATGCATTGAATCTCGCCGCGGGCTAGGGCTGGCTTGAACATGTTGGAAGCGTCCAGGGAGCCTGAAGCACCGCCGGCACCCACAATCGTGTGGAGCTCGTCAATGAACAGAATCACATCGGGCGACTTTTCCAGCTCGTTCATCACAGCCTTCATGCGCTCTTCAAACTGGCCACGGTACTTAGTACCAGCTACCAGCGAAGCAAGGTCGAGCGTAACTACGCGTTTGCCAAAGAGCACGCGCGATACCTTCTTCTGGATGATGCGCAGAGCAAGGCCTTCAGCAATAGCCGTTTTACCTACACCAGGCTCACCAATCAGAATAGGGTTGTTCTTCTTGCGGCGCGACAGAATCTGAGCTACGCGCTCAATTTCTTTCTCGCGGCCTACAATGGGGTCGAGCTTATCTTCTTCCGCCAGCTTGGTCAGGTCGCGGCCGAAGTTATCGAGCACCGGAGTGCGCGATTTTTCGCCCCCTTTCTTAGGAGTAGCTCCGGCTCCCGCACCACCGCGGCCAGCCGAGCCTCCAAAGAGGCGGTCGTTGTCGTCATCATCGGCCTCAGGGCCGTTGGTGGGGTTGTTCGCCGTGTTACCGTGGTAGTCCAGCGAATCGCGCACAGATTCGTAGTTCACGTTGAATTTGCTGAGAATTTGAGACGAAATGTTGTCTTCGTCGCGCAGGATAGACAAGAGCAGATGCTCCGTGCCAATTACTTCGCTCTTGAAGATTTTGGCTTCGAGGTAGGTAATCTTGAGGACTTTCTCGGTCTGTTTTGTCAGCGGGATAGAGCCAGTAATGCTCGTGCCCTGCGTGGCCGTATTACGGGTAGCCTGTTCGAGGGCGTACTTAAGCTCGTCCACGGATACGCCCAATTTCTTGAGCAACCCAATGGCCGTGCCTTCCCCTTCGCGGATCATGCCCAGCAATAAGTGTTCGGTACCGATATAATCGTGCCCGAGCCGGATGGCCTCTTCCCGGCTCAGGGAGATGACCTCCTTGACTCGATTTGAGAATTTAGCTTCCATGCAGATAAGGTAGTGAAGAAAAACGGAACCCCGCAAGCACGTTTTACGAGAACTGCGGGGGTGGGGCCGCTGGTATCTGAAACAGATGGAGGCGGGCGAAGGTTCGGGGGCGACAGTTACACTACGCAAGAAAACTGCCGGCGGCCGGGCCCTGCATAAAGAGCAGGTCTAATATGCTGAGTCCGGGTACAAAATCTTTACCAAACGTCTGCTGGTAAGCCTTACCCGACGTCCTGTCAGGTTCGGCCGTGGCAGCGGCTTTGGGTGTCAGCCAATCCCGCCGGTCCTGCCACCCGGTTGCGGAGTGGCCTAGGGCCGAGGCGGAAGAGTAGGAGGGGAGGTATTCGGTGGTAAATTGAACGGGAAGCGGTAGGCGCAGGCAGCGCAAATAGAAGCGTAGAAAGGCCAGATTCAACTCAAACAGGAGCCGGGGTTTCTGTACGTAGATATCGTGCAGATAGTCGGCGTAATACTCAAAATACGGTGTGCCGCCATAAGCGGTTTGCAGGGTGCGCCAATGCTGATGAATCCAGTTCTGGCGGTAATCAATCTCGATTTCTGAGGTAAGCACCTTTTCGCTACGGTTGCCATCTACTACCGGCACCGTGAGGGGTTTTACGCCCTGGGCCGTTAAAATCAGGCAGCGGTTGCGGTAGGTTTGCTTGCGGTAGTGCTCCTGGGTTTCCAGCCATAGCGCTTCGGCCCCGAGCAGCTGGCTGAAAAAGGTAATGGGCGGATGGTACTGTATTTCTGAAAGGAGCAACATGCGGGCTGAGTAAGACGGCAGAAGTGAAGTGGCAAAGCTGCTGTTTCGCTCCTGATTCCGTAAACTAGAAAAAAGGTGGCCTAGCGGCCAAAATAAATGCGCCCGAGGGCAGTTGATGCAGAAAATGCGGTGAGCAGCAAGTTCTACCGAACCATTATCCTGCCGCTTCCCTTTCAAGGCAACTCCAGTACTTCTTACCCGACAAGCTGACATGATGCGTGCTATCCTTACTTTGATCCTGACCTGCTGTACGCTACTTACCCAGGCGGCCCCGCCCCAGCTCCTGCTGGATATAGCGCGTTTCCGCAACGAGGACAAGGCAGTAAAAGGTGGGATAGTGGAGATTTACGCTACTGTTTCGGGGCAGTCACTGACCTATATGCGGCGTGCGCCCAAGATGTTTCAGGCTGCTGCTACTGTTACTATCGAGATTATTCGGGCCGATGGCTCGGCTATCTACCAGGAAACCGTAACGCTGAAGCCGCCAGTGCTGCGTGACACAACGGCAGCAATCAAAAACCCTATCAGCTTTCAGAAGCGCATTCTGGTGCCCGATGGCACGTACACCGTGCGCGGGCAGGTGCGGGACCAATACCGCAGCGGCAACTCCAGCGTGGTAGATATTCCCTTGATGGTGCAAACCACTTCTGCCAAACCGATACTCAGCGACGTGGTGCTCTTGGCCAAGCCGGCCTCTCGCTCTGCTTCTGACCCCAACAACTTTATCCGGAGCGGCTTTAGCCTGACGCGCACTCCCGGTGGCCTATACGCCCGGGGAATGGATAAACTGTACTTTTACTCCGAGTTGTACAATGCCCCGGCTGATCAGAGCCTGAGTTTGCGTTACCGGGCTCGTACTGTAGGTGGCACCAAAGATGCTGCCTCGGGCACTGGCTCTGTAAATGGTTTGGCAGGCAGGCCTACGCCGATAGTAGGCGAGCTGGACCTGAGCAAGCTGCCAGCCGGCGAGTATGTACTGACTGTTGAAATCCGAAATTCTAAAAGCCAGGTGCTTTCCACCCAGACTGCCCGCCTGCGCCATACCCCGGCCGACTACGCACCTGCCGGGGCCGTTATGCCCCGATGAGTTCTCCTGCCCGTTCTGCTGCTTCCTCCGTTGCTTCGTTTGCCTGGTACTACCGCCCGCTGGAGTGGCTATTGCTGGCCTTGTCTAGGCTGCCTATGGCGGTGCTCTACAAAGTATCCTACGGGCTATACCTACTACTGGCCTACGTAGTCCGGTACCGCCGCAAAGTGGTCCTGACAAACTTGCGGAACTCATTCCCAGAAAAAACAGAAGCCGCTATTGAGGAGCTAGCCCACCAGTTTTATCGGCACTTCGCCGACCTTATGGTCGAGATACTGAAGCTGGCCACTACCTCGCAGCAGGAGTTGCGGCAGCACATTAGCATGCGCAACCCCGAGGTGGTGGAGCGTCATATTGCCCGGGGCCGCACGGTTATCATTCTGGCTTCGCACGCGGGCAATTGGGAATGGTCCCTGGCATTGGGCACCCTAATGTTTTCTACCGGGGCCGATGGCGTCTATAAGCCCTTGAGCAATCCGTTTTTTGAGGACTTCATGTACCGGCTCCGCACGCATACAGGCGCGGGCTTGGTGCCCATGCGCGACACATTGCGCCACATGGTGCAAAACAAAGACAAGGCTAGGCCTATCAGCCTAGTGTCAGATCAAGCGGCCGGCCCGGAAGACCGGCCATATTGGACCACGTTTATGCATCAGGAAGCGGGTTTCTATACCAGCACAGAGCGCCTGGCTGCCCGTTTCCAGTGCCCGGTTGTGCACGTGAGCATTCTGCGGCTAGGGCAGGGGCAGTATGAGCTAGTATTGAAGGAGCTTTACGATGGCGATGCGCCTATGCCCAAAGAAGGCTTTCCTATCACCGAATCATTTGTGCGGCACCTGGAGCAGGATATTCGCGCTGCGCCCGCTTTTTATCTCTGGACGCATCGGCGCTGGAAACACAAAAGGCCTGTAAGCCAATAAGTACAGTCTAAAGCAGAAAGAGTGGCCTAGCACATTGCTAGGCCACTCTTTCTGCTTTCACTTCAGGGTTTTTACAAGTACTGCTCAATGTCGCCGGCCCCTTGCCGGATGATGTCGAAGTCCTCGTTGGTGCAGTCGACTACCGTGCTGGCGATGTTGTTGCCGAAGCCACCATCAATCACCAGATCTACCAGGGAGCGGTATTTCTCATAGATCAGGTCGGGGTCGGTGCTGTATTCAATCAGAGTATCCTCGTCGTGGATGGAGGTGCTCACGATGGGGTTGCCCAGCTCCCGTACCAGGCTCGTGCAGATCTGATTGTCGGGCACCCGAATACCGACCGTTTTGCGCTTCACGCCGCCATAGCGTGGGGCTTTGGCGCTGGCCTCAAAAATAAACGTGTAGGGGCCAGGCAGGGCCTTTTTCAGGACTTTATACACGGGCGTTGTGATGCCGTGCGCGTAGTCCGTGATGTGCGAAAGATCGGAGCAGATAAACGACAGGTTGGCCTTGTCAGGGTGCAGCCCTTTGATGCGGCAGAGCTTTTCCACTGCCTTAGCATTATGAATATCGCAGCCTAGGCCATACACCGTATCGGTGGGGTAAATAATAACACCTCCTTTGCGAAGCACTTCCACGGCCTGCATCAGGCGGTTCATGGGCGGATTATCGGGGTGAATGCGAAGCAGCGTAGCAGCCATAGTCGAGACAGGAATTTGGTGAGCACCCAGGCCAATACCGGCGGGCATTGGGGGCGGTCAATGTACAAGGAGACAAAGAAACCTACTACTCTTTTCGATAAAAGTGTGCGAGGAGTTACGCTTAGCAAAGAACCAGCGCGCAAAACGAGGGCTTTCTGCTGGGGTTTCCACTGTAAATAGCGCTCCGGCAGAAGCTGGCCTAGGCCACCAGTAAACTACCGCAGCTACAGCGCATACGGCTACTGGCCTACGGGGGCTGGTTTTGGGATGCAGCCCCCTAGGCCACTGCCTACCGGGCCAGACTGGCCTAGCAAACGCAGCAGATGCCGGGCTGTGGTGTAGCGACGGATAACCTGTACTTTTGAGATTCTAACAGCGGCCCCCAACGTGTCCGGACACAGAGGCAGGGCGCTGCTCGTCTATTCTTATCGTTTCCATTGCTTGCCTCATGGCCAAAACCCGCATCGACTACAAAGCCAACGCCACGCGGCGGCGCAACCGATTCGCTTACATCACCGGCATTCTAGGCCTGATCCTGATTACGTTCTCGTACTATTTCTATCAGGTTTTCTTCACGCCCAACGTCGAAACCAAAGGCAAGCGCACCTACGTGCTGATTCCGCGCGGGGCCGACTGGAAAACGGCCCTGAACCGCGTGGATACCAGTGGAGTAATTATTGATAAGATGTCGTTGCATTTTGTAGGCCGCATGATGAACTACGACAAGCCGGGGGCAGTGAAGCCCGGCAACTATGAGTTGAAGGACGGCCTTACCAACCGCCAGCTCATCAATATCCTCAAAAGCGGCTCTCAGTCGCCGCTGCAGCTTACTTTCAATACTGTGCGCTTGCGCCAGGAGCTGGTCGATAAGCTAGCGGCCCAGGTAGATATTCCGGCCCGTACCCTGGACTCCCTGCTTCGCTCGCCCGCTTACACCAAAAGTCTGGGCTTTGATACTACCAGTGTGCTGACCATGTTCATCCCGAACACCTACGAGCTATACTGGAACACCTCCGCCGACAACCTCATGCAGCGCATGAAGAAGGAGTACGAGAAGTTCTGGACGCCTGCCCGCGACGCCAAGCGCCAAAAGCTAGGCCTCTCCCGGGCGCAGGTAAGCACGCTGGCCAGCATTGTGGAGGCCGAGCAGCAGCAGCACGCCGATGAGCGCCCTCGCGTGGCCGGCGTGTACCTCAACCGCCTCAAGCGCGGCATGAAGCTCCAGGCCGACCCCACCGTAGTGTACGCCAACCGCGACTTCACCATCAAGCGTGTGCTCAACGTGCACCTTACCAAAGACTCGCCCTACAACACCTATAAGTATGCGGGCCTGCCGCCCGGCCCCATCAACCTACCCAGCATTGCCAGCATCGATGCCGTTCTGAACCCCGAAAGCCACGATTACCTGTACTTCTGCGCCAAAGAAGATTTCAGCGGCTACCACGCCTTCGCTCGCAATGAGCAGGAGCACCTAGTAAATGCCCGTCGCTACCAGGCCGCTCTGAGCCGTGCTGGCATCATGAAGTAAATTTAGTTGTGAGTTACCTGTTGCGCGTTGCCAGTTTCGTTCTGGTCGCTCTCCACTGGTAACTCGCAGCGGGTAACTCTCAACTGCTATGTATTCTCACGACACGCAAATCCGCGTTCGGTACGCCGAAACGGACCAAATGGGCTACGTATACCACGGCAATTACGCCGCGTACTTCGAAGTAGCCCGCACGGAGGCTTTCCGCCAGCTTGGTATTCGGTACAAGGATCTGGAGGCCGATGGTGTAGGAATGCCCGTAGGCGAAATCAGGACCCGTTTCCGCCGTCCCGCCCGCTACGATGACCTCCTGACGGTGCGCCTGTTCCTGAAGCAACCCGCCGAAGGTTCGCGGATATTGTTTGAGTACGAAATCTATAACGAGGGGCAGGAGCTTCTGACGGAGGGCCATACCCTGATGGTATTCGTGAGCATGAAAACCGGTAGGCCAGTCCCGATTCCGGCCGACATCCAGAACAAGCTCCTGCCATACTTCACCGACGATGAACAGGCCGGCCCCCTCACGCCGCCTGCCGAAAAGCTGCCGGAAAATGCGCCGGCGCCCGCCGCTTTTCTGAAGGGCAACGAGCACGCCAGCGAATAGGCCTAGGCGCGGTAGTTTCGCCAAAGCTTAATAAGCAGCTGCCGAGTGCTTCTGCCTCTGGTGCACCGCCGTATCTTCCAAGCGTCTTGCTTTGTTCAAAAGCTCTCAGGACTTAAAAACGGTTTTCTAGGCCACTAAAATCATCCTCCATGCGTCTGCCCGTCCGCCGATACCATCTGCCCGATGTGCGCCGCCGGCGTAGCTACCGCCGTTTTATAGTGTTTCTGAAGCGCCTGCGCTTCAACCATGGCCGAGCTTCCGTATATGATGTAGTAGACAGAATGCTGCAGGAAATTAAGCTGGATGGCGTAGCGAAACGGGCCAGCTACATGGCCTTCAACTTCACAATTGCCATTTTCCCAACCATCATTTTCCTCTTCACCCTTATTCCTTACATCCCGGTCCCGAACCTGAACCTAGACATCCTACAATTCCTAGCCGACCTGATTCCGCGGGAAATGTACGTGGCAGTTTCCGGCACCATTGAGGATATCGTGAACATTCCGCACGGCGGCTTGCTATCGTTCGGTTTTGCTACGGCTCTGGTACTGAGTTCGAATGGTATTATGGCCCTGCTGGATGCCTTCGAGAAGAAGTACCCATCCTTCAAAAAGCGCACGTACGTCCGCAAGCGAGTCATTGCCACGCTGCTGACGGTCGTGCTTTCGTCGGTGCTGCTGTTTTCAGTGGCGGGCATCTTCTTCGGTACTTACATCATTGATGCGCTGGTGTACCACGAAATCGTGCCCGAATCCATGACCGATCAACTTATTACGTTGTTGCGTTACGGCTCGGTTATCGGTCTGTTTTTGCTGGCTACCTGCCTGGTGTACTACTACGTGCCGCCAGTGCATAATAAGTGGCCCTTCATATCGGCAGGAGCCATTGTAGCCACATTGCTGATCTTCCTCGTGTCGTTCCTGTTTATCCTTTACGTCAAGATTTTCGACAGCTACAACCATTTTTATGGCTCTATTGGCACACTGGTCGGCTTCATGGTATGGCTCGACTTCGTGTGCATGACCCTCATTCTGGGGTTTGAAGTCAACGTAAGCATCGATGCCGTTACGGGAAGATTACGCACGGCTAAGTAGCTGACTGTTAGTTGCTGCAAGGGAAGCGGAATAGTGGAGGTACCAGAATTTAAGAAATTTGTGGCCTAGAGGCTTGCACAGAGGAATGCAGCCAACTACTTTTGCCATCCCAAACCACCCGTTTGGGCCTTCCAGAGAGGTGGCAGAGTGGTCGAATGCGACGGATTCGAAATCCGTTATACCTGCAAGGGTATCGGGGGTTCGAATCCCCCCCTCTCTACACAAGGCTTTTTCTCGCCCGGGAAATGCTTTTTTTGTTCGAGTCGCGAACAGTATATTTGGGCAAGCAACGCTACTAGAGGAGTGGCAGAGTGGTCGATTGCGGCGGTCTTGAAAACCGTTGAAGGTTAAACTTCCGGGGGTTCGAATCCCTCCTCCTCTGCATCTAGGTTTCTTAGCAGCCCCGTCAGCCTCTGACGGGGCTTCTTTTTTGCCCTTACGGCTGCGTAAACGCGGTTTTTGGGCAATCAGAGGCGCAACAGATTCGTGTACCTATTCATGTACACGAACAACTTACGGTTACACAGCCTCCAAAAGTGTATCCTTCCGCCAATAACCTTAGTAAAATTGCCAATCAGTTTAGTAAAACCGATTGGCTATGGCAAGTACTATGTTCGTTCGATTCATTCTGCGCAAGAACGTGCGCCACCCCGACCGGGAGGGCACGCTCTATTGCCGAGTTACCGTTGATAAAGTAGAAGCGCTGCCCTTTGCCACATCTATCAAGTGCTTTGCCAAGAACTGGAATCCAGGAGCCCAAGTAGTGAAGGGTCGCACCGATTCGGCGCAGCTGGCCAACAATGAGCTGACGCGGATTCGCAATGTCTTCGAGGGATACCGTAACGAGTACAACCGGGACAACATTAACTTCACGGCCCCGGGGCTGGTGAAGCGCTATAAGGAAGCCAGCGGTAGCCGGCTCAGCCTACTGGAATTATTCGATGCCTTTATTGAGGAGCGTAGTGGTTTGGTCGGTATCGAGATATCGGCCACCACCTTGGGCGTTGACCGCACCCGGCGCCGGGCTTTAGCGAAATTCCTGCAGGTGCGCGGTGAGCTGAGTCTACGGCCTGAGAATTTCACGCTCAACTACTGTGACGCCTACGTGCACTGGCACCGGGTAGCCGAGCGCAACGGACACGACTACGCGCAAAAATCTTTAGGTGCGGTGCAGCAAGTGTTGCTCTGGGGAGTGCGCCGGGAAATTCTGCGCACCAACCCAATGAACGGCTATGAGTTTCGCAAGGGAAAGGATAAGGAACTGGTGTTTCTGGACACCGATGAGCTAGGCCGTATTAGCTATTACCCGTTTCAGCTACAGGCCCTGCGCTCAGCCGCCTGGTGCTTCGTGTTTCAGTGCTGGACTGGGCTGGCCTATGCCGATTTGTGCAACCTACGTCTGCCTCGGGACATTGAACGTGGCACCGATGGGCGGCGGTGGCTGCGCATTACCCGCCAAAAGTCTACGATGATGGATTCATACGAGTGCCTGGTCCCCTTGCTGCCCGAAGCCGAACGGATCCTAACACTATGCGGCCAGCAACTGCCCGTGCGTAGCAATGCCAAATACAACGTTCATCTAAAGGAGGTGGCGGCCATCTGTGGCCTGTCAGTGGAGCGGCTCACCACGCACATAGGACGCAAGACAGCGGGTGTATTGCTACTCAATGCGGGCGTCCGGATGGAAGTAGTCAGCAAAATCCTAGGCCATAAGAGCGTACGCATAACTGAGCGTATTTACGCCCGCATACTAGACCGGACCATTGCCGAAGATATTGAGCGGGTATTCGGAACTACCCGAAACCACCCGCTTGACATTGCGCCCATGCGCTTGGATAGGGGAGGGGCAGCCACCGGCACGGATGGAGTGGACTGGACGCCTGCCACGCCTGAGCAGTGGCGGCAGGCCGGGCCGGCAGCTACAGGAAATGCAGGTTTTGATTCAATGGAGTAGCTAATCTTGATTCGCGTTCTTGGGCACTCCATCCTGTTTATCGATGAACTACCTCACCAAAATCATTGGCAAGATGTAATCACGCCAGCCCTGAGTGAACTGAAAGCGTACGAACAAATGGGAACGGGTCAGGCTGATTGCGGCAGATATTGCATTTGCGCGCACGTGTTCTTTTTCTTTCTCTGCCGTTGAGTCACTGGGTATGGACTTCATTGGCTCCACTATAAATGTGGTCGTTGTAGCAATGAAGAAGGCTTTATCTGCTTGCTCTCTCTTTGTTTTTACTTGTCCTTCTACAGCTAAATGAACAGCAAGATACTTGTCATCTAATTCGATCACCCGAGCCTGAGCAAGCACCTTCATGCCACCTATATGATTGGCTGGCTTTGCTACGGCTAGGTTTTGACTAAAATCATCTACCTCGCATTTGATAGGCTGGACATTGTAATAGGGAACTTCTACGAGGTTGTATTGAGACGACATGAATAGAGCGCTGATAAGTGAGCCGCCAATATAAGAAGCCGCAATCGTCTGAATAGTTACGGCTGAGTTATTCACACCTTTTCCACACTTCCACAAAATACCCAACCAAATGAGTTTTGAATCAAATGCTCGGTGGCTACTTGGTGTCCATGTAGTAGACCGTAATGCTGACCCTATCCAGTTCGCTTTTCAGCGGGACATGATGGATAAGGATACTGTGAACATCGAAATAAGCCAGCATGACTGGGCGCAGATAGGGCCGTTTCAGTCCGCTGGCCTGTTGATAGATCTATACTTCGATGCCTATCCAGAGGAAGTACAGCGCGTAGGTCATCGCGTAGTAACCTCCTGCGTCATGCGAGCCCTGGCGTTGGATAGAAACTAATGTGAACTAGGGGAGATTAGGTAGGATTAATAAAATGCTTCAAAATCGAGGTATTTTATTAATTATAATCCCGCCTGCTTTACTACAATAAATGAAGCCCTGACCATTTGCGGTAGTCAGGGCTTCTTACTTTATGATATTAAAATAAATCAATACTATAACCCCTCTATTCTATCAGGCTATACTTTCTACATGCAGCATCACCCCAACGAGGACCCTAAGGGTGCCATCAATAAAGGCGCACTATATGTTGCTGTGGCCTTATGCATTGTATTCGGCTTCTTACTTTATCACTACTGGGAATAAAAAGCCCTAGTCATTTGCGGTGGCCTGGGTCCGCTAATTACCGTTGCAAGAACCGGCTAGCCAGGCGTTTGAAATGGCCGAAAAATACGCGACGGTTGACGGTAAGCGCACATCCGTAATAAAACAGCCGCTTACCTTGTTGCCCCAGACCCTGATGCAACAAGCTGCGCTCGAAGTAGAGCTGCTCTAAACTGCTTTCAAAATAGGGGGCCAGGCTCCGATCGAAAATACGCAGATAGTGCTGAGTTTGCCAAATTGTACTGATGTTGCGCTTCAAGCTGCTGCGCGAAGTAAGTGATAGACCACCCGCGTGCTTACGGTAAGCAGCCATACGGCGGGGCAGGTACAGCGCTGGGCCGTGGGCCGTGCTTAACAACTGCATCGTCGTGTCACCCGCGTATACCTTCAGGAACCAATCGGGCAGTGGCCGGGGAATACTGCTAGCCCGAAACAACAGAGAGGGCGTGGGCATAAAGTGTCCTAGCCGCACGATGTCCTGCTGACTAAAACGTACGCAGGGCTGCTCGGGCTCGGTTGTTGCCGGTAGAATGAGCGGATATTGTTCAGCAAAGCTGTCCTTCCAGTTTTCCTTATCCCGGTCCACGCTATTGGCTTCATACACAAAGGCTGCGTCGTGAAAGCACATAGCACAGTCCGGAGCCGCACGCAAGGCCTCTACCTGCCGGTGCAACTTAGTGGGATCAGTCCAATAGTCATCGCCTTCGAGGGCTGCAATGAATTCTCCTGTGCACGCGAGTAAGCATGCTCTCGTATTAGCGTTGGCTCCTAGGTTTTTTTCGTGAAACAAGGGCTTAATCTGGTGGGGGTAGCGCGCAGCATACCCAGCTATTATTTCCCGAGTACCGTCGCTAGAACCATCGTCACCTATTACCATTTCCACCACCAAGCCAGGTCCGGTCTGTGCCAGCACGCTCTCGATGGTCTGGGCAATGTAGTCAGCGTGGTTATACGTGATGGTGCATACACTTACCGTTACTTGCTGCATCCTCCTATATGTATATCCAATTGAGAGAAAGCAAGAAACAAAAAAGCCCCGATATACATCGAGGCTTTAGGTGTTGCAGTAGAGTGTCCATCCACACCTTTTGCGAGTTATGGATACGCAAAGATACGCACTAGCCCGTTTCCGGCTCCCGACTACGGCCCTTTCGGAGCAGGCCCCAGAGCCAACCCGAGCCAGGCACCCCACCGATAGTAAGCAGAGAGTAGGCCGCCAACAGGGCCAGCGCATACGGTAGCACGGGCCGCAACCAACTCTCGGCACTGGTAGCAGCCGAAGCGCTCGAGCCCTTTCCCATGTCCGCGGCCCCGCCATCGGCGCCGGCCTCTCGGTTATCGGTAGACTTGTTGGCCTCTCCCAGTTGCACCGGCGCTTCATTCTTGGTGGGCACGGCGGCGGTGTTGCCCGTGCCCCACTGGTAGATGATGGTGCTGTTCTTGATCTTCTGCTTTCCTGAAGAGCGGTCAAATACGCTGGCTATGACTTTGCCGGCCCCTGTCTTGGGTTTACTCTCCTTGACTGGGGAGGGGCTGGGGGTTGCTGGTTGCTGGCCTGCGTAGTTCTCTGCCTTATAGGGCTTCTCCCGAACGTAGTCAGTGTGCAGTGTATCTGCACTGGCCTGCTCATCAGGTACACCCCGCGACGGAATGGAAAGGGCTTTGCAGCCACACAGTAGGAGCAACAGCCAAAGGAAAGCTTTCATAAGTCCGTTAGTAGTTGTAGTTGGAAGCGGCCCGGATAGCTGGCCCAGCGTAATAGGTGCGGTGAATACCTGCAGTGGTGCCGCGGCCTTCATTGCCCCCGATGCACCAAGCTCCTCGAGGGGGCCGGCCCTTGCGTAGGCGTGGAAAGATTTCTACCGCCCGCGTGACATGGTTGATGCCGTTACCGTAGCTCAGCCCTACCAAATGGCCCGGCCGTAGGCTATCGAGAGCACCCCGCTGACCCACCAGAAAGTAGGTGCGTAGCTTATCCACAAACCACGCCCTGGCCGCCCCCGCCTCTTTTGGAAAGGGCAGCTTGTTGGCCTGTTGATTAGCCAGCTGGGTATAGCCGCACCAGGGCCATCCCAGCTGCCCACCCCCGGCCTTGGTCAGCGCATCGATGGCGGGGCTACGGTTGTTGCCGTGCGTTTCCCGAAACCAGAGTCGGGCGGTGAGCCAGTCAATGAGACCCTTAGCATTAATAGTTTGCTGGGCCTGACTCGGCTGGGCATGAGCCAGCACGGGCGTGCTGAGTAGCAGCAGGCAGAGCAGGAGCCGCTTCATTACTGAATCATGAAAGCAGCCCACACACTGATGCCGGCGGCGATGATCTGAAACAGCCGCTCTCGGTTGTAGGCATCGAGGCGCTCCTTATGGCCCAGGGCCAGGAAGGTGCCCTTGTAGCCAGGAGTTGCCGGGTAGCCGTTCTTGCTGGTGCGGTAGTCGCCTTTGGCCCAGTCCGGCCCTACGGGCGTGGCCAGGTTGTGGGCAAACCACGCCAGCAGGTTGATGAGGCAGAACACACCCACGGCAATGCTCATTTTGCTGAACACCTGGGTAGGGTCTACCATTTTCGAGGCCGTAGCCGCAGCCAAATCGGCGGCATCCCGAGCGTTGGTGCCCTGGCTGGCAGCATGGCGAACCTGCCAATAGTACTGCACCGGATACGAGGCCAGCCCTATCACGAACAGGTAGGCCCAGCTGTGGCGGCGGAATAGGCGGCGCACGGCGCACACCACGGAAGAGAATCGAGAAGAAAGGTTTAGCATTGGAGTAAGAAGTAGGCCGTTATTTGTTGCTCGTCATGTACTGATCGTGGATAGCGGCCCGCTGCTCGACCGAGCGCAGCCGGATATCTATGTTGGAATGCACAGTGTTCGCTTCTGCTTTGGCTTTTTCCAGTTCCGCTACCCGTTGGGTCAGGGCCTCATTGCGGGCGTTCATCACCTGCACAGCCGTTAGCACCTCACTCAGCCCTTTGGAATAGGAGTCCATCTTCGCGGCGGCGCTCGTCATCACGAACGTCATCAGGGCCTGCACGAAGAGTAGCAACCCCGCTACCACGCCCGCCAGCACCCAGAGGCGAATGTTCATGCCTTCTTTGGTGGCGGCTGTCTCCGCTATTTGTTCAGTTCGGGTAGTCATAAAAGGGCTAATGGGCGGATAGCAGATACAGCAGATAAGTGTACTCTGCGAAGGTACCCGCACACTAGCAGGCCATTAGCCTTTTGCCTCGACTCTTGTTGCACACGCCCTTGCCCGGCTAATCAAGGCACAAAAAAGCCCGCCGGATGGGGCGGGGCGAGGCTTTAAATAGCAGGGCGAATGCGGTGAGAACTGCTTTGCCTAGTTTTGCAGTGCTCTACTCTTTTTGTTCCTCCTGTATCAGTCTCTATCTATGCTGGCCTCTAAACAAGTAACAAGACACAACTACTTTCTGGATTTATTACGCTGTTTGGCCGCTTCGAGTGTACTGATTTATCATTACACCTACCGCGCATATGCTGCAGATAACCTCAGTCCATTACCCTTCCTGTCGCTGGCTCCAATTACAAAATATGGATACTTAGGGGTACAGTTGTTCTTTATCGTTTCAGGCTATGTAGTGCTAATGAGCGCTGAGAGCAAAACGGTTCGCCAGTTTCTTATTTCGCGCATTTCCCGCCTATATCCCGCTTTTTGGATAGCCTGCACTGTGACCTTTCTGGTGAAGCTATTATTCCTGCCCGGAGTAGTTAGCCAGAGCGCACGGGAATTGTTGCATGTCACACCGCTGGAATATATCTACAACATGACCATGTTCCATGAATTGGCGGGCATTACACAGCATGTAGATGGCGCGTACTGGACGCTTAGCATTGAGATTGTCTTCTATTTCCTTATTTCACTGATCATTGGCTACCGCTTATTTGCATACCTGGATTACCTTATTGCGGCGTGGTTGCTTTATGCTATCTGGCCTGGCCTGCCACATCATGGCGCGCCATTACCCTCCCTATTCTTTCCTGGTTACGCGCCTTTTTTCGCCGCTGGCATTCTCTTTTATCAGTTGCATAAGCCCGCTACCAGTCGCAAGAAGCTACTGCGTTATGGGCTGCTGGCCTTTGCCTTCCTGGCTTCTCTTAAAGCTGGATTAGGTGAAGCAGCAGGCCTAAGTATGCACTTCAAGGACACTTTCTCGCCCATTGTAGTAGCTGTTTTTATTACAGTAATATTTGGGGTTTTCTATAGTGCAACACGCCCAAATAAGTTGCTTCTACAATACAAATGGTTTGCTACCCTCGGCAGTTTAACATACCCACTGTACCTGCTACATAGTGATATTGGCTTTATTATTTTCCATCGACTGGGCAATGAAAGCAACAAGAACACAGTGCTTGCTACTACAATTATCATAATGTTTGCATTAGCTTGGCTACTTCACAGATTCGTGGAAAAGCCGCTTGGAAAACGGCTAGCGAAATTCACATCTGAATTACTCTCCCGTGTCAACTCAGTTTAGTTTTTGCGATAATCTTACTCTGTGCGTCAGGCTTTGCGTCTGGACTTTCACGTTATGCGAATATTACAGTTTCTCTTTAGTGGCATAAAGCGCCTATTCAACTCACTACCCTACTACCCGCCGCCTATTTATCCAATCTCGTCGTGGAATGAACTGCCAGAGGAATGGTGGCCTGAAGGCTACGATCCGGCGACTGATAGCTTCCCACTGGGTAACCCCCGAAAGAGGAAGTTAACCGTTCGCTAGGCTGTTGCGGCTGGATTATCACCTGCAGTGAAGTGGGCTACTCCCGCTATTCTCCTGTTGCGAGGCTCTAAACAGGCAAAAATAAAAAGCCCCGACCTCTATAGGCCGGGGCTTTTTGCGTCTTGTCACGCCATAGGGAAATTGGCGTCGTTCACATCAAGCAGCGCATTAGCCTTTTGCCCCGACTCTTATTGCACATGCCCTTTGTCGGCGAGATTCGGCTCATAAAAAGCCCCGCATGTTGGAGCTCCGAATAGCGGGGCAAGTGCGGTGATAATGCTTTGGCTAGTTTTGCAGCTTACCAGCTTCTTTATGCATGAGCGCTATCCAAGATGCTATCCCAATTCCGAGAACTAAAATTAACTACAACTTAGAGGCCCTACGGGGCTTTGCGGCTCTTGTGGTGGTGTGGCATCACGCACTGCTGCCAGCTTACAACCACTTACTTAGCCCCCACTATCAACTTTCCGGACCAGCTTCCTTCACGCCGTCTGGTCATTTTGCAGTACTCATCTTCTTTCTGCTCAGCGGGTACGTCATAGAAATTTCCACGAAGCCAATAACCACCAGGACGGATATAGGAGCCTACCTGAAGAAACGCGCTGTACGCCTTTACCCAATCTACCTAGTAGTGCTGCTGTTTACGTTGTTTGTGGCCACTACTGCTTATAGCTGGCAAACTAAACTAGCGCATTTTACGCTCTTACAGGGTGCGCTTTCGCCGGTTATGATGGAATTAAACCCCTCCTGGTCTTTGGCTCAAGAGGTGTGTTTTTACTTGCTGTTCCTGCCACTAAGTTTCTTCAGGGTGCCGCCCCAGTGGGCAGCGTTGGGGGCGCTACTCGTAGGCCTAATCAACCTAGCGCTGGGTGCTCCAGTAATCTTTTTAACGACCTATGCGCTAGGATTCACCTTTTGGCTACTAGGTGCTGCGCTGGCTCGCTTCCTGCAAGATAGGCCAGCCTTCCAGCCGACCTATAGCCAGATGCTCAGCGCCCTGTTACTCTTTGTGTCGCTGCAAAACTTCAATGTATTCCTGACAATAGGTAGCAAACTTCTGGCCCTGACAGGCGGCTGGTTGCAATATCCGGCAAACATGAGTTGGTGGCACACCATCCTTGAGCCAGTTGATTTTGCCTACCTGCCATACTGCCTGTTTATTCTCGGAATGTTCATAGGCAAGGAGTACCCAGGCCGGAAAATCATTAGCCGAGTGCTCATGCTGCTCCCCTTGATAACCTTTCGCTATATCTCTACTCTGTCCGCTCAGGAGCAATACAACCTGGCTATTCCTATCAGTTGCTACGTGGCCTCGCTGGCATTTTACTTCCTACCCACCTTGGTAGAGCGCCAAGCAAAGGCGGTACTGGGTGTATTGACACAGGCAGCTGGAATATCCTTTGCGTTGTACCTGGTGCACATGCCCTTGCTATACGTTTTTGCCCGCGTAGATGTTTTTTCCAGCACACCGCTGGCCTGGTTGGTTCGGGCAGTTGGTTACTTAGCTTTGTGCTGTGGACTAGCTTATATCCTAGAAAAACTGATTCAACCTTTTATCAAACGATACTTTACTTAACCGCTATTACGAGCTTTGAAAATTGGGGAGATACAGAGGTTGATGACGATCAGCTCACATCACGTACTGAGATTTTGATTTGGGTAGGCCTTACGCTATTGGCCCTTGTAGGGCTCTATGTGGCTTCTAAATGGAACTGGTAAAAATCTACGTGGAGCCTGGCGTAATTCACTTCGCGTTCTATCTGTTCAACCACAGTTCCCCAACGTATCGAGCAGCCCTTGAGCGGCCGGCAATCGTTAGCGACTTATCAGAAGAGCAGGCCGCAACGTGGTTATGGCCTTCACTTGTAGCAATCGGCGTATGAGGGTGGCCAGTGGCAGTGTTTTACGTTGTTCAGAACCTGCTGAACTAAGGGGATTTCACAAAGATAGCCCCGCCGGATAGGGCAGGGCGAGTAGAACCGTATCGTAAAAATAAATGGGTAATGGGTATTTTTTTGTCTATACTAAGGTAAATAAAATCTTAGATCAATGCACAAGTTAATGTTATCAATACGCCACAGGCTGGCGGGGTTGCTCGGTGCTACTTCCTATTACCCGCCCACGATTCCTCCTATTCGTTCGTGGAAGCAACTCCCTGAATCATTTTGGCCTGAAGGCTACGATTCGGCAACTGATAGCTTCCCAGGAGGGGACCCCCGAAAGAAGAGAATAGTTCGCTAGGCGCTTGCGACTGGATTATCTGCCGAGGCATGGTCATGGCCAGCCCTTGTAGCTATCGCTACATTAGAGTGGCCAGTCGCACTGTGGCATATTGTGCAGAACCTGCTGAACTGATATAATCGCACTAAAAAGCCCCGCCGGATGGGCGGGGCTAGTGTTATGGTTGGCCTTTGTTACGAGGCAACCTGTGTCCTTTGCGGCTTTTTCGTTTTTCTCATGAGCCAATCATAGGCCGGATTCTCTATGAACTTGCGCATAGCCATGGCTACCCCAATATTGAGCAGGAGGCCGACAAACGTAACCCAATGATTGTTCTGGCTAACGTGCTTTCCTGCTATCAACGCGTCGAGTAACTGAGAAAGCGGAAGCTGAGCGATGTAGAAGCAGAAAGAAATCTCACCTAGGGAGTGTAGCCATCTATGCTGCATCCAAGAGTAGAGCGGTGTACTCTCATAGTGGTAAAGGGAGGCTAAGAGTATGGCCACTGTGGGTACTACAATCCAATTATGCAGCAGCGTAACAGCGGGTACCAAAGGCCCTGCATACGACAGGTAAATGGCACACATGACTAGTAGCACAGGCGCTAGCCAAGCGGCCGGCTTCCAGTTATAGCGAACCACCAGCAGCCCCGTGCAGATGCCGCATACAAACTCTGGAAGCCGGAATGGTGGGAAGGCAAAGGGAACATCCATGCTGAGGCGTCCAGGAGCGAGCATATTGATTACGCCTAAGCCTACACCAACCGCTACTGCCGTTATGGCTACTCCCTGCAAAGCCAAGCGGCTCCGCTGCGAAAGCCAGAACAACAGCAATGGAGTAACTAGGTAGAAAAAAAACTCGGTGCTTAAAGAGTGTGCGCCGCCGGCATACCAAGCCAGTCGCGTATCGGTGAAGTAGCCGGTAGTGAGCGTTAGGTTGGCCAGTATCACTGGCCAACTGGGCAAGGTGCTCAGGCGCAGGCTGATGGCAGCAACCAGTAACAGGCCAGTAAGGTAAACCGGGTAAATTCGGGCGAAGCGGCGCTGATAGAAGTCCCGTATGTAATGGGCTGAAAGGAAGTTGTCCGCCGGTTGGGCTAAGTAGCGAGAGGCAGCTAGTACCATGACAAAGCCACTTAGTACAAAGAATACACATACGCCTAATCGGCCCTGCTGCACAATGGCCTGAAGGCGCCAGGGTAGCCACGTCAGTGGCGTGCGGTGAGCCATGTCAACGTGGAAGAAAAATACAAAGAGGGCCGCAAACCAGCGCAGACTTGTTAACGAGCGTACTTCCTTCATAAAGCCAGTATAGATATCTAGCAAAAGTACTATCGCTATAACTACACTGCCTAGCCTATAATACACAAGTGCATATAATAAAGGAAGTAGGCCAAGAAGAGAAATGAAAAGCCCCCATCCAGAGAGCTATTCTTTTCTTCTTAAGAGTAGCTGGTAAAAGCCATCTCGCACCCAAATTTGAAGGGGCTCTATCTAACAGAAGCAGCCAACTGTATACTAGGTAGAGTCTGTTAAAACCAGTAGTTTGGTGCCTTACTTAGCTAGCTGATCTGTTATGAGTATTGAGCATTTGCGAGACCTAGACGATGAGGATTCCTGGCATCCCGACTGGCCCTGGCCTGTGTGGGCGCTGATAATCCTGTATCTGGGGATGGTATTTGGGGCTCTGGAATGGTCGCAAAGACAAACTAGACCACAAACACATCAAACGGATTCCCTGGCGCAACCAAGTTCGGGAAAGCCGTATCGGTAGCCGCTTTATTGAGCGGGCTATAGGCATACCAGGAGGATTGCCCGTATTGGTCAGGTGTCAGGGCGCAGTTCTGGGCGTGAATAATACCGATGTCTCCATCAGATAGAGCCGTGGTATTGAGCGAATAATTGCTAATACGCCCCCCAAAGAAATAGGAGTAAGCTCCGTCTACTAGCAGAGCTCCAATTGTTACTTTAATAGTCGGATCGTTCGGGCCGGGCGTGGGCACCGAGCCAACCAGCACGCTGTCTACAAAAAGGTCTATGGAACCAGAGGCGTTACGGCGGCGGGTCACATTGTAGGTCGCGCCCAGGGCCAGGGCTTTGCTTGCCGAGATAGCTCCCGCCCCATCATACGACCGCACTTGCAGATTCTGCCCCGACAGCAGCACAGAATATGCCCCCGATACGGCTCCGCCGGTGAGCTTGGCCTTGGTGGCGAACACAGTAAAGGCTTGGCTAACAGTATCCACCGTTAGGCGGAATGACTCCGTTTGTTCCGGAGCATTAAAGTTTTCCGAGTTGCGCAGCGTCACCCCGCGTTTCGTGCCGGTGGCGGCATTGGAGAGCGTTGTCGGGTCGTAGTCCATCGTGGAAGAGCTGGCGTAGGGAGTAACTGCCCCGTAGGTGCCACCTGAAGCTATAGCCAGAAACGCAGGGGCCATTAATTGCGCCTTATAGTCATTGCCAAGGGCCGTGAAGTGGATGCCGTCCGGCTGGAAATAGGCTTGGTCAGGTTGCGCCGGGTACACATACTTGCCTAGAATAGCATTCTGGTGCAAGTCCACGAGAGCCGAGGCGCCCCAATCATCCTTCCAGCCCGCCCGAATCAGCTTGTCCAGCTCAATGCGTTCCGCTTCAATTTCAGCAGCGGGACGCTCAAAGGTGTTATTGTTGAAGCTGGTGTGAGTGCGGGCTACAGTCTTGAATCCGGCTGCTTGTGCTGCCTTATGGTACTGCTTTAAACGGTCATAGGCCTGCGCTGCCGTGGCTCCTAGTCGGATATCATTAATGCCCCCGCCCACATCCAGGATGTGCATACCCGTGTAGGTGCTGGCATTATAGCGGCTAAGTATCTGGGATTGCTGGTCAGAGAGCATTTGCTGCACCGTCTGGCCATCTACGCCCGCGTTAAAGAAATCCCCAAAGTTTGCGCCTAGGCGCACTTTCAACCGTTCTGGGTAGCGTTCGGCAGCTAATACCTGGCTGGCCATTTCCAGGCTGTCACCATCAACCACCACTTGCGTGATAGTCGTGGTCACCGGGGCCGCATTCACGGTTATCTGTACCGTCGAGGTGCCCGTTCCGCCCTTGTTATCGGTAACGGTGAGCTTGAATTGATAGGTGCCCTGCACCAGCGCACCCGCCACAATCTGGGCCTGGGTAGAAGGCAAACCCGTAGCCTGATTGGGCCCGATGGTCTGTTCCCATAGATAGCCGGTGATGGTGCCATCGGCATCCGTGCCTACTCCATTAAGCACAAGGGAGTTGGTAGGCAACGTGATAGAGGTAGCACTCCCGGCATTGGCCACGGGCAGCACGTTGGCCGCGGGGGCGGTGACCGTGAAGTACAGCGTAGCCGTGCCCGCGTTGGTAGTACCGGTGATGTTGCCTGAGGTTGCCCCGGCGGGCACGGGTACTACAATCTGCGTAGCCGTGATGCTTGCGGGTGCTGCGGCCGTGCCATTGAAGGCGACGATGGCCCCGGTTAGGTTGGTACCTGTTAGGATTACCTGAGCACCGACCAGGCCACTGGCAGGCTGCGCCTGGGTAAGCGTAGGACCTGGCACTACCACCGGCCCAGTGAAGGCCGTAGCGTTGCTCACGAACTGCCCGGCTGGCCGGCCACCACTGGCCTTCACCCGTGCATGCACGGAGCCTACACTATGCGGCCCCGTGATGCCGGGATAGTAGATGCGCCCCCCCTGAGCGTAGATATTCTCCGGAGTTGAGAAGCCCGCGGCTACATCGGCTTTCTCCAACTCATAGTCCGCAGCTGAGGCATAGCCCGGCACGGCCAGGTGAGAGAAGATATTGCCCACGTCATCTACCTGCGCGCCCGTTGGCGTAGCGGGAATAGTAACGGCAACACCGTTGGCCACTTGCTGGAGCAGGTAGGCGTTCAAATCTGCCTGGGAGGTAAACTCGGGATGGGTGCCGAACTGGCCATCCGTGATAGTGGTAAAGCCGGCGGCCTGGGGTATCTCGCTTTTGAGGGCGAAGCTATCGGCCATGCCATCAAACAGGTTGATGACTGGTGAGCTACGGGTAACATTGGCGGGCCCGCCCTGGGTGACTTTGAATACCTGCCGTAAGGCTTGTTTGAATTGCGCGCGCGTCATGCAGCTGGCCTGTGATTAAATAGCGTGGAAGGTCACACCACCCCGACCGGGGCGGCGGCGGGTGCTGGCCCCGCAAGTGGTGGTAGGCACGGTGCCCCGGTAAGCGCGCAACGCCGCCTGCAACCGGCCCGCGTAGAGGTTGCGCTCGGCTTCTACATCGGCTTTGAGCTCAGCCCGGCGGGCACTGGTAACTGGCTGGTTATTGATGTCCTGCATGGTTTCCAGCCCGTTGGGCGTCACATGCGTACCGTGCCAGAGCATGAGGCGGCGGAAGGACTCGGTAACTAGCACCGGTTTGGCAAATCCGACCCAAAGCGCAGCCAGCGTAGGATTGTCCCAGGCCGAAGGCGGGGGCGTAGCCAGAAACTCTTCAGGGTCAAACTCGACACCTGGGAACTCTGTGGTACCATTACCGAGGTTGCTTTCAAATCCTTGCCATTCAGCCGCAGTAAAAAGCGGGCGCACGTCGAAGGTCTGGGCCTTGCGGATGTAGGGCTCTACCAGCTCAGGGGCCGTGTTGATGGACAGGGGCCAGAACTCGGGGAAGTCGGCTACGGTGATCAGGAGTATGCTCATGAGGCAGGCACGGGTTTGGGGGTGGTTTTCGGGCCTAGGCCTACCAGGGCACGGCGCTCATCTTCGGTTAGATCTTCCAGCACTTTGTTGGCCACCAAAGCATCGAGACCAGCCAAGGCCTGCAGCGTGCGCTCGGCTTCGGTAGACTGGGGTTTTTCTAGTTCTGGGTAGCCTCCGAACGCCCGTATCTCATCATCCGTCAGCTTCTCGGCAATGATCGGATCCAGATAGTCTACCGGGCTTAGGGGCTTTACTGTCCAATCAGTCAGCTCCGGAAACAGCTTGGCCAGCGGCGCAATGATTTCAGCCCGCTTCGGCTCTACCGTTAGGTTGAAGAGCTTGATGCTGTTGACAATCTGCTGATTGCTGCCCAGCATGCCGGGCTCCGCTACCCCGATTAGCACCGGTGGCACGCCCATGTGGCGACACACGGCCCCTGTAATGCGATTACGCATGTCGGTCAGGCCTTTAGAGTTGGGGCCCTTATCGATGAAGTTGATATCCGGAATTTCATCCTTCGTATCCACGGCCATCAGCATCACCGAGGAATCAGACTCGGAGCCTTTGAGCTGCTTTACCTGCGCCTTCACAGCTGCCAGGTCCGGCGATTCGATATCGGGGGCATCGTCTGCCATTTGGCCGGCTTCTGGCACAAATTCCGGATCGGCATAGGCCGCAAACTTGGACCCTACTACGGTCATCACTGCATCCGGAAAGAAGCCGTTGGCTGCCTGCTTCTTATCGAAGCGGGCCAGCGCGGCATCCGTTTCCAGATCTTCTTTGCCCGCGTAATAGCTGGGCACCGGGCACTGGGTACGGCCAGGCCGCGCCTCAAAGCTCCATACCAGGTGGCCCCAATAACCCGCCTCTGACTGAACAGCGGCTAGCACCTCTTCCGCAATCTCTTCCTCGCTAGCCAGCGGGTTATAAGGCAAATACACCCGGTTATCAGCAGCGGCACGTTTGCCCTCTGCTAAGCCATAGTTTACTACGTAGCGGCCTAGGCCACCTTTCTCCGGACGGGTACAATCCGCCGGCTCGACAAACACATCGCCCCGCTGCCCCCCATAGGTGAAGCGGCACACGATAGCAGCGCCGAAGCCCATGCCCGTGTAGTGCTTGGCTTCAGCTAAAATATCATTCAGCGTCTGCTCATCGTTGGCCCGCATGGTAGCGGTGGCCTTCGAGGCAAACCCTTTGCCGCCAATGAACTGGGCTATCCGAGTAGCACAGGCCTCTGCCGTGCCCGAGTCGTACACGATGCGCAAACACTCCTGAGGCAGGTTGTCATTAGCTCCCCAGGTGATGAGCTTAAGCTTTTCGCCACCGGCACCTACTGGGGCAGGTGGGGCATTGAGCACCGACGAGGGTGCACCAACTCTCAGCAGGGAAACGGTAGAAGAGCGGCGGCGCTTAGCCATCAGGAAGTTGTCAGAAGCAGTGGAGAGAAAAGAAAAAGGGCCGCTACTACAGGTAGCAGCAGCCCTTTTTGGCAGAGAGTCGGACTATTCTAGTCCTGCTTATCGAGTTCAGCCTGTTTGGCGTCGATAGCTTCGGTTAGCTGGGCAATGGTGAGCTTGTCATCAGCGTCTTCACCCAGTAGTTCTTTGTAGCGGGCCTGATAATCCGCTTTGGTTTTTGGCTTCGAATGTTCTGACTCCGCTTTCGGTGCTATTTTCTTCACGAAGGCATGCTTGAAGCCCTTCTCAATGAAGAATTCAGCCGCTTTATCGGTCAGGTTTTCGGAGGTTACCACACCATCAAACGCGTCATGCACGAATTGCTGTTCTTCATAGCCAGGGGCGAGGGTATAAGAAGAGTTTGACACTGTTTCTGGGTCTAAAAGGCGGAAGGATTGGCGTTGGTAGGCTTCAAGGATGCCCACATAGCCAGAAAAATTGCAGTTGGTGCAGCCCTGGGCACTGCCTCCCGTGATGAGGGAGTAGAGCTGGTGCAGATCGGCTACATTGTCGCGGGTGCGCCGCTTGGAGAAAGAGTAGCTAAGCCAGGTTTCTACCCGGCTTAGCAATTCCTCCGAGTATTCAGCCCGCATGCTTAGGCGGGCAGTACTACCAGCGCATCCAGGTAGGCACGCGAAGCGGCTAGCTGCGTAATACCACCGGAAATAGGGGCTTCAAAGAACATCGGGAACTTGGGCTCCTTACCAGTGAGCGTAGTTTTCATGAGCAGGTCATTGAGCTGCTTGAGATCCGACGTGATTTCCCGGACGGTCCCGGCAGCATAGCTGCTGGGACCGTGCACGAGTATCTGAGCGGTCTGCTCAATCTCGATTTCGTCGCCTACCAAGGGAATCACCGAGCCCATGCTGGCTGCCAGCGAAAGAATGCGGGTGCGGATCGGCAGGCCTAGCCCTTTCAGGTAGTTGTAGATTTCCATGCCGTGCAGCACGGAGCCGCCGTAGCAGACCCCGATTTCCAGGCAGATGCTATCTACTTCCAGGCCATCGTACTGGGCCCACTCCACCATCATGCGAACATCATCCGCATTGGTTGCCCATTCGAACTCATAGGTATCCCAGTTAAACTCGGAGGTACCGATGTATTCGCGGATAGGAATGAGGAGCTCAGGCATAGTGTGCAGACACCCATAGGGGGCGTGTGCAACAAACCTCGCGCAGGAACATGCGCCTAGCACAAAAGTGCCGGTAACTTCCCGGTAGAATCCCGGCACTTTCCCGGCACACTTGTATTCTACCCTATGGAATTAGCTCCTAAACCACTTGTTGTAAAGAAGCTGAAGGACTTGGCCCGCAAAGAAGGCGTATCGCTGAACGCCCTGCTGGTGCCGTTCCTCAATGACATTGCCGAAGGCCGGCTGGTACGTGTCTGTCATTATCCACCACCCCAGCAGCAGGGACGGTAAGGCAGTGCAATCACGGGCAACGAAACTTTTTATGACTCGTAGCAACGGAGATTGGCATAATGCGATCAATTTCTGGTACAGTAATTGGAAATGTGTGTTGGTGCATTTGTACATCTCCATTTACTAAACCCATTTCCTGTGAAAAACTTCATTCAAAAAATAGCTGGTGCTGCCTTCTTCGTAGGCCTCTCTTTAAGTGCCACTTCCCTTCAAGCACAAAACACGATTGGTGGCGCTGTTCAACAGGGCAACGGTGCCTATGTGCAAAAAGCTGAGAGAGGAGAATGCATGAGTAACGTCTTACTGGGTCTGCCCGGCGGCATCTCGTGCGTAGATATGACTCAGGAGAAGTTTATGGTGACCCCTTCAGGTAACTCAACGGCCGTTTGGACAGGCACTGTTCCCGCCGCCTCCCGGCCGGCGAAACGCTTGGTGTTTAACTCCACTTATCAGGAAACCGTCAATGGAGTGACCCGCAACTATAACACGGTGGCTGTTACGGAGCCATCAGGTGAGATCAAGCTGACGTTGACAGCCAAACCTAACGGTAAGGACAAGAAGGTGAAATCTAAATAGCACAGCCTTTATGTGATAAAAAAGCCCCGGCCTACACAGGTCGGGGCTTTTGCTTTTAGGAGTTGGCCATGCTGTCGGTAAACTCAGACCGGCTGAGTCCTTCCTTCACATCACTGATGCGGGCCACTACGGGCGTCTTTCGCAAGGCTGATGCCGTAGCAGCGCCCATGGCCTCGTAGTCGAAGCTCGCAGCGCCACCACTTACCGACTCCCTTACCAGTGCCGAGGTAACGCCACCCAAGGCCATGTGCTTGAACGGCGTAAACGTCTTGCCCACCAGGGGGCGCCCGCCGGCGGCCACGTTGATAGCCGATGCCGCTGCCAGCAGGTGCGGCACACGGCTCACCTTGGAGGTCAGGATAGGTTCACCAGGTTTTTTGTTTCTTGTGCCACTTAGGCCTATTCTTCGGCATCCTGCCCTTTCTTCAGCTCGGCATCCAGGAAATAGGCGCCGTGGCGTACGAGGTGCGTAGTGTCTGGGAGATTCTCCAGGAGTGTTACGGCTACATCACCGTTTTCACTGGTACCAGTTTTTACTTTGTAGCGGTGGTAGGAGTGGCCTACGGAGCCGGTTTTGGCGAAAATGTAGCTGAACTCACCGGCCTGGATTACGGCGTCTTCGGGGAGTGTGCGCTGGCGGGCACCAGCGGTCTGAATCTGCGCTGATACGTATTGGCCGGGCAGTACATCGTCGCGCTCCGGCTCTAAGTGGGCGTGTACGCTTACCGTGCGAGCGTCATCATTAAAGGCTTTGCCGACGAGGAATACGCGTGCCGTGAGGTCTTCGGCGGAGCCGCGGCTCGGTATTTTGAACAGGATGCGCTGTCCATTTTTCACGCGGGCGATATCGCGCTCAAACACCTTGAGCTCCAGATGCATATCGGAGCGGTCTACTATTTCTGCCAGTACATCCTGTGGGTTTACAAACTGGCCGGGGTTAATGCTCACCGTTTTCACGTAACCGCCAATAGGTGACACCAGCGGTACTGTAGGCGTAATTATGCCTCGGTCGAGTTGGGCCATGGAGATGCCCAGCATCCGCAGTTGCCCGGCAGTAGCGCGCAGATTGGCGGTTTCGGAGCTGAAGTCGCTCTGGGCCTGCTGGAGCTTACGCTTGGCGCCTACATCTTCCGCATCGAGGGTTTGCTGACGCTGCAGTTCCTGCTGCAGAAATTTTACGCGGGCTTTACTCTGCAGATATTCCTGCTGTAGCTTCAGGTAATCGGGGTGGCGCAGAATGGCTACCACGCCGCCGCGCCGCACCTGTTGGCCCGGCAGCACCGCCACCGACTGCACGTAGCCGCCCATCACGGCACTAATAGAGGCCCGGTTCTGGGGCGGCACATCAATGGTGCCGTTGGCCTGCACGTTGGTCGTCATGTTTTTCCAGGTGAAGGAGCCGGTTTCAATGCCCGCGGCCTGAGCTTGGGCCTGGCCTACGCTCACCTGATCGGGGTTGGAGGGGGCAGTTGGAGCTGCGGGCTCGGCGGCTTCCGTCTGGGCAGGTTTATCGTTGCCGCAGGCAGTCAGGAAGGTGGCCAGCAGCAGAATTGGGTAAAATTTCATGTGGAGGAAGAGCTTATTGAGCATCAGAGCCGATTAACGACTGAAGACTGAGTGCCAGATCATTGTACTGGCGAATTTGGTCGAGGTAGGCCTGTTGGATTTGCCAGGCCGGATCGGTGTTTACCACATATTCCACATACTCAATGTCGCCGGCGCGGAAGCTTTTTTCGGCTGTATTGAGGATGAGGCGAGCTTGGGGCAATGCGGTTTGCTCGTAATAAGCCAATGAAGTGCGGGCCCGAGTCAGTTGGCTTCGTAGGACACTCAGCTGGCCCTGGAGCTGGGCGGTGGCATATTGCAACTGCGCTTCGGCCGCTTGCTCGCCGATGCGGGCCGCCTGAATCCGGTTTTTCTGGGCGCCTCCTAGCAGCGGCACCGCTACGCCGGCCTGGGCCACCTGGAAGCCCCGTTCCTTATTGATAGTTTGGTTGAAATAGCCCACTCGCACATCCGGAAGGCGACGTAGCTGTTCTACCCGCGTTTGGCGGCGGCTCACTTCTATCTCCTGCTGCAGCAAGGCCAGTGTCGGGTTAGCTTCGGCGGAGAGGCCTAGCGTATCGGTGGGGGAGAGGGCCGCTATTGCATTGGCAGTAGTGTCGATGGCAGCCGACTGGCCTAGATTCAATAGGATGCCCAACTGCTGCTGCTGTACCTGAATATCGGTGAGCGTAAGGGCCAGCCGGTTTTGTAGCTCCCGCGAACGAGCTTCGGCCGAAACCTGCTCTAAGCGGTTGGTCTCGCCGGTTTGGTAGCGGATGCGGGCCGCCCGGGCGGCCCGCCGGTACAGGCTATCTTGCCGGCGCAGAAGGGCAGCCCGGCGGTAGCTCAGCAGCAACTCATAATAAGTCCCCTGGATGGTCCGGGTCAGGTCGCGGCGCTGCTGGCGGGTGCGCTGCTCCGCCGTGAGTACCTGGCCTTCCAGCAGCTTGCGCTGCGCTGCATAAAGCCCTGGTAAAGCGCTCTGCTGCACTATGTTCAGGCTATGGTCGCCGAGCGGACCGGAAATTTGGCCATACTGATAATCGACCACGGTGCGAGGCAAGTCGTAGCCGGTGCGGGTAAGGGCGCGTTGGCGCTCCACTTCCAGTGTGCCGGTTTGCACCAGCAAGCTCTGGCGTAGGCCAGTCTGGAGGGCTTGCTGCAGCGTGAGCGGGCCCGTCGGGACCGGGGCCACCGGTGGAGCCGGGGGCGGAAGCGTGCGGGGCGTGGTCTGGGCGGTGGCTAGGTGGCCTAGCAGCAGACTTGCCAGCAGGAGAAGGAAAGGATATCGTATCACTGAAAAAAGGCTTTGGATACAGCACGAGGCGTTTGCATCGCGCATGATTTGGCACTGTTCATTATCACACCCAAGAAGCCAGGCCAGAAAGAAGGTGCCTGGAAGCTGCCCTCGCTAGTGTTGTAAATCGTGATTTTCGAGTGCATCGGCTATGGCTTCCGGAGTGGCCTCGATGGGACTGGGCTCACCGTCTTTCGTGAAGAAGGTGTAGAGTACGGGGAGTACTATCAGGGTGAGCAGGGTAGCCGAAATGAGGCCGCCAATAACTACTGTGGCCAACGGCTTCTGTACTTCGGCCCCCGCGGAGTTGGAAAGAGCCATTGGTAGGAAGCCCAGCGAAGCTACGGCCGCTGTGAGGAGCACGGGCCGAAACCGCTCGGCGGTGGCACGTACTACCCGCTCCTGCACCTGCTGCACCCCGGCAATAGCCAGCTCGTTGAGGCTGGCCACCAGCACAATGCCATTGAGCACCGCCACGCCAAACAGCGCAATAAAGCCCACGCCCGCCGAGATGCTAAAGGGCATATCGCGCAGCCACAATGCCAGAATGCCACCAATAGCAGCCAGCGGAATGCCCGTGAAGATGAGGATAGCTTGCTTAACGGAGGAAAACGAGAAGTACAGCAGCACAAAAATCAGGAGGAGTGCCACCGGCACGGCCACTGCCAGGCGGGCTTTGGCTTGTTGCAGGTTCTCGAATTGCCCGCCGTATTGCAGCGTATAGCCATGAGGAAGCTGCAACTGAGCCTGGAGCTTCTGCTGAATTTCTTCCACCAAGCTCTCCACGTCGCGGTTACGAACGTTGACGCCGATGTTGATACGACGACGGGCATCATCGCGGGAAACCTGCATGGGCGCATTGCGGAAATCCACGGTGGCTACCTCTTCCAGGGGCACCTTCTGGCCATCGGGCAGGTCTACGTAGAGGCTACGTAGGTCATCAAGGCCACGTCGGTGGGCAGAGTCGAGGCGCACTACCAGGTCGTAGCGCCGCTCGCCTTCATAGACTTGTCCGGCAATATCGCCGGCGAAGGAAGCGCGCAACAGCGTGTTCAGCTCCGATACGCGTAGGCCATACTGCGCCAGTTTCTGGCGGTTGTAGGTCACGCGCAGCTGGGGCAGGGCCGCAATCTGCTCCACTTTCAGGTCGCCGACGCCCGCCAGCGGCCGGATCAGGTTGGCCGCTTCGTTGGCCTTCTCATACAACAGGCCTAGGTCGTCGCCATAAATCTTGATGCTGATATCGGACTTTACGCCCGAAATCAGCTCATTGAAGCGCATCTGGATGGGCTGCTGAAACTCCAGGTTCACGCCCGGAATGCCGGCCAGCGCTTCGCTCATTTTGCCGGCCAGCTCTTCCCGCGAGGAAGCCGAAGTCCATGTAGATTGATCTTTCAGGATTACAATCTGGTCGGAGTCTTCCAGGGACATCGGGTCGGTGGGAATTTCGGATGTGCCGATTTTGCCTACTATCTGCTCTATTTCGGGAAATTTCCGGAGCAGCACTTGCTGTACTTTGGTAGTGGTCGTAATGCTCTGGGCCAGAGACGAACCGGGCGCCAGCGTCACGTTAATGGCAAAGTCGCCTTCATCCAGTTGTGGGATAAACTCGCCGCCCATGCGCGTAAAAAGCCAGCCGGCCAGCACCAACAGGCCTACGGCTACGGCGGCTACTACTGCCCGCAGCTGCAGCGCCCGTTTGATCAGGGGCGCATAGCCGCGGTACAGAAACTGCATAATGCGGTAGGCCAGGGTGCCTTCTTCTTTCACATCCTTGCGCAGGACCCAGGCGGCTACAGCCGGTACGTAGGTCAGGCATAGCAGCATGGCGCCCAGAATGGCGAAGCTCACCGTGAGAGCCATGGGGCGGAACATCTTGCCCTCGATGCCGGTGAGAGCCAGAATGGGCAGGTACACGATGAGGATGATAAGCTGCCCGAACAACGCGGAGCGCATCATGCGGGTGGCGGCCGTTTCGGCTACCTGGTCCATGGTTTCGCCTTCGGCCCGCTCACGAAAGTGCACGAGGTGGAAAATCATGGCCTCAACAATAATTACGGCGCCATCCACAATCAGCCCGAAATCAAGAGCGCCCAGGCTCATTAGGTTGGCCGACACGCCGAAGGTGCGCATGAGGCCTAGCGCAAACAGCATGCACAGCGGAATCATGGAAGCCACCACCAGGCCCGCCCGGAAGTTGCCCAGCAGTAGCAGCAGTACCGCCACCACAATTACGCCGCCTTCAATCAGGTTTTTGGAAACCGTATGAATGGCCTTATCGATGAGCTTAGTGCGGTCGAGGAAGGGCTCTACCACGATGCCGGGAGGCAGGGCTTTCTGAATTTCCTGCACGCGCGCTTTCACGCCTTTAATGGTTTGCTCAGAGGAAGCCCCTTTCAGCATAAGCACAATGCCGCCCACCGTTTCGCCCTGGCCGTTGCGCGTCATGGCGCCGTAGCGCATGGCGTGCCCGAAGCGCACATCGGCTATATCGCGCACCAGCAGGGGCGACGTACCCACGCGCTTGACGACGATACTGCCAATATCCTGCAAAGATGCCGCGCGGCCCTCGCCCCGGATAAAGTAGGCGTTGGGGCCCCGTTCCAGGTAGCTGCCGCCGGTGTTGGCATTGTTGTCCTGCAGGGCCGTGTAGAGTTCCGTCATGCTGACGCCGGCAGCGTTCAGGCGCTCTGGGTCTACGCTTACCTCGTACTGGCGCACGTGGCCCCCAAAGCTGCTGACTTCCACTACGCCGGCCACTCCAGCCAGTTGGCGTTTCACAATCCAGTCCTGCACATCGCGCAGCTGATCGAGGGAGTATTTGTGCTCGTAGCCCGGTTTCAGATGCAGCGTGTACTGGAAAATCTCGCCTAGGCCAGTCGTGATCGGAGCCATGGTGGGGGTGCCAAGGTCGGCCCCTAGCTCTGCCTCGGCAGTCCGGAGCTTTTCGGCCACCAGCTGCCGGGTTTCGAGGGTGCTTACTTCGTCCTCAAACACTACCGTAACCACGGAGAGGCCAAAGCGGGAAGTAGACCGGATTTCCGTCACGCCCGGAATAGTGCGCAGTTGCAGCTCCAGGGGCACCGTGAGGAGCTGCTCTACCTCCTGCGCCGCCAGGGCAGGGCTTTGGGTGATAACCTGGACCTGATTGTTGGTAACATCAGGAATGGCATCGAGGGGCAGGTGCGCGGCAGAGTAGCCACCCCAGGCTACTAGCCCTACGAGCATGAGCACCACCAGCAGCTTATTCCGGATGCTAGCCGCTATAATTTTTGAAAGCATATCAGGAGAAGCAGAGCGTCTTCGTTGGCCTGAGTGGCCTAGCAGATAAGCCGCCGCCAATTTTGGGCAGCAGGCAGGAGAGCATAGCCCTCCGGAACCCGCCCGGCCGAAACGGAGTGCGCTAGTCAGGGCGCTACGCGAAGCCCCGGCAGAAAAGCCCGGAGCACAGCGCAAAAGTCCATGACAATGACGAAAACAAGAAGAGAATGTGGCATAGCCCTCTGAGAAGCGGGCTATCAGGACGCGTACAGCGGGCACACTACGCCCGGCAGCGTACGGCTGCTAAGCTCGGGGCGGCTGCAGCAGCGAGTTGCTGACGCTGAAGGCGTACAGCGGTCCTGCTTCGGCCCGGTACACGGTGGTAGGCCAGGCAAGGGCCGGCGCCGGAAAGGCTACGCGGCTGGTGGGCAGCACAAAGCTCACCATCACGCAATCGTGGTGGTGCTGATCCAGAGGCAGGCTGTGGTGGTCCTGGGCGTCGCGGGAGGTGTAGGGGTGCTGCCGGTGGTCGGTGCCGTGGGGGCCGTAGTGCAGCGCCAGAAACGCCAGCGGTGAAAGCTGACCCTGCGCCAAGGTGCGGTGGTAGCGGTAGTGCTCCAGCAGCTGCGGCAGCTTGCTGAGCTCCGTCAGATCGTTCTGCGGAACCAGGCCGCTTACGAGCATCAGCATTCCCAGAAGAAAGGCTACCACCTGTTTCATTGTGGCAAAGGTAACGCCCGACCGCAGGAAATGTTCAGCACTTGGGCCACCTGAGGGAAATTCAGAGCTTTTCTAAAAAGCGGAACTGGTAAGGACGTTGCTCCCTAGGCCAGTAGCAGAGCAAAATCAGCTTGACAAATAGGCCCAGGAGAGGAGGAAAGGAGCTATTGATTTCCGGCGTTGAGTTGGTGATTTACAGGTCCTGTAGCTCGGCTGTACCAGAGAAAAGTAAGCTGGACAACGCAGACCCGTCTTCTCACGTTTGCGGTGCATTGACCTCTTTGCCATGCGCTCCATGTTTCGTGTTTTACTAGTTTTTCTGCTGGCACTGCCGTTTTCTTCCTTCGGCTATTCCGTTCTCTCGCACCAAGCCAACATCGACTCTACCTGGAAGCGCTGCCTGATGCCGATGCTGCAGAAGCGCTACCCTGGTGCCACCGAAGAACAGCTGATCGAGGCCAAAAGCTACGCCTACGGTGGCTCCATCATTCAGGATATGGGGTTTTATCCGTTCGGCTCGGAGCTGTTCACCAACCTTACGCACTACGTCCGATCTGGTGATTTTGTGCGCAACCTGCTCAATGAGGCCCACAACCGCAACGAGTATGCCTTTGCGCTTGGCAGCCTTTCGCACTACACGGCCGATGTGGTAGGCCACCCCGAAGGCACTAATAAGGCAATGCCCTCCGTGTATCCGGAGCTGCAGCAGAAATTCGGCAACAACATTACCTACGAGGAGGCACCCATTCAGCACACGCAATTAGAGTTTGCTTTCGATGTGGTTCAACTAGCCGCCGGCCGCTACCGCACAGCCGATTATCAGCGCTTTATCGGGTTTCAGGTGAGCAAACCGGTGCTGGAGCGGGCGTTCCAGAAAACGTACGGCCTGGAGTTGGGGAAAGTAATCTTCAATGTCGATCTGGCTATCGGCTCTTTCCGCTTCGCGGTACGCTCGCTCATTCCCATTGCTAGTCGTGCTGCTTGGCAGTCGCAGAAAAAGGACATTCGGCGCCTAAGCCCGCGTGCCCGCCGTCGGGAATACGTATTTAAACAGAGTGAGCAGGAGTACCAGGAAATGTATGGCACCGATTATGAGACGCCCGGAACGGGGGCCCGCGTACTGTCCTACTTCGTGCGTGTATTACCCAAAATCGGCCCGCTAAAGCCTTTTGCTTTCAAATTGCCCACGCCCGAAGCCCAGAAGCTTTTTCTCGCAAGCTTCCTGGAGGTGCGCGACCAATACTGCAAATACGTAGAGAAAGAGCCCACCGATACGACTGTAGTATCAACGCAAGTATTGCCGAACACAGATTTCGATACGGGCCGCCCGACCGTTGTGGGCGAATATAAACTCACTGATGAAGCATACGGCGAACTGCTCCGTAAGCTGGCCGCCAACAAGTTTGAAGGCATCACGCCTCCCTTGCAGCAGAATATCATCTCCTTTTTTGGCCCGGCCCCAAAGGCTCCGGTAAATGAGGACGAAAAAAAGGCCAAGACCCGCGAAGAAACCCTGCAAGCCCTGGCGCAACTGCGGGAGCTTCGGCTGCAGTAAAACAGCGCTAACACTTCGCAAAAATCGTGTAGCAGAAAAAAGCCGAGCCCTCAGTTAACTGAGGGCTCGGCTTTTTAGTAATGACAGCACTAGTGGCTTAGTAAGCGCGGTGCGACTTGTAGGTACGATAAACCGGACGATGCAGACGGTTATGTCCTTTGATTTTGGCCCGTACGCTGGGCAGAAAGCGTGAGCCGATAGGCTTGGCAGTTGCTTCGGGAGTAGAAACAATGGCAGTGCTCATCACGAAAACGAGCAGCAGGAAAAAGCGGTAGAATGAAGTGGGCATGGCAACAGGTGAGGTAGGAGAGTACAAAGAATAGCTCGTGTGCCAGGTGCTCCGGATCAGCTCTAGCGCTTAAGGTTCCCAAACATACTCAGGCAGATGCCTGTAGTGCACATCTTCTCGATGATCTGTGCTAATTGCTCTCCAAATGGTGCTAGTTGCTTAACAAACGAAAAGCCCTGGCTACCAAACCAGGACTTTTCAGTTTATCAGCTAATGAGCGGATTTGGGCAGGCGACAGGCCACTAGCAGGCCTAGCGGGGCGTTCCATCCAGCACTAGGCCACTGCTAAGGCGGCGCAGCACAATTTCGGCCTGCTTGGCTTGGTAGCGGATATCCAGCAGGCGCACTTCGGCGTCGAGCTGGGTGCGCTGGGCTTCGCGCAGGGCCAGGGGCGTGAGCAGACCAAGCCGGTAGCGCTCCAGTGTGATGGCCACGTTTTCGCGGGCCAGCAGGATGTTGGCTTCTTCCAGCTCCAGCAACTGCAAACGGTTCTGGTACTGGGCGTAGGCCTGTTCGGCCTGGGCATCCAGCTGTAGTTGGGTCTGGTCGAGGGCTAGCTGGCTTTGCACTTCGGCAATGCGGGCATTTTGCTCCAGTCGGTTGCGGTTAAAGCCGTCGAATATCGGGATGGAAGCCGTGAGGCCATACGAGGGACCAAATACCCGGTTCACGTTGGAGCCCAGTACACTACCCGTGGCCGTGTTAATCAGGAAGGCATTGTTGATGTTGCGCGTCAGGCCGTAGCCGCCCGTCAGGCCGAGCTGTGGGAAACGGCTCGCCCGAATCAGGCGCCGGTCGTAGGTGGCAATTTCGGTGCCCAGGCGGGCCTGCTGCAGACGTGGGTTGTTCTGCTTCACGGCCGCCAGCACCTCATCATGGTTCAGTGTGGTAGCAACTACAATAGAATCGGCGGGCAGAAAGTCGATGCCGGGCGTGCGGCCCAGCAGCGTGTTCAGGTTGATCTTGGCGGTTTGCAGGGCTTCCTGCTGCTGAATCAGCAGAGAACGGTCGGCGTTGTAATCTACGCGGGCCGTGAGTACTTCCACTTTGGCCGATACGCCTACATCTACGCGGGCCTGCGTCAGATCGATGCGGGCCTGCCCGATTTTCAGCGCTTCCTCAATAGAAGTGATTTTGCCTGCCTCCCGCACCACCACAAAATAGGCATCGGTGATGTTGGCGGCGGTTTCTTCCACCGTCGCACGCGTGAGCTGCTGCTGACTTTGGTCGAGGGTTTTCAGCCGGTCATAGGCAATAAACATCCCAAGGCCATCGAAGATGGTCCAGGTACCGGCTACGTTGGCGTTGAGCGCATTGGCCCGGCCACCATTGATGACCACGGGTTTCGATTGCTCGCGCTGCTGGCGGGTGTTGTTGATGTTGAAGGTGCGGCTCGCGTTGCCGTTCACTACCGGCAACTGCCCGGCGTTGCCGCGCGTCACGTTGTTCTCCGCTACGCGCACATCCTGGCGGGCAAGACGAACATCGTAGTTGTTTTCCAGCCCGATACGGATGGCTTCCGCCAGCGTGAGGCGAGGCGCCGTCGGTACGGTTTCGGGTTTCTGCGTCTGGGGCTTTGCCTGGGGTTGCTGGGCCGGTTGTCGGGAGGGCAGAACGGGCTGCTGGGCGTAGGCGGCAAAGGGCGACGCCAGCAATAGCCAAACGGGAAGAGCAGAAAAGCGACGGAGCGAAAAACGCATTGAAAAACTATGCTAGATCTAAAGAACAGCTTCCTCGGTACAAGAAAACAGATAAGAGTGAGGAGTAGGGTGCAGTCTTCTAGACCTCTGATTTGTGGCCTAGAAGACTGCGGCGGAGTGGCCTAGGCCAGTACCGCTTTCTTTTCTTCCTCCTCTTTAGCGGGGTGCTTATGCTTTTTAGCGGTAGCGAAGTACGAGTACATCACGGGCACCACATACAGCGTAAGGGCGGTGGCAAAGAGCAGGCCGCCAACTACCCCAATACCCATGGCCCGCCGGCTAAGGGCGCCAGCGCCGGAAGCAACTGCAATGGGCAGAATACCCAGAATGGCGCAAAGCGAGGTCATAAGAATCGGGCGGAAGCGGGCAGTAGCCCCCTCAATCAGTCCGGTCATGTAGTCTTTCCCGTTCTCTACCTGCTGGTTGGCAAACTCCACAATGAGAATACCGTTTTTGGTAACCAGGCCTACGAGCATGATAATACCAATCTGAGAGAACAGGTTGAGCGTCTGGTTGAAGTACCACAAGCTCAGCAGCGCGCCCGACAGTGCCAGCGGCACCGTCACCATAATAATAACCGGGTCGCGGAAGCTTTCAAACTGCGCGGCCAGTACCAGGTAAATCAGTACCAGTGCCAGGCCAAAGGCAAACACCAACGATGAGGAACTCTCCTGGAAGTCGCGCGAGGCGCCGGATAGTTCGGTGGAGAACGTATCGTCAAGGTTTTTGTCGGCAATGGCCTGCATGGCCGCAATACCATCACCGAGGGTGCGGCCGGGAGCCAGAGAAGCGGAGAAGGTAGCCGAGTTGTAGCGGTTGAAGCGGTAGAGCTGGGGCGGCGTGCTGCTTTCCTCCAGTCGGATTACGTTATCGAGCTGGATAAGCTCGCCGTTGGCATTCTTCACCGAGAGCAAGCGCACGTCTAGGGGCTGGCTGCGGTCTTCGCGGGCTACCTGCCCGATAATCTGGTACTGTTTGCCTTCCCGGATGAAGTATCCGTAGCGCTGCCCGCTAAGGCCCGACTGCAGCGTCTGGCTGATGCTTTGCACCGAAACGCCCAGGCTTTGCGCCTTTTCCCGGTCAATATTTACGCGTAGCTCAGGCTTGTTGAACTTCAGGTTTACGTCCACAAACTGGAACGTGGGGTCCTGGCGGGCGGCATCCAAGAACTTGGGAACGGCCGTGCGCAGCTTATCAAAATCCTGGGTCTGAATAACAAACTGCACTGGTAGGCCACCGCCGCCACCGCCGATACTCTGGTCTTGCGAAACAGAAGTACGGGCCGCCGTCAGCTTTTTTACTCCGGCGCTTAGCTTGTCGGCTATCACCGGCTGTTCCAGGGGACGCTTATCCGCATCCAGGAGCAGCACACGGGCCGTACCGGAGTTGGAGCCACCGCCAAAGCCCGGCGACGTCACGGCAAACACACTGCTCAGGTTTTTGGGACCGGCACTATCCATCGCCAGTTTGGTAAGATCAGCCATATAGGCATCCATAAACTCAAAGGAAGCACCTTCCGGGCCAGTGGCGTTGATATTCACGCGGCTACGGTCTTCCACAGGCGCCAACTCCGAGGGAATGGTCTTCATGAAGAACCAGATGCCTACTCCCGTGCCTACCACCACCACCCAGGCCAGCCAGCGGTTGCGCAGGAAGGTTTCCAGGCTGTCCTGGTAAGCGCTAATCATCTTCACGAAGAAGGGTTCTGTTTTGCGGTAGAACCAGTTGTGCTTTTCCTCCCGCTTGAGCAGCACGCTGCACATCATGGGCGTCAGGGTCAGGGATACGAAGGCCGAAATCAAGACAGAGCCGGCTACTACAATACCAAACTCCCGGAACAGACGACCGGTGATACCCGTCAGGAAAACCACCGGCAGGAACACCGCCGCCAGTACAATAGTGGTACTAATAACGGCCATCAGAATCTCTTCCGAGCCTTTGATAGCCGCCGTTTTGGGGTCCTCGCCTTCTTCAATCCGAGAGTAAATATTCTCCAGTACCACAATAGCGTCGTCCACCACCAGGCCAATAGCTAGCACAATAGCCAGCAGCGTGAGCACATTGATGGAGAAGTCCATCAGGTACATCACGAAGAAGATACCCACCAACGACACCGGAATAGCTACTACCGGAATAATGGTAGAACGCCAGTCGCGCAGGAACAGGAAGATGATGATAACCACGAGCACAAAGGCCTCAATGATGGTATGCTCTACCTCATTGATGGATTTGCGGATAAAGACCGAGTTATCGAAACCGGGCTTTAGCACCAAGTCTTTCGGAAGGTCTTTGCCGTAGAGTTCGATGCGCTTGTTGAACTCGTCGGCAATGTCAATCTGGTTGGAGCCCGGCTGCGGAATTACCGCTAGGCCTACCATGGGCACGCCGTTCACCTTGAAGATGGTCTGGTCGTTTTCGGGGTAAAGCTCCGCGTAGCCGATGTCAGACAGCCGGACCAGAGACGACTCATCCTGACGAATAATCAGGTTATTAAAGTCTTCGATAGTTGTCAGGCGGCCCATGGTGCGTAGGGTAAGCTGGGTGGCTTCTCCTTGCACGGCCCCACTGGGCAGCTCTACGTTCTCCCGGGTCAGGGCGGCCTGCACATCTACCGGCGACACGCCTAGGGCAGATAGTTTCACGGGGTCTAGCCAAAGGCGCATGGAGTACTTCCGCTCGCCATATACCCGAATCTCCGAAACACCCGGAATAGTCTGGAGGCGCTCCTTAAGGGTATTGTTGGCGTAGTCCGTCAGCTCCAGCAGGTTGCGCCGGTCGCTGCTCAGGTAGGTCATCACAATCGGCTGCGAGTCCGCGTTGGCCTTGCTCACTACCGGTGGGTCAATGTCGCGCGGGAGGCGGCCTTGCGCCCCCGAAACCTTGTCGCGCACGTCGTTGGCGGCCGTTTCCAGGTCGGCGTCGAGGTCAAACTCAACCGTAATCTGCGTGCGGCCGTCGCGGCTGTTCGAGGTCAGGTTCTTGATGCCCTGGATACCGTTCAGGGCTTCTTCCAGCGGCTCCGTTACCTGTCCCTGCATTACATCGGCGGAGGCGCCGGTATAGCTGGCCGATACGGTAATGATGGGCGGGTCAACGCTCGGATATTCCCGAATGCTTAGGTAACGAAACCCAATCACCCCGAAAATCACGATGACCAGGCTCATCACAATGGCAAGCACTGGCCGATTTATACTGGTGGAGGATAAGCTCATACGTCAAATGCACACAGAGTCTCGCACTAAAAAACGGGATGGTTAGCAGAGAGAGAAACAGCTGCTGCGAGACGCCGCGCCGTATTCTGCCAGCCATCTTGCTATTGCTTTACTTAACGATTTTCACTGCGTCCCCGGGCTTCACCTGCAGAATACCGGTCCGTAGAACGGTATCACCCACGGCTAGGCCATCCGTAATCTGAATCAGCTTCGCCGAGCGAACCCCAATCTTCACTTTCTTCGGTACCATCTTGCCACTTTTCACGGTGTACACGCTGTAGCCGGCGGCCTCTGGTATTACTGATTCCGTAGGCACCTGTAAGGCATCCGTCGATTCTCCCAACTGCAGGTTCACCTTCACGAAGGCACCGGGGCGTAGCTCATTGTTGGTATTGGCGTAGCGGGCCCGCACCGTTTGGGTCCGGCTTACCGGGTCAATCTGCGGGTCAAGAGCATATACATTCGCCTGAAACTTCTTGTTGGAAGCCTCATCGGTGATGGTAATCTGGTCGTTGGTCTTTACCAGATTGGCAAAGCGGCTGGGAACCGTAAAGCTGATTTTCACTGGCTTTACTTTGGACAGCGTAGTGATTTCAGCCCCCGGGCTCACGTAGGTGCCCACAGTAGCGGTGGTTAGGCCCAGCACACCATCGAAAGGAGCCCGCACGTAGGCTTTGGCCAAAGAAGCGCGCAAGGTCTGCAAATCGGCTTGGGCCGTGAGCAGTTGGTTGTTGGCCTGCTCGTACTCCTGGGCACTGATGTACTCCTTGTCCAGCAGAGTACGCTGGCGACGCTCCTGGTCGCGGAAAAGCTTGATGTTGTACTCCTGCTTGCGCAGGTTCGACTGTATCTCGTCGGCGTTGATGGAAAACAGCAGTTGCCCTTTCCGCACCGGCTGGCCTTCCCGGATATTGAGGTTGGTAATCTTGCCCGAGATTTCGCTCTTGATGACTACCGATTCTTCGGCCAGAATGGAGCCGGTGGCCGCCACTTGATCCGAGAGGTTGGTGGCCTTCACCACATACACCTGTACCGGCAGTTTCTGGCCACCTCCTGCGCCGCCCTTTGCACCAGCTGCGCCCGGGCCTCCTTTGCCACCGCCGGCTGCCCCTTTGCCGCCGCCACCTTTCTCCGCGCTTTGGGAAGGGAAATACTTCATCTTAATGAAAACCAGGGCCGCTAATACGGCCAGGGTAATAATTAGCCAAAGTATCCGCCGACCAGCACCACCGGAGCGAGGTGTATCCATTTCGGTAGTAGCTAGTTGTGGTTCGCGTTCTTGGGTTTGCATGAAATAAGGGGGTGGGTCCCAACTTGATAAAATCGTCTGGAATCAGACAGGCAAAAGAGACAACGCGAACCGCAGGTTTTGGGTTTGCTTTTATCCGAAGCAGGAAGACTGCAACCTAGTTAAGACACAGAAAAGGCCTGAGGGTTTAGCCTGCACCTGAGGGTTTAGCCTGCAATGGGGGTAAGACACAAAAAAAGCCTGCAGGTTGCAGGCTCCTTTTGTTGAAAACAGGCCTAGGCCTATAGTGCTTTCTGGTTAATTGAGCTTTTAGCTAGGTCGTTAAGCTTGGTGTCGGTGCTTTGCTCTTCGGCCAGCGTTTGCCGGAGCAGGGTGGCGGCCTGGGCATGACCGGTGCGCTCAGCATAATGCGCTGCCGTGCCGTAGCCGGCTATTTCGTAGTGCTCTACCCGCTGGGCTGAGGCAATCAGGCCGGCGTCTTTCACCTCGGCCGTGGCATCCTCATGAATCATGTCTTTGCCTTCTTTCAGCAGCCCTTCCATGGCTTTGCAGGTGTGCCCATCCAGGTCCAGATTCAGCTCGCGGCCAATCTGCTCCAGGCGGGCTACCTGGTTCTTCGTTTCCTGCAAATGGGTCTGAAAGGCTTGCTTCAGGCGGGCATCCTGCGCAGCATCGGCCATATCCGGCAAGGCCTTCACCAACTGGTTTTCGGCGCTGTATAGGTCGCGTAGTTGCTCGTGCAGCAGGTCGTCGAGGGTCGTAAGCTTATCCGAGAAGATTCCCATAATCGTAGCGTGTACAGAAAGGTGAGTGGAAAATATACTCCCTGTCCGTACGCTGCCCGGCGGCGGTGGTTATGGTCGGGCTTGCGTGCAGATGAGCCGATAACTGTATTTTGCGCGTCTCAAACGATGCTTACTGCCCATGAAAACTCTCGCTGACCCCTCCGGAACGCAACGTAATTTCTTTCAGGATGTGCACGAGGTGGTGCGTCTTATTCCGGCGGGCCGTGTGAGTACGTACGGAGCTATTGCGCACTACCTGGGGGCTAGGCACGGAGCCCGTATGGTGGGCTACGCCCTGATAGCCGCCGCTCCCTCGCTAGGCCTGGAGCAAGTGCCGGCCCAGCGCGTGGTAAACCGCAACGGGCTACTAACCGGCCGCCACCATTTTGCCACGCCCACCGCCATGCAGGAGGCCCTGGAAGCCGAAGGCGTGCGCGTGCAGGACGACCAGGTGGTGGAATTCAAGAAGCTTTTCTGGGACCCCACCACAGAATTGATGTAGCCAGACTGGCCTAGAACAGAAAAAGCCGCTCCTACTGGAGCGGCTTTTTCTTGTAACGGAAGCTTCTTGCTTCCGGTGCGTTGTAAGTGGCCTAGAACCGCGCCGAAATGATGCGCGAAGCGGGAGTATCCTGGCCTAGCACGCTCAGAATAGCGCGGTGTACTTCCTCGGGGCTGGCGTTTTTGAGCAGGTAGCCGTGGGCGCCTTCGGCGCGCAGGCTGTCAATAAGCTCGGGCTCATCGTGCATGGAGATGATGATGGTACGCACCTGCGGATATTGCACCCGCAACAGGCGCACGGTCTGGAGACCATCGAGCACGGGCATTTGCAGGTCCATGAGTACCACGTCGGGCACGAGGCCCTGGTCGAGGCGTTCGAGGGCCTCCTGGCCGTCGCCGGCCTCGAAGAGAACCTCCATATTAGGAAAGCCGCTAATGAGGGCACTCAAGCCTTTGCGAAACAGGATGTGGTCGTCAACTACGGCCAGATGAATCATAGGTGTGCTCATGCAAAGGTGAGGGTAGAGGGCTGGTTGGTAGCAATAACTGGAATAGGCAACGTAATCCATACGCGGCTCCCTTCCCCGGCAGCCGACTCATGGCGCAGGGTTCCGCGTAGTACGGCTACGCGACTGCGTAGGTTGGTGAGCCCCAGGCCCATGCGTACGCCGGGTGCAGGTTGGTTTTCCGTAATGGTGGGGTCGAAACCGATACCATTGTCGGTGTAGGCAATGGCCAGGCTATCGACCCCGAAATCTACTTTTATCTCAATGAGGGCCGCGTGGGCGTGGCGTAGGCCGTTGCCGAGCAGCTCCTGCACCACGCGGTACACAATCAACTCGTACTTCGGGTCGAGGCGGCGCGGATTGCCCAGTTGGTCGAGCACGACGTGGGTGGGGCCGTCGGCAGGCATAGTGCGGGCCAGCGCATCCAGCGCGAAGGGCAACCCAAATTTCTGGAGCGCCGCTGGCAGCAGGTTGCGCGAAATACGACGCACTTCCCCAATGGCCTGGTCGAGCAGGGCCGAGGCTTCTTGGGTTAGCTCGGGCTGGGCCAGAATATTCAGGTGCAGCTTCACAATGGCCAGGGTGGTGCCCACGCCATCATGCAGATCACCGGCTATGCGGCGGCGTTCTTCTTCTTGGGCTAGCAGAGCGGCCTCTAGGGCCTGCTGCTGAGCAACTTCCTGTAAGGCCTGGAACTCTTGCTGTTGCTGTAGAAGGCGCCGTTGGTAGCGCACAACAAAGCCCACGATGCCCAAGGCCAGCAGCAGCAGGATGGGCGTAACGAGAACCAACGGAATAAGCGCGTCGGGCATTGATAGTAGGCAGCAACCGATAAAAAATATTCAGATTCCCAAGATACAGGGTTTTATCCGACTAAGTGCGCGGGCAACACCCGATACTGCGGCGGCTCCGTGGGCGGCCGCCATCCCAGCCGAAACCGCAGCCACTTCGGCAGCGCCTTGCGCGGGGTGATGTGGGTGGGGAGAACGATTAGCATTTTTACCATCAGAGTAATCTGGACTAACCTGACGATAGGATAAGGACTTGCCGCAAATATTTGAAAACTTTTGCTTGGCATAAATATCCCTTTGAATATCTCATACCTTGGCAAATCTTGAAACAAAATAGCAGTTGTCGAACAGCTGTAGTATAGAAATGCAAATAAGGAAAACAGCAGGGTTGCTTCCCGGTCATTGCTTCCTGACTTAAACGAAAAAATCTGCATTATGTAGCTGATGGATAATATCACTACAAAGCCGTTGCCAAAAATTCTGCTTATCGTATTTAAGTCTTTGGTAAAATGATCGATGGTCAATCCGCTTACAAGCCATATTGCCAGGAATACTATCCACACAGCCATAATTGGTTTCTTCTTATCGGCGGGGAATATTCTGATATAGGTAAAAATGATGAATGTAATGTCAAATAGAGTCGAAAAATGAAAAACCGGAACATTGTTTCGAAAGTAGGATTTGCCCACTCTGTCACAAAGGGCTAGAAATACATCTGCTCCTATATAATAGGGTATCAACCCAAGTTCTAAGGGAAAGGCTGGCTTACGATACAGCATAATACCCAAGGGAATCATGGTTAACAAGGCGGTAGACCTAGTTAACAGCGAAGCAACAGACTCGAACCAGCCACCCATTTGGTCCTAGTTAAGCGGACTTGTAGGGTCGCAGTTGTCTGGGCATTTAGCAGATCCATCCCCTACAATGCCATCCATACCTTGCACTGAGCCATCTGCTTGCGTGCGCGGTACGATATCATGTCCATCCTTGTCAACACCCACTACAATAAGCTGATAGTTGTCTTTGGATTTGTCGCCATTGAGGTCTTTTTCAAGGCCCATATAGAAGCGTAGGCCTACGCAATGCTCCTGTTGCTGAACCGTATTCAGGAATTCATTACCAAAGTAGTAGGCCTTAATGCGTTTGGAACCGGCTTGTTCCTCCGCCGTGAGCGGTTGGTCGCGGTAGTTGGCAGTCCACTGCTCGGCAGTAGTAGCCGGAATGGGGCTGCCCGCATTGGGGTCGAAGCCAGGAACTGGGTCGTTGGGGAGCATGCGGAGGTAATAGAGGGCAATAGACGGTAGATGAACGGCATAGCCGCAACGTCCTACCAAATATAGGCGGTCTACAGGCTGTGAAATGCGTGCCTACATAATTTGCCCAGAAAACAGCATACACGAAATCGAGTAGCCTCAGGTCTTAGCTTATCAGCTAGGCCACTCTAGCGCCCCATTTCTGTTCCAGGATTTTTGGTTGTGGTGGCTTTACTAAATAAAACGCACGCGTCAGGAGCATTGCCAGTACAAAAAATAGAAAGCTATTAAATGAATAAAATGCCCGGTATGTATGCAGGTCATTTATTTTAATAAGATATTCACTGAATAGGTAAAGCATTACTGTTCCAGCCAAATATAATAAAACACCTATGGAAGCAATAAAGAGTGGTATTTTAAATAAATTGTCTTTATGATGAATAAAAACAGATTCTTCGAAATAAGCTAATATAAGTACGCTAACTAAAATACTTTCGAATAAATTGGTGTACGAATTTATTTGGTCGAACCCTTCAATAAAAAAGGAGTCTGCCAAAGCAAAGCATGCAAATGCAAACATCAGCCAGCGTATTACCTGACGTTGCTTTAATTTTTTTGCATTGTCGTGGTAAACTTGAATGAGGATCAAAGATTCTACCACTGTATTTAGATGTGCAATAGCAATGTTGTAGTGCCAGAGATATATGCCTAGCTGCATTAGCCAATAAGAGGCAAATAAGAATCCAGGTAGAATAGCTAGCGGGCGTAGGCCACCTGTCAAATAAGCCCGACGGCTCCATGCCATCCCAGTGGGAATAAGCATGGAGCAACCTGCGATTAGGTCAAAATAAGGACCAAATTGGACTAACCAAGAGGGCATGAATACCTCTTTAGATTATGAATTCAAAGGGTTCTCAATACTGCAGCAGGGAGGGCAGGGAGGAAAATCAGTCGCAACAGAAACTGAAGCAGTATCCGCACTTTCTACATCTGATGAAGCCGTCCGTAGTGCTGCCGTTGTGGTAGTGCTGATGATATCGTTCTCATCGGCATCAATGCCTACCATGACAAGCTTGCGGTTGCCGGCATCATCTAGGCCATAATACACTCTAATGCCTTCACAACCGGGCTGGCCTAGGATAGCATCTAGCTGCGACTTCTTAATGCAGTGGCCCTTGGGGGCGCCTGGGTTTTGGTTGCGAAAGTTGCGGGTCCACTGGCTGGCTTGGGTCAGTTCCGGAGACGCGTCTGAGGGTTGGGACTTCATACTAGGTGTGTAGGGAGTAAGAAAAATAGGGCGGGTAAATATACTAGTATCCTAATCTTACAGATAGGAAAGCCGAGAATATTCGGGGTATTGGCCTAACGAGATGCTAATAGCGGCAGCAGTTACCAGCATTGGGAAAGTGGCCTAGCAGCTACAGGCAGGAGCTGTTGCGCGCCGGAAGAGTGGCCTAGGCCTATTCCTCTTCGGGCTTGTCTAGCTCTTCCTCGTCGTCGAGGTTCTCGAATACTTGGTCGATGGCCGACTCGGCGGAGCGCAGCTTTTGCTTGCACAGCCGAATCAGTTCGGCGGAGCGCTGGACGCGGGCCGTGAGGTCATCCACATCCACAGAATCGGTTTCGAGGGCGCGCAGGATGGTTTCCAGCTCTTCGATGGCTTGGCGGTAGGTGATGGGTTGGGGCATGGGAAAACGAAAGCGCTAGGATAAGAATAAAGGAAGCTGGCCCTCCGCCGGCGTAGCAGCCGCTACCCGCTTCGGCGCAGGGCTGGAAACAGCTTTGGAGCGAGTAGGCGTCGGAGCCGGCACGAGAGGCAAAGGCGCCGCTGTGGTCGGAATTTGAACCTGGAGCAAACGTACCTCCGCCTGGTGCAGGAGGCGCTCGGCGGCGAGCTGCAGCTGAAACCGGCGGTGCAGTAGTTGCTCGCAGCGGCGGCGGTGCAGCCGCCGAAACCGCTGGGCCAGCGCCCGGCCAAACGTACGCAGCCGGGCTTCCTGGCCGCGTAGGCCACTCTGCGCCGCCCGGTGCAGCTGGTGGCGGCGGCGCGTAAGCTGCTGCTCCTGCTGGCGCAGCTGGGCCCGCGGCGCGGCGGCCGCCAGCCGAATACGCTGGTGCAACTCCTCGCGGTGCCCGGAAAGCTGCTGGCGGGCCTCCTGGTGGGCGCGGCGCAATATGCGCTGCAAGTGGCCTACGGCATCCTGCACGCGGGCCTGGGCCAGTTCCCGAATACGGCCCCCGTAGCCTTCCAGGGCGGCTTCGAGGCGCGCCAGGCGCTCTATCAGGAAGGCGGCTACGGCGGTGGGAGTTTTGAGGGACGTGTGCGCCGTGAGGTCTACCACGGCTTCATCGCGCTCGTGGCCAATCCCGGTGAGAATGGGCAGCGGAAAAGCGGCTACGGCGGCGGCTAGGCCATAGTCGTCGAAGGCTAGCAGGTCGGTTTTGGAGCCCCCGCCCCGGATAATCACGACGGCATCGTACTCGCGTCGGCGCAGCTTGATGGCGGCCAGCGCCGTCCGGATGCTGGCCGGCGAGTCGTCGCCCTGCATGGAGGCTGGGAAGAGCGTGAGGGCAAAATCGTAGGGCGCCTCGCGCAGCTGCTGCACGAAATCCTGCCAGCCCGCCGCCGTAGGTGAGGAGATAACGGCCACGCGCTGCACGCCCAGGGGCAGCGTCAGGCGCTTCTGGCGCTCCAGCAGGCCTTTGGCCTCCAGCTTCCGCAGCGTTTCCAGCCGCTGCCGGGCCAGGTCACCGACGGTATAGGTGGGGTCGAGGGCCACAACATCCAGCGAGAGGCCAAACTGCTCGTGAAATTTGATCTGCACACGCAGCATCACTTTCAAGCCCACTTTTAAGGCTAGGCCAGTTTGCTGCTCGAAGGCAGGTGCCAGCTGCTGATAACGCTGGCTCCAGATGGTAGCGCGGGCCTGGGCTTTGAGCTGGGCGCCGCGCGCGGTGGTATGCTGATCGGAGAGGGTGAGGTAGCAATGCGCCCCATCGAAGCGCGGCACGGTGAGGTCGGCAATTTCGGCCAGCACCCAGTAGGACTCCGCAAACCGCTCGCTCAGGGTCTGGCGCACGCGGGCCAGCAGCTCCGCCAGCGGCAGCGCGGCAGGCGGCAGAGCGGAAAGGCCTGGATCCGGACGACGGTTGTACAGTGGCATAGCCTGCAAGTTACGAAAGGTGAAATGGAGAGATAGTGAAATAGTGAGTTTGATGGGCTACAGACTGTAATGTGAACTAGAAGCTAAAGCACTAGTTTCCCTCCTCAGTTAAGGAGGGGCTAGGGGTAGTTGAAGTGGTTAGAACGATTTCTAGAGCCAAGACTACTTAGTGAAAAGAGATTCAACGATTGTCAACCACCCCTAACCTCTCCTCGGCTGAGGAGGGGAACTAGCTTGTAAGCTTTAGTATAGATGGATGGCGAAGGCTACTGTGCAACACCTACTGGCCTAGCGCTGTCTTTGCGTTCCGCAAAAGGCTTGGCAGAATGGACTATACCGCAACGCAATAAGGTTTTTCGCTTACCTTGGTTTTCGCATTCGAACCTTCCCACACCACACTTCTCCTATATGAAAAACCGTAATAGCCTGACCCTAGCCGCCGTAGCGGCCGCAGGTTTGGCCCTGGCAGGCTGCGCGTCGAGCAAAACTGCCGCCCCCACGGCTGCAGCGGCCACTACCACGGCTGCGCCCGCCGAGGAAGCCATGACGCCCGGCGTTGGTCTGAACGTAGCCAACGTGGACAAATCGGTAGACCCCTGCTCCGATTTCTTCCAGTTTGCGAGCGGCAACTGGCTCAAAAACAACCCCATTCCAGCCGCTGAAGTGCGCTGGGGCTCGTTCAATGAGCTGGCCGACAAGAACAACGCCGTGATGCGGCAGATTCTGCAGGATGCCGCGGGCAACACCTCGGCCGCCAAGGGCTCTAATGAGCAGAAAGTAGGCGACTACTATGCCACGGCCATGGACTCGATGGCGATTGAGAAAGCGGGCCTGAAATACCTGCAGCCAGAGCTGGCGCGCATTTCGGCCATCAAAGATTTGAAAGGCCTGCAGGCAGAAATTGCCCGCCAGCAGCTGTTAGGAAGCGGCGCTTTCTTCGGCAGCTATGTGGGTCCTGACGAAAAGAAAAGCACCGAATACGCCGTGCAAATCGGTCAGGGCGGCTTGTCGTTGCCCGACCGCGATTACTACCTAAAGGATGATGCCCGCTCCAAAGGCATCCGGGCTGCGTATACCACGTACCTGACCAACACCTTCAAGATGTTGGGCGACAACGAGGCTGCCGCTGCTAAAAATGCCGCTACCGTAATGCGTCTCGAAACGCGCCTCGCCAAGGCCAGCAAGAGCCGCGTAGACCTGCGCGACCCCTATGCTAACTACAACAAAATGACCGTAGCCGAGGCCAATAAGCAGTTCCCGAATCTGGGTCTGCCCACGGCTCTCAAGGCAATGCAGGTGGGTGCTGCCAAGGAAATCATCGTAGGCCAGCCCGCCTTCTTCAAGGAGGAAAGCGCCATGCTGAAGCAGGAGCCCCTTTCCGACTTGAAAACCTACATGCGCTGGCACCTGACCTCGTCCGTGACTTCGGCCCTGCCGAAAGCGTTCAGCGACGAGCAGTTCCGTTTTGCGCAGGTGCTCACGGGCGCCAAGCGCCAGCAGCCCCGTTGGAAGCGCATGAACGGCGCTACCGACCGCGCTCTGGGTGAAGCCTTCGGCCAGCTCTACGTGGACAAGGCCTTCACGCCCGAAACCAAGCAGAAGGCCATGGAGATGGTCAGCAACATTCGGGAGGCGATGGGTGAGCACATCCAGAAGTCAGAATGGATGAGCGAGGCGACCAAGAAAGAAGCGCTGCAGAAGCTGAACGCCTTCACGGTAAAAATCGGCTACCCCGACAAGTGGAAGGACTATTCCGCCCTGAACATCTCGCGCGAGTCATACCTGAAAAACATGCTGGCCGCTCGTGAGTGGGCCAGCATTGATAACGCCAAGCACTTCGGCAAGCCGATTGACCGCGGTGAGTGGGGCATGACGCCTCCGACGGTAAATGCTTACTACAACCCGCCGATGAACGAAATCGTGTTCCCGGCCGGCATCATGCAGCCCCCGTTCTTCGACCCTAAAGCCGATGACGCGGTGAACTACGGCGGCATGGGCGCGGTAATCGGCCACGAAATCACGCACGGCTTCGACGACCAGGGCCGCCAGTACGACTCGCAAGGCAACCTGCGCGACTGGTGGACCAAGGAAGACGCCGAGAAGTTCACGCAGCGCGCCGACATGGTGGGCAAGCAGTACTCGGCCTTCTCGCCGCTTGACTCGGTGTTCGTGAATGGCAAGCTGACCATGGGCGAAAACCTCGCCGACCTCGGCGGCCTCAACATTGCCTACACGGCCCTGGAAAAGCAGCTCCAGAAGCAGTACGGCAGCAGCGCCCGCCCCAAGTACGATGGCTTCACGCCGGAGCAGCGCTTCTTCCTGGCCTGGGCTCAGATCTGGCGCACCAACGCCCGCCCCGAGTACCTGCGTCAGCAGGTAATGACGGACCCACACTCGCCAGCGCAGTACCGCACCAGCGGTCCGCTGATGAACATGCCCGAGTTCTTCGAGGCATTCGGCTGCAAGGACGACGCCAAGATGGTGCGCGCCCAAGCTGACCGCGCTAAAGTGTGGTAGGCCACGGCCTGCACTAGTTGCCTTATCTAAAAAGGTGGCCTACACGCGTAGGCCACCTTTTTTGCGTTTAGTCCGTTACCGACAAACTTTGCCTTTCTCCCTTCCCGTATGAATTCATTTTTCCGATTGCTGAGCCCGCTGCTTCTGAGTGCCGCACTACTGAGCGCCTGCAATTCCAAACCATCATCAGAGCAAACCGCTACGGTGGCTTCTCCAGAAGTGCAGCCCGCGCCCGCTAGGCCAGTAGTAGCCACCGATGCGGCCCTAACGGCGCAGCTCCAAAACCCGCAGGTGGGCGACGTGTATGTGGTGCAGTTTCAGCCGCGCAACACCACGGAGCAGCGCTACTATTTCTACCAAGTGTTTGCTGTGCGCCCCAACGAAATAGACCTGCACCCCGCTAAAAAGGAAGTAGCAGGCCCACAAGCCGATAGCAACGCCCCCGACTTCTACTCCACGGATAAAATGACCTATACCCGCGCCGAAGCCCTGGAACTCCTGCAGGAACAGCCCGGTGACGTGCTGCACTCCCGCCTGATTGCGGTGCAACGACCGTAATCTGTGTGGGACCGAGGATAGGTAGAGTACGCTAAAGCACGTCATCCTGAGCAGCGCGAAGGATCTTGTCATGTCAGCACGAGGCACTAGGCCAGTCGTTCCGGCGTAGTAATATCCTTCGCGCTGCTCAGGATGACGTGCTGTGGCTAGGGGAAAGCGGCTTAGGCCACTTCTTCAGCCACCAGCTGCTCACTTCTTCGGCTCCACCACTTCCATTTTAATCTTGACGTCCTTCTTAGGCCAGTTGTAAGGGTCCAGCGGCTCATTTGCAATTTTATCAATGACATCGAAGCCTTCGATAACTTCTCCGAAAACCGTGTATTCGCCGTCTAGGCCAGGGGTGCCGCCGACGGTGGTGTAGACTTTCACTTGCTCCGGCGTGAGCGGGCGGGCGGCGGAAGCCTTGGCTTGGGCGGCCGTCATTTTCTGGCCCTGCACAATGTAGAAATCATTGTTAGAAGACAGCTTGCCGGGGTTTTGGGCGCCGTCGTAGCGGGCCATGGCCAGGGCGCCGTACTTGTGGAAATGCGCCGGCCGAATCTCGGGCTTCAAATGGTACTCCCGCATCCGGATAGTGCGGAAGTTGGAGTTGCCGCCCTGAATGGCAAAGCCTTTCACCACCCGATGAAATACGGTCTCATCGAACACGCCTTTGCGGCTCAGCAGCAGAAAGTTGGCTTTGTGCAGGGGCGTGTCGTCGTAGAGCTTGATGCGCATGTCGCCCAGTCGGGTGTGCATGATGACTTCCGTAGCCGGGTACTGCTGTCCGTAGGCCAGTATCTCGCGCTCCGCCACCCCGCCAGAATCCGAAAGTTGCATCAGGTCGGGCCCCGGAATGGTGGGGGGCACTGCAGGCGCGTCGACAGTTTCAGGCTGGTTGCGGTTGCAGGCAGTGGCCAGCGCGGCCGTTAGCAACAGGGTGGTGGCAAGAAGTTTCATAGGTAGAAAGAAGGTGGCCTAGGCAGCAGCAAACGGGCAAGAACGCAAAAGGTGCGGTCTTCAGTTGAAGACCGCACCCAAAAATATCCGTTTCAGGGAGTAATGCGTTTTTACCAGCCAGATCCGGCCGGGGTGTCCCAGCCATCGGAAGAAGCTTTTTTCTTTTTCTTGGCAGGCTGCTCGGTTTTCGTTTTCTCCTTTTGTGTCGGCGCATCGGGCGCTTTGGTTTTCACCTTCACCTTGTTGGTGCCCGCGGGCACGGCCGGTGCCCCGGGTATCGGCGAGCCGGCAGGAACGGCCGGAGCAGGAGCGGGTTCGTCCACAATGGGGGCCATGTCTTTGGCCGCATTGATGAGGTCGGGCCGGGCTTCTACTTTCTCCTTTTGCAGGGCAATCAGAATCTGCTGGCTTACCAGCTCGTTCTTATCAAACGCTTTCAGCTCCAGATCCAGCTTCTCCTTCTCTTCTTTGCTAGGCTTCTTTGTGAGCAGCGCATTGAGGTCGGGGCTGCCGGCGTCGCGCCAGGCGGTCATCCACATAGAGGCCACCAGGGTAGGCGCTCCTTTAAGGCGGTAGGCCACCTGGCCGCCTACTTTCTCGTGGTAAGCATCGGCGAAAGCATCGGAGTAGGCGCGGCGGGTTTTGCCGTATTTGTGCGAGAACACATACTTGGTTTCGGGCGTGTACTTGCGCGTCACGTCCTCCTCCAGATCGAAGGTAGCCCCCAAGAAGCCGTACGACTCCTGCACAACCTGCCAGATGGACGATTGCGGGTCTTTCAGGTACTTGCCCGCCTCAGCGTCAAGCTTATACTTGGCAATAAAGCGCTCGGGCAGCTTGCTTTCCCAGAGCGAGTGAATGCCTTCCTGCTTCGTGAGCTGCCCGTCGTAGTTCTCCGTGGTGTGCAGGGGCACGAAAGCGTCGCCGATATAGTGGCCTAGATCGGCCGAAAGGGTGATGATGGCTACGGTATCGCGCTTGCGGAAGGCCTCCGTGAGCTGCTCCTTCACGTCCATCACGGTCCAGGGCACGGTGCCGTACTTGCGGAGCGTATCGGCGGTGTACTTGGCCACGGCCTTGTCCCAGGTTTTGGGCATAAGGCCGAAGGGGTTGTCGCCGAAGTGGTCCATATCGATGAAGTGCCGGGGGGCCTCGCTGGGGTCGGCCTCGCGGCGCTCATCGGGCGCGGTGCTGCGCTTCACCAGCTCGGCCATGTGGCGGAAGTAAAAACTCCGCATGGGGCTCGGCAACGCATATACCGATAGCTGCGCGATGGTGCGATGGCCAAAGAAGCCCCAACCCTGCGACAGCAGCGGGCAAACCAAAACGACTAAAAGAGTGAGCAGTAGTTTTTTCATAGCAGCGCAAACAAGCCGCAACTCGCGGCAGCCCAAAGTTCGGCAATTTGACGTTTCCATGATGCAGGAATTCTGGCTTTTGCTGAAGCCATGAGTTGGAATGGGTTAGGGGCTGCACGAAAGCATGTACCTTTTGGCTTTTCCCGCGTTAGGGGTGTTATCTGCCCACCTGTTCCTGCTCTGCCTTGACCGTCATTTCCCGCAAAAAGCTCAACTACCCGATTGCCAAGCGCCTGCGCCACTACCTGCACCAGTACGATCGGGAAACGCGCCTGCCCGTCACCTACGCCGAGCTCACGCGCACCAGCGGCAGCTTCCCGCTCCTCGACCGCCAGGACCGCGATACGCTCTGGGAAACCGTGTTTTATGAGCCCCAGGCCCTGCGCGAACTAAGTGAAGGCCTGGCCCAGGTGTATGCCTTGCTAAAGACCGGCGGCGACCTGTCCTTCACCGATCATCTGCTGGCCGACCGCATCGATTATTGCCGCTTCGGCAACAGCAATCCGTTTCGGGTGCGCATCGTCAATCAGCTGAATGACAACTACGATTATTTTTATGTGAAGCGGGCCGATGCCTCCCGCGTGTACGGCCTGGAACTGGAGCATTTGCTCTCCCCGAATAGTATGAATTACCTCGTGCACGAGGATACGCTGATTGAGGAGCATATTGTAGGAATTCCGGGCGACGATTTCATCCGAGACCATCTGCAGCGGCCGCACCTCAACCAGGTGCGCATTGCCAAGGAGTTTGTGAAGTTTAATGAGCGGTGCTTTGCCCGGCTCCTGGGCGATATGCGGGCCTATAATTACGTGGTAGTCGCTACCCCCGACTTTGAGGATGAGCAGTACCGAGTGCGGGCCATCGACTTCGACCAGCAGAGCTACGAGGGTAAGAAAACCATGTACATGCCCCAGTTTTTCAAGGACAACCGCGCCGTAGTCATGCTCTGCAGCAAGCTGCTGGAGGCGGAAACCATCCGGCAGTACCAAGCCGAAGAGCGCACCCTGATGGCTCGTCGGGCCCGCTCAGAGCGCTACCGCCTCAAAGACCTGATGGACTGCATGCGCCGCGACGAGATTTCGCCGCCGGATAAGGTGGAGCAGCTGAAGCGGGAACTCAACCAGCACCACACCACGGAGTTGTTCACGGCCTGCCGGAGCATGGGCGACGTCGTGCGCCTGAACCTGCAACTGATGTTAGTCGGGCGGGCTGGTCGTCGGCGCTAGGCCACTTATCCCAGTTAGGTAGTAGGCGCTACCTGCTCTCGCTCCAGTAGCTCGGCCAGCTTGCGGTAAACGAACTCGGTGGCCTGCTGCCGAATGGCGTCGCTGTTGCCATCGAACTGCTCGCGGTACTCGTGGGCGTGGCCTTTAAACAGAACCGTCACGAACACGGTGCCCACCGGCTTATCCGGCGTTTCCGATTTGCCGGGGCCGCACAGGCCCGTAATGGCCACGCATACATCTGCCTCCGGGAGCTGGCGGTGCAGCCCTAATGCCATTTCATTGGTGGTCTGTTGGCTTTCGGCGGAGTAGGTGGTGAGGGTGGCTTTCTTGACGCCGAGCAGATGCTGCTTGGCATCGGTGTGGTAGGTGACGACAGAACCAAGCAACACTTCGCTCACGCCTTCCGCTGAGGCCAACTGGGCCGCCGCTAGGCCACAGGTGCAACTTTCCGCCAGCGCCAGCGTGAGCTTGTGCTTGATAAAATCTTTGATCAGGAGTTCGGTGTTCGGTTTTTTCATAGCCAGAAAGACAGTGCAGCGCTTGGCATACGCACCCAACTACGGGCAAGGTTGCTACTGTTCTGCTATGAAAACAGGTCAGCAGAACAGTAGCTCCTAGGCCTATTCCTGCTTATACACCGTGCCCTGCTTCATCACAAAACGCACGCGCTGCATCACCTTAATATCCTGGGTAGGGTCGCCTTCCACCGCCACTATATCGGCAAGCTTGCCCGGCTCCAGCGTACCCAGGTTCTCCGACTGGCCTAGCAACGAAGCCGCATTTACGGTGGCAGCGCGCAACGCCTGGGTGGCGGGCATGCCGGCCTCTACCATGTATTGGAACTCCAGCGCATTCACGCCATGGCGGTACACCGAGGCATCGGTGCCAAATGCAATCTTCACCCCGGCCTTATAGGCGCGCCCAAACGTGCCCTGCAGCTTCGGCCCGATGCTGATGGCTTTGGGCGTTACCAGAGGCGGGTAGTAGTTCGGAATCTTGGCCGAATCGGCCACGGATTTGCCGGCCGTGATGGTGGGCACGTACCAGGTGCCGTTTTTCACCATCAGCTTCATCGTCTCATCGTCCATGAGGGTACCGTGCTCGATGCTATTGACCCCGGCCCTGATGGCGCGTTTCATGCCTTCGGCGCCGTGGGCGTGGCAGGCCACCTGCAGGCCCAGGTCGCGGGCGGTTTCTACAATGGCGCGTATTTCCAGTTCCGTCATTTGGGCGCTGCTACCGTCTTTGGCCACGGAAAGCACACCTCCAGTGGAGGCAATCTTGATCAGGTCGGAGCCGCGCTTGTACTGCTCGCGCACGGCTTGGCGGCACTGGTCGGGGCCGTTGGCTACGCCTTGGCTAGGGCCGGGTATGCCCATCAAATCCTGGCGGTAGCCATTTGTGGGGTCCATGTGGCCGCCGGTGCCCGAAATAGCCTTGCCCGCCGTAAAAATGCGCGGTCCTACCACCTGGCCCTTGTTGATGGCATTGCGCAGCGCAATGTTCACGCCCGAGCCGCCCAGGTCGCGTACGGTTGTGAAGCCGGCCAGCAGCGTTTTGCGGGCGTGGTCGAGGGAGCCAAAGGCCACATCGGCGGGGTTTTGGGTGAGTTCCTGCAGGAAGTTATCCTTGCTGGTTTCGCCTTCCAGGTGCACATGGCAGTCGATTAGGCCGGGCAGCACGGTGCGGTTCTTCAGGTCGATAACCGTGTTGGTAGTGCCGGTGGGCATGGTATAGCCTTTTTCCACGGCCACCACCCGGCCTTTCTCTACTACCAGTGTCATTTCAGACTGGGCGCGGTCCTGGCGCATGTCCAGCAGGCGTCCGCAGTGCAGGTAGGTTTTTTGTGCCCAGGTAGGGGCAGCACTCAGTAAGGCGCTGCCAAGAAAAAGAGCGGACAAACAGTGGCGTAAACGGTTGGCCATACGGGAAGAGGAGGGAAGTGAGGATCAACAGAAGGGGTAAGATACGCGGAAGATAAACGCTGCAAGCAGCCTACTTCCATCGGATTACGTACCTTCCAGCCCCGGCCTGGCCGGACTGCCTCTAATTACCATCTTCACCTGTTTTCCTGCTCTCAGCCCATGGCTACGTCCGAAGAATTTGAAGCCGCCGCGCAACGCGCGCAACAGCTCCCCAGCAAGCCCTCTAACACGGTTCTGCTGCAACTCTACGCCCTCTACAAGCAAGCCACCGAAAGCGACGTTTCCGGCGACCGGCCCGGCGGCTTCGACTTCAAAGCCATTGCCAAGTACGATGCCTGGGCTTCCCTGAAAGGCAAGTCGCAGGCCGAAGCCCGCCAAGAATATGTAGCCCTGGTTGATTCCCTGTTTCAGGGCGCCTAAGGGGCGTAAGTGCTCGGCTTAGCACAATAAGTAAAACGTCATGCTGAGCTTGCCGAAGCATCTCTACCGCAGTGCTAACCAACTGCCCTACGAAGCGGTAGAGATGCTTCGGCAAGCTCAGCATGACAGGTACTTTGACTCAGCTCGACACTCATAAAAAGGCCCGCTTCCTGCACCAGGAAGCGGGCCTTTATGTTGGCTTTTTATGTGCCTAGACAGGCCTAGGCCAGGGGAGCAGCGCCAGCGTCGGGGGCGGCAGGAGGAGTAACGGGCTTAACGGCCGGAGCTGGCAGATCGAAGGCCTTGGCATCGTGCTCGAAGTGGCCCTTGTGGGAGCCGTCGCAGAAAGGCTTGTTGGCAGAAAGGCCGCAGCGGCAGATGCTGATCCGCTCGCGCCCAGCCAGGCCATAGGCGTTGCCCTGAGCGTCTACAAGTTCGAAATCGGTGCCATCTACGCGGAGGGAGCCATTGCTGAGGACGGTGAGTTTGGTGGCCATATAAGATGAAATGGTGAAGTGGTGAAATTGTGAGGAAAGGAGGGAGACGGTGAAATGGTGTGGTGGTGGGTTTGACGTTCTACTGGCCTAGGCCGCGCCACTTGCGCAAGTAGGTCCTGATGAACATTAACTCCCAATTTCACCACTTCACAAGTTTGCCTTTATTGCTTAACGCAGCTCTTTGCGCATGACGTAGTCGTTCATCCAGTAGGGGCCGATGGCAATGTCTTCCTCGTGATGACGCTGGAAGCCCTGGCGCTCATAGAATGCCAGTGCGGGGTTGTGGCGGTTCACGTTCAGCTCCAGCACCTGGCCGCCGGCCTGGCGCACGGCATCTTCTACGGCCTGAATCAGGAGCTGTCCAAAGCCCCTGCCCTGGTGCGAGGGCAGGATATAGATTTTGTTGAGATGATACGTGCCCGCTTCCGGCTTAGCAGAGTAGGAAGCAAAGCCGCCCGGCTGGCCATCGTCGTGCAGCAGCAGGAACTGGTGGCCCTGCTCCGTCATCTGCCGCTCCAGCGAGGCTGGCGTGTAGATAACGCGGTACATATAGTCGATTTGCTCCTTGGAAATGATAAACCGGTAGGTCGGCTCCCAGGTAGCTTCGGCCAGCCCGATAATCGTCGGGATATCGGCCAGAGTGGCGGAATGAATGGATACAGGAGCGGCGGCGGAAGCTGACATAGCCAGCAAAAAACGGCATTATTTCGCGCAAAACCGAACCCAAATCCGGTTTTGGCTCGTTTTTGGGACAGAAGTTGCCAGCTACGGCATACGGGGTGGCCTACCGCATCCGTTATTTCCCGTCCGCTCACGCATTCCCATTCCCATGAAAAAGATCCCGCTCGTTTTAGCCACTAGTTTGCTCACCCTGTCTGCCGCCGTAGCCCAGAAAACGACTACGACTACCAAGCCGCGCACCCAGTCGAGCACTGCCTCTGCCATAGAGCGCGACCTGGACATCTTCAGCGACTGGGTAAACGACAAGGTAGACCGCGTGGCCGCCGATATCCAGCGCGAAAAACCTCGCCTCAACGCTGAGTTTGAGCGCCAGAGTAAGCGAATTGATAAGGCCGTAGATAGCCTGACGGTAGAAGGCAAGAAAGAATACGACACCCAGAAAACGCGCTACGAAAACTGGTCTATTAAGCAGGACAGCCTTGATAAGGCAGCGCGCCGCCCAGCCACGGCCGCCCAGTCGCAGAAGCGCTTTTTGGGCGAAGACGTGGTGATAAGCCGCGCTAGGCCTACCGAGCTGCCCGACCTGTATGCGCGCTTGGTAGAATCTATGCGCGACCAGAAAAAGAACTGGACCGCCACCGACTGGAGCGCCGCCGGCGCCGTGCTCACCAACTTGAACGCCCGCTACGAGCAAGTGCGTACGCAGCTGCCGCTGGAAGAGCGCCTGCGCATCCGGAGCCTGCAGGGCGAGTTCCGTACGCTGGAAAAGGCTCGCAACGTAAAAGACGCCATCAACGAGCAGTAAACAATACCGGCTGCCGCCAAACCAACTCCCCGATCTTTTGCCTCCGGAACGAGGGAAAAGATCGGGGAGTTTTGTGTGCAGAAAAGGTGGCCTAGGCCTGTCGGGGCGGGAGAGGGTTGCTGGCGGGGCGCTTGGTACGGGCCTGCCCCCGCAGCCATTGCCAGGCCGACGGCACATCGTAAAATAACTTGATGGGAATGTGTTGGCTGACGCGTTCGGCAAACTCGACACTGGCAAACTGGTTGCCCAACTCCGGCGAGAAGACGTAGGCCACTGCCTGCAAGCCCCCCGTTATGGCCTGCGGCAACCACTCATACTCCAGCCACTCCATGGCCTCTACCCAGTCGCCGGTGGCTTGGCTTTTATCATTGAGTAGAAAGGGCGCATGCAGCTGCTTTTGTAGCTTAACGAACTCCTCCGCCACATAAATCACCTCGCGGCCCGTGATGTTGCCGAACCACTGCACCCGCAGTACACCTTGGGCCGATGCGTACTCAATATCTACCAGGTGCGAGCCGTGTTCATCGAACAAGGTACCCAGGCTTTGGAAGTGAACAGAACTCATAGGGGGAGGCTGGTTGTGGAGAGAGCAGAAAGTGCTGAGCAGGAACTACCTAATATAGTCATTCTGCTGCTAGAATCTTGGTCGTTTGTAAGCGCGGTTCCCTTACTTTTGCAGTTTCTGGCTCTGCCGTATCTCTCGAAAATTTCCGCGCTCCTCTCATGCACATTGCAATCGTCGGCAACATTGGTGCTGGCAAAACTACGCTGGCTAATAAGCTGGCGCATCATTTCAACTGGCAGGTCTTCCTGGAAGATGTCGACCACAATCCGTATCTGAAGGATTTTTATGATGATATGCCCCGCTGGGCGTTTCATCTGCAGGTCTATTTTCTCAACAGCCGCTTCCGCCAGACCCAGCACATCAAGAAGCTGCAGAGCGCCCACAAAGGCGTCATTCAGGACCGCACCATCTACGAGGATGCCCACATCTTCGCGGCCAACCTGCACCAGTCGAGCCTCATGACGGAGCGTGACTACCAGAACTACCTGAATCTGTTCGAGTCGATGATCAGCATGGTAGACCCGCCGGACTTGCTGCTGTACCTGCGCGCCGATCTGCCCAAGCTGGTGCAGCAGATTGAGCGCCGCAACCGCGACTACGAGAACAACATCAAGATTGAGTATCTCAAGAACCTCAACGAGCACTACGAGCAGTGGATCAGCCACTACAATCACGGCAAGCTGCTCATCGTGGACGTCAACAACCTCGACTACGTGAACAACCCCGAGGACCTGAGCGTGATTATTGACAAGCTCAACAACACGCTGTTCGGTCTGTTTTAGCGGTGAACTTGTGAAGGGGTGAGGTTGCTGTGCGAGTGGCCTAGACTGTCATGGCGAGGAGGCACGACGACGCCATCTTTCCTTGTCGTAAGCACAGCATGAGATGAAACTGAAAAGCCCTTACTACCACGCGGTAGTAAGGGCTTTTGCATGCATCAACAGTTCACGCCAGAAAAAGAAAAGATGGCGTCGTCGTGCCTCCTCGCCATGACAGTCTAAGCCACTCGCACAGCAACCTCACCCCTTCACAGGTTCACAAGTTCACCTTCTACTCCGGCTGCATCGCCTCGTTGAGGAATTGCACGAAGGGCAGCGCGGCTTGCCAGGCGGCCAGCACGCGGCTTGGGAAATCGGGGCGTAGGACTTCTTTATCGGAGAAGCCCTGCCACACGAAATAGCTCTTCAGGCGCAGCCACTCGATGTCGGGGTCGGTGCGGTCGTAGCCTTTGGGGGCGGTTTTGAGGGTCTGGGTCATGTCTAGGCCACTCGGGAAGTGCTGGAGCAGTTCCGGGCTTTGGCGCAGGGTATGAAACTCAGTGGGGTTATAATGGATTTCCTGGCGGATGCGGGCCAGCTGCTCCGGCTCGGGCATCCAGCGGCCTGCTCCCACGTAGGTTTCGCCGCCGGGCTGCAGGGCTACAAAGAAGCCCGCCCACGATGCGTGCCGCCCGCCGCGCTTGATGCCCGCACCCATGTGGCGCTTGTAGGGCTCGTCGCTCTGCTGAAACCGGTCGTTTTTATTGATCCGAAACATCACGTCCTGCGGCGTAAGCCCTAGCAGGTTCGGCTCAAACTGCTGGGCGCCTTTGATGAGGTCGGCTACGAAGGCCGTGTACTCGGCGCGGGCACGGTGGTAGTCGGCGCGGTGCTCGTCCATCCAGGCTTTGCTGTTGTTGGCGGCCAAATCGCGCAGGAAGGACAGAATGAAATCTAGCGGCATAGGGTAAAGGAGAGTCGGGGAGTGGCCTAGCGCAGCACGAAGCGGAGCGCGTATATAAACACGTCTGCCCGCACTGGGTTTGCAGTACGGGCAGCTCGCGGCGGGGTTGGTAGTGGCCTAGGCCACCCGCCTGGCTATTTGTAGCTGCTTACCGAAACAGTATCGCCGAGGCGCAGCAGGCCGCTGGCTGGCCCCGTTACATTCTGCCCGAACATGATACTGCCATCGTGGGTGCGGTAGCTCGCCAGGGTGCGCAGCGGCTCTTTCAGCGGATGTTTCTGGGCCGTTTTCTGATCAATGGTTGTGAATATGCACCGTCCGCAGGCCCGCACCGCCCGAAACGCTGCGTCGCCAATCCGGAACTCGTGCCAGGTGTCTTCCTCGAAGGCCTCGCCGCCGCTGAACACCAAATTGGGCCGAAACCGCTCCATGCCTACGGGCTCCACCAGCCGCGTATTCAGCTCAGCCAGCGAGTTCTTGCCCACCAGCAGATAGGGGTAGCCATCGGCGAAGCTCACCAGCTTGTTGCCGGGGTTCAACTCAGGCTCCACATCGCGCCGCACCATATCCGACATATACACCAGCTTGCACGGCTGGCCTAGCGCATCCGAAAGCCACTCGTCGCAATCGGGGCAGGCCCGCCAGGCAAACACCATATCATCCCAGATGGTCACGAACAGGGTTTTTTCCGGCGTGGCTTCAAAGGGCACAAACAGCGGCAGCAGATCGGGGCGCTGGTTGTGGCGGAGTAAAAAGCCGTTGAAGGCGGGCTCTACCTTGAGGTGGGCCATGGCGGCGGTTTGCCGCTGCGTCATAAACTGATTGCGCTCATTCACAATCAGCCAGCGTCGGTCGTGGCGCAGGCCGCGTGTACTAATGTGGGCTTCGGTAAGGCGGATACCGCCCAGGGATTTAACCGGATAGATGTAGAGGTCGGAGAGAACTAGCGCCATGCCTCAAAGGTAGAAGCCAGAAGCAGAACTAGTGCCTCGGCCAGCAGCATAGGGACTATTTCAGCCAGAAAAAAAGCTGATTTTCTCTACACAAGCGTCGCCACACCGGCCTGCGGTTACTGCTCGTTCAGATTCCAGTTGTAATCCAGAAACGTGATTTTCGCATCGGGGCTCATCTTCGTGTTGGCGTACCGGTTCACCCACTTCACCACCGACTGGCCGCTCTCATTCCAGTCGCCTTTGTACCAATCAAAATACCGGGAAAGCTGGGCGCTGGTTTTGCTGATGTTGTTTTTAGCGGGGTTATTCAGGAAGTCCCGCCCCTGATCGTCGAGCTGGCTGTCGAGCTTAGCGGCCGTGTAGGCCTCGTTGCGCAGGCGTGGGCACGAAATGGAAGCGCAAACCAAGGCAAAATGAATGCGCGGGTCGTCGTATTTCTTGCGGAGAGTTCCGTGCTCGATAGCATCGAGGCTCATCTTCTTCCCGCCAATCGAGAAGAACTCGGACGCCCAGGGCGTTGTGACGAAGGGAATCTTGATTCTGGAGCCGATATCCTTGATGCTCTTCACCGGATAATGGTTCAGAATCAGGCGAATGGTGTAGGCATTGTACGCGTTTATCCAATAGGCCATCTGCTCCGGCTTGCTCCAGGAGGCCGCGGGTGGGGTGCTGCTCAGCTGGGCCAAATACTGATCGAACGCCTTGGCATCGGCCCGGAAACCTTTGTAATTGACGAGGCCCTTTTCATTGACGTGCTTTTTCAGCAGACGGTCAAAAGCGCTGTGGTCGAAGGCTGCCGCACTCAGCGTTACCGAGGGCGCTGGGCGGTGCTGCCCCGTGCCGTAGGCACCGGCTGCGGAGAGTATGCAAGTGGCCAGGCTCAGGTAGGGCAGGGACAACCGGAAAAGTTTGCGTAGTGCGTTGGTCATGGAAGAAAATATACGGGCAATGGGCAGAGGAAGATTGCCGAAGGCACGGCGCACTTTGGCTCCTGATGGAGGCGCCAGGAAATACGCCTGTTACGGGGCTGGGTCCGTAGCACAAGGCTAAGCGTCGGCAGCCGCGTCAGCCGCTGGCCGGAATGACCTCAAACACAACAGAAGCCGCCAGGCTGAGTTTGAGGAAAGCGGCGTAAATCCGATGAAGTGCGGAATATGTTTGTTTTTAGCCGGAAGATTCGTCCTCGTTGCCTTCGCTTTTTACTCGGGCGGTGCCCGATAAATCCCTGCTTATGTCTACGCCGCTACTGATTGTGCTAATCGGCTTTATCATCTTCCTAGGCCACTACCTAGCGCAGCTTTTCCAGCGCACCCGCGTGCCCGATGTGGTAGGCCTATTGGTGGTGGGTATGCTGCTGGGGCCGGTATTTCACCTCATCGATCCGGCGGCATTCGGGCGTGCAGGGCGCGTATTTACCAACCTCGTGCTGGTATTTATCTTATTTGAAAGCGGGCTGGAAGTTCGGTTTGAGCAGCTTCGCTCCGCTCTGCGGGGCACTATCTCGCTGACCACCATCAACTTTGTAGTCACTACTCTGGTAGTAGCCGCCCTGGCTCAGTGGCTGACTGATCTGGACTTTCTCAGCTCCGTTATTCTGGGCTCCATCCTGGGCGGCACTTCCTCGGCCGTCGTCACAACGCTGGCCCGGCAGGTAAATATTCTGCCCCAAACGGCCACCACCCTCGTGATGGAATCGGCCTTCAGCGACGTGTACACGCTGGCCATTCCTATTGCCCTGATCAGTTTTTATGCGGGGGCTTCTTTCAATGTGGCCACGCTCCTGAGCCAGCTGTTGGTAGCTCTGGTAGGGGCAGTGCTGGCCGGTGTTGGGAGCGGCTACTTGTGGCTGGTACTCCTGAACCGGGTGCCTACGCTGCTCAAAACCCGGTTTTCTACTCCGGCCTTCGCCTTTATCCTCTATGGCTTGGTAGAGTTGCTCCAGTTTAGTGGGCCGATTGCGGTGCTGTTCTTCGGTATTGCGGTCGGCAACCTGCCCTTGCTGCGCCGTGGCTGGCTGCAGCGCGTGCTGCCGGCCCGGCCCGCAGAGCTCACGACTGTAGAGAAGGACTTCTTTGCGGAAATTGTGTTTCTGCTGCGCACGTTCTTTTTCGTGTATGTAGGCCTGTCCATCGTGCTCGATGATGGCTATCTGATTGCGCTGGGCGTGGGTATGGCGGTGGTGCTGTTTGTGGTGCGCATTCCGGTGGTGCTGGCTGCCGCCGACCGCGACACGCCCCAGTTCGATATGGCCATGATGAGCATTATGATTCCCAAAGGACTGGGCGCCGCTGTACTGGCTACTCTGCCCGCCCAGCGCGGCCTGCCGGGTGGCGGCACCATCCAAACCATCACGTTCGCCGTGATTGTGGCCACCACGGTACTCAGCACAGCCTTGTTCTTTCTGCTGGAAAAGCGCCGAATACTGAGGTTCTACCAACTCTTCTTCGGCACGCATCGCCCCCTCGATGCCGAAAGCGCAACGTCCTCCGAAGTGGCCTAGCAGACCAGCAGAGGCAATTACGCAGACGTAGGTTAAAACAAAATCAGCGACAAGTGGCCTAGGCCACCCGCCGCTGATTTCAGGGTTGCCAAAAGAGGGGAGGCGCTTAATCTTTGATGAAATGGCTGCTCTGCGGAGCTTTTCCTTCGCTTGCCACGCGTATCATGTAGCGGCCAGCGGGTAGGTTGCCCACCGAAATGCCGGTTTGCAGGTCCGCTACCTCCTCATGCTGCACGCGCTGGCCCTTGCTGTTGTAAATCTCCACGGTGTTGCTCTCTTTTGCTGAGCCGCTGATGTGCAGCATGCTGCTGGTAGGTACGGGGTAGAGCGAAAGAGCTGCCTGCTTCGCGAAGCTAACCTGTATGGCTACCACAGATGAATAGGCCGTCTTGCCGTCGTAATCAGTCTGAACGAGCCGATAATAAGCCGCGCCGGCTCCTACTGAGCGGTCCAGGTACTCATAGGAGGCGCCCAGGTTGGAAGAGCCCTTTCCCGCTACAAACCCGAGGGCTTTCCAGTCACCCTTACCTGTTTGTCGCTGTACTTCAAAGCCTTTGTTGTTGGTTTCGGTAGCGGTAGCCCAGCGCAGGCGCACCGCATCTGCCTCTGATTGCCCCGTAAACTGCACCAGTTCTACTGGCAGCGGTTTTCCCTTGGCTGCTAGCGTCCAGATGCCCTCCAGTTCAATGCCACTCAAAATCACGGTGTTGTCGCCAGCATTTGCACCAGTGCCCCTATCACGGCCCAATTCTGAGAATGCGGCCCCCTCGATAGTTATAGAAGGTGGTAAAGTGGCTTTAAAGAAGGAAAGGCTACCTGACGGGAGTGCATTCAGTTCTGACTGGGCATAGTGTAGTGTCATAGTTATTCCTACGCTAGCATTGAAGACACTTGGATCGATGAAAAAGAACCTGCTGACAGTTTTATTGCCGTTGCCACTAACGAACGGACTGCCCGTTAAGCGAGTCACAAGTGTATTTCCTGGGTACGTTGTGACTGTTGTTCCTGACCGCACCTGCAGCGTCAGGCCCATATTGCCAAAAGGAAACGTGCCAGCAGCGTTCAGAGTGGAAGTAGCGGTGACTTTACCAATAACGTAGCCGTTAGTAGCCGCGTTCACTTTGTCTTCCTCGTCTATGATAGCGCCAGATTCTAGAGTAATTGTATTCGCGCCCGTATTGAGCGTTGTATTTCGAATAACAAAGGAGTTCGCAATAGTGAGCCCGCCCCCCAAATTCAGGGCTGGACCAGGTTTATTGACTGTATAGTCATAGAACTTGCCTGTTGGGATGGATGGTGAAGTAGCTGTTAAGGTGTAGCTCAGGCGCTGAAACGGTGCCGTATTGCCTGTTCGGGCTACATTATAATAGTAAGAGTAGTCTGGAATCCCAGTGGGGTTCTCAAATGGCGCTGGATTGCTGGCAGGAGCACCTAGATAGCCTACCCAATTAAAGGAAGTTGGTTTACCACCTGGTAGACTGGACAACAAGATCTTTATTTCGCGTATCTCCCCAAGGGCTGCCATGTCCGCTGAGGCAGGAGCTACGCCAGCCAGCCATGCCTGACTACCTGCAGATTGTGAAGCAAACTGAATAGAGCTGCTTATAGGGTCACTCCCAATCCTAACGGCTACATCGGCGGCAAATGGCAAATGTATAGCACCATTTTCGGTTGCACTGGTTATACCACCGGGAATCACATCAAAATAGAGGAATACTGGCGTAGCACTACTAACGCCCTCCAAACCTATGTATAAATAGGTGTCGTCATAAGTCATGTGCCAATTGGTGCCTCCGCTTCTAATCCAGTTCTGGCCAATGGCGCCATATTCACTGATAGTAGATTCAGATCCTCCTGTGCCCCCAACGTAGAATATTTTCCCATCAGTTTGAGGATAATCAGCTCTAGCCTGATAGTAAGAGCCGAATACGAGAGCCACCAAGCAAAATATGGCTTTTAAGTGCTTGTATAACTGTGCCATAGCCGAGTACGTTTAGTGTATCCGAAGATAATATGAATATGTTAATTCCAATTTTTTTTTGAATAAAAAAGTTAATTATGTGTTTAGAGGCGAGTTTATGGAGGCGCTTAAAGCCAGAAATCCGGCCCCTGAGGAGGAGGCCGGATTTCAAAAATGTTGATCAGTAAGGTTGCTACTGCGCCGTTTGCCGTTGCGCTAGCTCTACGGCCCGGTACAAATTCACGATGCCTCCCGTCCCCGAAAGCTCCCGAAAATCCAGCAGCTTTTTGGTGCCAGGCTGGTGTACCTGCGTATGGGTAGGCTGCGCCGATTGCAGAATAATGCTTTTCAGCTGGGTAGCGGTGAGGGTGGGGAAATACGATTTCAGGACGGCCGCTATACCCGTGACTACCGGGGCAGCCATACTGGTGCCGCTCTTGTTGGCATACAGGCTGCCCGGCACCGTGGAATAGATCTGGTTGCCAGGTGCGAAGACGTCTACGGCGTGGCGGCCATAGTTAGAAAACTCAGCCACCAGGTCGGCGTTGTTTTGGCGGGCGGAAGCGCCTACCGTAATCATATTCGGAATGCGCTGCCCGTTGCGGAATACCGGCGCCGGGTATTGCGTTTCCTGGTCCATGTTTTTGCTTTCATTGCCTGCCGAATGCACCAGCAGTACGCCCTTGGTGCCCGCGTATCGGATGGCTTCTTCTACCACCGGCCGCTGAGGCGAGTAGTATTTACCGAAGCTCATGTTAATGATGCTCGCCCCGTTGTCCACCGCGTACCGAATGGCGTTGGCCACATCTTTGTCGCGCTCATCGCCGTTGGGTACGGCACGCACGGCCATCAGGCGAACGTTGTCGGCCAGGCCCAGTATGCCCAGCGCATTCGTGCGGTCGGCGCCAATGATGCCGGCTACGTGCGTGCCGTGGCTGGGCTCGGGGCCGTAGAGGTCCTTGTTGCCATAGCGACGCTCCTTCACATCGTTGGGGTGGTCTTGCACCACACCGCGTGGATCAAACTTCAGGTTGAGGCTGTAGTCGAGCTGGTTTTTGGTGTCGGTGAGGGCTTCCTTGATTTCAGCCAGCACGGCTTCCAACGAGGGGTAGCCTGCCTGCTTCAGGTTCTGGTAGAGGCCGTTTGTAACGGCCAGCAGCTCGGGGTCCTGGGTAGGAGGGTGGTGCAGGGTGGCCGTATCAAGGCTGCTCACCTTGAGGGCCTGCTTCACGGCTTCGGCACCCTGCTGGTTCTCGGTGTAGGCCTCTCCAATTTCCTTTAGGCGCTGCGTGTTCTCCTTTACTTTCTCGTCGTAAGTCTTTTTCGCCTTCAGGTAAAGGTCGTAGTCGGCACGCTGGGCGGCGGGCACGGTGGCGCGGGTTTTCCCCTGGAAACGGGGCTGCAAACGGGCCAGCACCCGCGTGTCCTCGTAGGTGTCGATATCCACGTTGCGGCCATCGGGGCCACCCAAGAAGCTCCAGCCGTGCACATCATCTACATAGCCGTTCTGGTCGTCGTCTTGGCCATTGCCGGCAATTTCTTTGGTATTGCGCCACAGCAGGCGTTTCAAATCGGTGTGCGCCGTATCGATACCGGCATCAATAATAGCCACCGTTACGGGCGTGGAAGTGCGGCCTTGCAACAGCTCCGCGTAGGCGCGCAGGGCACTCACACCCATCACGCCATCCTTCTGCGGATCAAGCAAATACCACTGTGGGCCGGCAAGAGTTACGGCCGATGGGGGAGCAGGTGCGGTAACCGTCTGGGCCGAAGCCAGAGTAGGGAGCAACAGGCCTAGCGCCGCAAGGCGCAACCGGAAAGAGAGGGGAATGGACATGCAGAAAGAAGACGCTGACAGAAAAGTAAAACGACCTATACGAAGGTGTACGAAGCCGGGCTAGGATCTACTGATACCGGCACAGAAGCGTACTCCATAGACACCGGCTAGGCCACTCCGGACGCACGCATACGGCCCAGATGTAGCCGAAAGTGTAGCTAGGCACTGCACAAATAAGGCCGGTTTTCAGGAATGCCGTACACCTGCTAACTAGTGCCTAGAGTGCTATGTGAAGCGCCTTATGTAGATTTCGCCTTCGATTCTTCCCCTCATAACCCCTGTCCAGTATGCCCACCTACGCTAAAATTTTCGAGAACAACCGCCAATGGATTGCCAAGCACGCGGCAGCTGGCCCAGACTTTCTGACGGCTCTGGCGGCCGATCAGGAGCCTGACTACCTCTACATCGGGTGCAGTGACAGTCGCGTGACGGCCGAGGAGCTAATGGGCGTGGCCCCAGGCGACGTATTTGTGCACCGCAACATTGCGAACCTGGTGAATAACATCGACCTCAACGCCATGTCGGTAATTGAGTACGCCGTGCGCCACCTCCACGTAAAGCACATTGTGGTGTGCGGACACTACGGCTGCGGAGGGGTAAAGCACGCCATGCAGGCCCAGGACCTGGGCTTGCTCAACCCCTGGCTGCGCAACATCCGCGACGTGTACCGCTTGCACCACACAGAGCTGGATGCCATCGAAGACACGACGGCCCGCTACGACCGGCTGGTAGAGCTGAACGTGCAGGAACAGTGCGTAAACGTGATTAAAACGGCAGTGGTGCAGCAGATGTACCTGCAGAAGGGCTACCCCACGGTGCACGGTTGGGTATTCGACCTCAAAACAGGCTTGCTGAAAGACCTGAACCTAGACTTCGAGCACATCCTGCACGATATCCAGGAAATCTACGACCTCAGCAAAGACCCAGCCTGGCAAACCCCGGCTGGGCCAGCGGCTGGCTAAGCTTGTAAACGAAGCGCTAGGCCACTTTGAGAAGCGCTGATATTGGTTGGGAGTGGCCTAGGGTATGTATACTTGCTAACCAATTGACCGTCATGCTTGATCTGGCGTCCGCAGAGTCGAAGCATCTCTGCCTCTGGCTACTCAACTAGCCTGGGAAGCAGTATAGATTCTTCGACTCTGCGGACGCCAGATCAAGCATGACGTTTCTTTTGGCTGCAGTCCTCATAGCCTTTCCGCAACAGTTCTGAGTTTCGGTGGTTCTGCAACCTCCCGGCTAGGCCTGTATCTTTACTGCCCTGCTCTACCTCTGATTTCGACCAATGCGCTTTCGCTCTTTTCGGGCCGCCCTGTTGCTGGCGGTTCTACCATTGCTCCCCGCCGTTCCGGCCGCCGCTCAGGCTCCTAAATTGTATTCTTCTTCGGAAATTCTGCTGGGCCTCAAGAAGCTCAACGTGCTGGGCTCGGTGCTCTACATGGCCGCCCACCCCGACGATGAAAACACCCGCCTGATTGCCTACATGGCCAATGGCCGCCTGTTGGAAACCGGCTACCTCAGCTGCACCCGCGGCGACGGCGGCCAGAACCTCATCGGCCCGGAGCTGCGCGAGCAGCTCGGCGTCATCCGGACGCAGGAACTGCTGGCCGCCCGCCGCATTGATGGGGGCAAGCAGTTCTTCACACGCGCCAACGACTTCGGCTTCTCGAAAACCTCCGACGAGACCTTCACTATCTGGGATAAGGAGCAGGTGCTCTCCGATATGGTGTGGGTGATCCGGCAGCGCCGGCCCGATGTGCTCATCACGCGCTTCCCGCCTGATACCCGCGCCGGCCACGGCCACCACGCCGCCAGCGCCATCCTGGCCGCCGAAGCATTTGATGCCGCCGGTGACCCCAAGCGCTTCCCCGAGCAACTGAAATACGTGCAGCCCTGGCAACCCAAGCGCCTGCTCTGGAACACCGGCAGCTTCTTCGTAAAGCAGGGCGAGGATATGAGTGGCTACCTGAAAGTGGATGCCGGTGGCTATAACCCATTGCTAGGCCAGAGCTACGGCGAAATTGCCGCCCGCAGCCGTTCCCAACACAGAAGCCAAGGGTTCGGATCATCAGCAACACGTGGCGAGGCCCTAGAATATCTGCAATACGTGAAAGGTGACAAGCCCAAGTCCGACCCTTTCGAGGGTGTTGATATGACCTGGAACCGCGTGCCCGGCGGCGCGACTGTGGGCAAGCTGATTGACGAGGTTATTCGCAAGTACGACCCGGCAAATCCATCGGCGAGTGTAGCAGGGCTGTTGAAAGTGCGGGCAGCTATTAAGTTATTGGGGGGAAGTGGTAAAAGACCGTTTGATGTTTCTTTGGCGTGGGATGTGGCGAAACACTATGAGGTAGAAGAATTAATTAAGGCGTGCCTAGGCCTTTACACGGAAGTAACAGTTGATATGCCTGCTGTGTCTAATGACGCAAGATTTCCTTATCGGCTGGAAGTAATAAATCGATCAAGCATCCCTATTACTATAAGTCGGATTTCAAGTACCGATTTCGGTGGTGACACTGTCTTGAATCAAATAGTCAAGCCATTTCAATCAGTTTCAATCAAGCGGCAAGGGACATTTGCAAATAAGCAGCAAAACTCAGAATGGATTAACAACTCACAACCCTATTGGCTGAGGCAGCCCAATAGTATAGGAATGTACACAGTTGAAAGCCAGCTTGAACGGGGAAAAGCGGAAAGTGCTAGTCCTTACGTATACCTCACTGGTGAAGTCGCCGGTGAAAAGTTTAGTGATATAGTTGAAATCCGCTACAAGCATACTGACCCTGTGCTTGGCGAATCATATCAGCCTCTTGCCATAGTGCCGCCCGTGGCTGTGAACATCGGCGGAAGGGCATACGTCTTCGCCGATAATTCACCTAAAACCATTCCAGTGACCTTGCGCGCTGGAAAGGCGGGCGTGAAAGGCTCGGTGGCTCTCACATTGCCGAAAGGCTGGAAATCGGAGCCGGCCAGCTTCAACTTCGATATTGCCTCCAAGGACGCTGAGCAAACTGTGCAGTTCCGGGTGCAGCCTGGTGCGGGCGCGGTGGAGGGCAAAACCGAGGTGCGGGCCGTGGCAACTGTGGAGGGCCAGCAGTACTCACGTGGCTACCAGGCCATCGAGTACAGCCATATCCCGACCCAGATCCTTTTCCCCGAAGCCGTAGCTCCGCTGGTTAAGCTGGACCTCAAGCGCAAAGGCCAGGAAATCGGCTACCTCATGGGTGCGGGCGACGAGGTGCCCGACGCGCTGCGCCAGATCGGCTACAACGTAACACTGCTAAAGCCCGAAGACATTACAGACCAAAACCTGCGCCGCTTCGATGCCGTGGTGCTGGGCGTGCGGGCCTACAACACCCTCGACCGCCTCAAGACTCTGCAGCCCACTCTGCTGCGCTACGTAGAAAACGGCGGCAACATGGTGGTGCAGTACGTGGTGAACCGCGGCACCGTACTACCGCAAATCGGTCCGTACCCGCTCACACTCAGCAACGACCGGGTAACGGTGGAAAACGCCGCTATCACGTTCCTCAACCCCAGCCAGCCATTGTTGAACACGCCCAACAAAATCACCGCCAAGGATTTTGAAGGCTGGGTGCAAGAGCAGGGCCTCTACTATCCGAGCGCCTGGGATGCCAAGTACAAAACCGTCTTCAGCTCCCACGACCCCAACGAAACCGCCAAGGAAAGCGCCATCCTCGTCGCCGACTACGGCAAAGGCCATTACATCTACACGGGCCTCTCGCTGTTTCGGGAGCTCCCAGCGGGCGTACCCGGTGCCTACCGTCTGCTCACCAACATGGTGTCGCTGGGTAAGTAGAGTCGTCTGATGGTACCAAAGAATACAAAAGCACGTCATCCTGAGTGCAGCGAAGGATCTTCTCACGTTAGCCCGAGGCGCTAGGCCAGTCGTTCACGCGGGATAAGATCCCTCGCTTCTCTCAGGATGACGTATTAATCTGAGGTCTCGCAATACGTAAACCACCTCGCTATATCTGTGCGCTATTACCTGAGACTTTACCTATTTGCTACTGTACTTCTTGTGCCGCTCACGTTGCTGTCCATCTGGCTGCTTGATGGGCCGCTTGCGTTGTTTGTGCATAACCAGCAACCAATGCAGGGCTTCTTTGAAGGTGTAATGTCGGTCACCGATTATCTCGGGTTTGTTACGCACGCAGCCAGTCCGCTAGGCCTGCCGTGGGGCTGGCTGCTATTGCCGCTACTATTTCTAGGGTCTTGGATACTACGCTGGCGACATGCCACTATCTGGCTGGTGGTGCTGCTGGCTTGGGTGGGCAGTGAGGGCTTGGGCAATATTTTGAAGCTGGTTTTCAACCGGCCGCGGCCCGAGGTACTATGGTTGCACACGGCCCCGGATGCAGCTTTTTGGCAGCCTCTAGGCCAGTACGATGCTTTTCCGTCGGGGCACACCGCCTCCGTGGCAGGCATGCTGTTGCCGCTGGCCATGCGGTTTCCGAAGTTACGGCCCTGGCTGCTCGTTGTGGCAGGATTGGTAGGTTTGGGGCGAGTGGTTTTGGAACAGCATTGGCTCAGCGATGTGGTGGCCGCCGTATATCTGGCAGTGACGCTTATTTGCCTCTTTGAAATCGGGACTTGGTGGCTGCGGCCAAGCCTGCGGCGCGAGTTGGTTTCTGCGGCTCCTGATGCAACTTAGCGGCGTATTTGTTGCCTCTTGCGTACCCAACCCGCCCGCTTGTGCCCAACCACCCCGCCCACTCTACCGAAAGCCCACACCCAGCCGCTGAGCCGGCCCCACCTTTGCTGCCTTCGTGGCGGGCCTGGTACTGGCTGGTGCTGGGGGCACTGGCCGCCGAGGTAGCCTTCTTCACCTACCTCACCCGTCTGTTTGCATGAGCTTATTAGACTGGCTGGTGCTGGGCGGAACGCTGGCGTTTATTGTGGGCTACGGCACCTGGCGCACCCGCGGCCAGCACACCATGGACAGCTACCTGCTCGGCGACCGGCAGGCCCGCTGGTGGGGCATCGGGCTGAGCATCATCGCCACCCAGGCCTCAGCTATCACCTTCCTGAGCACGCCGGGGCAGGCCTACGACGACGGGATGCGCTTCATTCAGTTCTACTTCGGCCTACCCGTGGCCATGGTCCTGATTGCCATTTTCGCGGTGCCCATCTACCATCGGCTCAAAGTATTTACGGCCTACGAGTACCTGGAAGGCCGCTTCGATAGGCGCACCCGCACGCTGGCGGCGGGCCTATTTCTGGTGCAGCGTGGCCTCAGCAACGGGCTTTCCCTGTACGCGCCGGCGCTGGTGCTATCGGCCATTCTGGGCTGGAACGTGCACCTCACCGTCTGGCTGATTGGGGGGCTAATGATCAGCTATACAGTGGCGGGCGGCACCCGCGCCGTGGCCGTTACGCAGCAGTGGCAGGTAGCCGTTATTTTCACAGGCATGGCGGTTGCAGGCTACCTGCTGGTCCATTATCTGCCCGACGATATTGGCTTTACCGAAGCCATGCAGGTGGCGGGGCACCGCGGCAAACTCAACCTCGTCGATTTTCACTTCGACCCCAAAGACCGCTACAATTTCTGGTCGGGCATGACGGGCGGGCTGTTCCTAGCCCTATCGTACTTCGGCACCGACCAAAGCCAGGTGCAGCGCTACCTGGCCGGCCGCAGCGTCACGGAAAGCCGCTTGGGCCTGCTGATGAACGGCCTTGTGAAGGTGCCCATGCAGTTCGGAATTCTGCTGATTGGGGTGCTCCTGTTCGTGTTTTATCAGTTCAATGCGCCGCCGCTCACCTTTAACCGACCGGTGCAAAAGCAAGTGGCGCGCTCCGCCACCTATGGTCCGGCGCTCCGGCAGCTGGAGCAGCAGCATACTGTTCTGTTCGAAGCCCGCCGCGAAGCCACAACGGGTCTGGTGCAAGCCCTGCGCACCGGCAATGAGGCCCAGGTTGCCGCCGCCCAAACTCGCCTGCAGGCCACCGATGCCGCCAGCAGTGGCCTACGCGCAGAAGCGCAGAAGCTGCTGAAACAAGCCGTGCCCACCGCCGAGGCCAAAGACACCGACTACGTTTTCCTGACTTTCGTGCTGAAATATTTACCGCACGGGTTCGTAGGCCTGTTGATTGCCGTGGTGCTATCGGCGGCCATGAGCAGCGCAGCTGGCGGACTCAACGCACTGGCTTCAACTACTATTATTGATCTGTACCAGCCGGCTAGGCCAGGTCTGGCAGAGCGCCACTATGTGCGCGCCTCCCGTTTGGCCTCGGTCGGGTGGGGCGTGGTGGGCATCGGCTTTGCCACCTTCGCGGCGCAGCTCGAAAACCTGATTCAGGCTGTGAACATCCTTGGCTCCCTGTTTTACGGCACCATGCTGGGGATTTTTGTGGTGGCTTTTTTTATGAAATCTGTGGGCGGCAGAGCGGTGTTCTGGTCGGCGGTAGTGGCCCAGATTGCGGTGTTGCTGCTCTTCTGGCGCACCGATATCGGCTACCTCTGGTTCAACATCATCGGGTGCGTACTGGTGGTGCTGGGGTGTTTGGTGCTGCCGAAGGAGCGAAAGCAGGCAGCCTGAACCAGCCTGTTATCTCACAAAAAAGCACGTCATCCTGAGCTTACGAAGGATCTTACCACTTCAGCACGAGGCGCTAGGCCAGTCGTTCCGGTGTAAGAATATCCTTCGCGTTGCTCACGATGACGTGCGAGAGGCAGTGACGGGCTTTAGGCAAGCGGCCTAGGCCAGTCGGTTTAGAGTTTGCCGGCCTTTTTTGCGTCGGCAATCAGGCCCTCGTTCATCTTTACGTAGTCGGTGTTTTTGGCTTCGGCAGCCAGTTTCTTCGACTGCTCGGCTGCGGCAACGGTGCCTTTGTAATCCTTCATTTTCATGCGGATTTTAGCCTCCGTATGCACGTTCCAGAACTTGGCGTCCTTTTCGTTGGCCTTCTGAATCCAGGTCAGGGCCTGCTTCAGGTCTTTGTTGTTGTCGTAGTAATACACGGCGGCGGCGGCCATGTCGTTTGCCGAAGCACTGGCGTTTTTCACAACTTTCTCGTCGATCTGGGCCATTACTTTGGTGTCAACGTCCGTGGTTACCTTAAACTTGGCGCCGGTCTTATCCCACAGCATTTCCACGTTGGCGGTAGCGGGGGTGAGGTCAGAAAACTCCATGGTGAAGGTTTCTACTTTGTTGGCCAGCGCGTAGGGCTTTACCGTGAAGCGGGCCACGTCGTCGGCATCCTTGAAGCCTTTTACATCAGCGCCCTGCTTGAGGCTTTTGTTCAGGACTACTACCCACGAGGTTTTGCCCGGAATGGTGTAGAGGCCATACTCGCCGGCGGGTACCTTCTTGCCTTCCACCGTCACGTCGTCCGAGAACTTGATGCTGGTAGTAGAGTTGGCACCCGTGCGCCAGCGCTGTCCGAAAGGCGTAATAGCCTTGGTGGTGGAGTCGCCGAAAATCGGGCGGCCTTTCACGCCGGGCCGCGAGTACGTGATGGTAATGTCGGTGAGGCCTACGCGCTGCTGCACGGTGCTTTTGGGGCTGGCGGCGGGCGTAGCAATCTGGGCTTGCGCAGCGCCGGAAAGCAGTAGGCCACCTACCAGCAGCGTAGAACCAAGCACACGCGAGGTCTTCAGGAGAGTCGTGGTGATCATAGAAAGGAGACTAAAAAAAGGAGAATGGGGTTGTGCGGGTAAAACTAGGAAAAACTCCCGTAGGAAGCGGATTTAGCTTTCTATTTCACCTGCTTGGCCGCGTACTGTTTGCTAATGAAATTGGCGAAAAGCATGAAAGCCTGGAAGGCTGATGTAGAACTTTCCGGCACTCACACCCGCCGAACCTTGATCTGGTGCGCGGCCAGTAGTTCCTCCAGATGGCTGGGCAGCGTTGGGGCTTGCAGCTTCCGCAGATCTAAGTAGTAGCAGGCGGCCTCGTTGGGGTAGAGCAGCAGCCAATCAGGCTGCACCAGCACGGCCCGGCGAATATCGGTCCACTTTCCCGAAAACTGGCCTAGGCCACTCCGGCCGCGTATTTCGTCGGCAGAAAGTGTATAATCGACGGGCTCTTGCAACACGGTGTTTTTGGCGTAGCCCTGCCGGAGCATGCGCCGCACCAGCCACGGCCGCAGCAGCGCGTACAATAGGCCTACCGCCAGAAAAGCAGGCGTCGACCAGGAAGTAATCTGCCAGTTGGCTTGGCGCAGGTTAACCAACAGGCTGAACGCCAGGCACAGCAGTGCCACCAGCAGAATCCAGTGGTTGCGGCGCGTAGCAGGCTGCCGGCGCCACAACCGGAAATTCACAGCCACGTATTCGTCGGCCGTCATGGTTACTTGAGAGAAAAAAGCAGGCTCCATGGCCGCAAGGTCGCTTATTCGGCGGGAACGGGCTTAGGCAAGAGGCTTAGAATGTCTCAAGGTTAAGTCCGCTCCGTTTCCATTACCAGAAATACCCTGCTAATACCTTGCTGCCGTAGCTGATAAAACACCGCCATAATTTCTCTGGAGGAAATACGCTGATCGGCGCGCAGCCAAACGGCCGTTGGTTTGTGGTAAAACTGATGACTTAGCTGAGTCATATCACGCAACTTCTGGGCTACTTGTGAGGCTGTTGTGAGCGGCGCAGCGTGCGGAACAAGTTGGGCATTCAACAGTGAGTCATGCGTTTGCAGGTAAAACCGCTGGCTGTCATCCAGCGTGACCTGCACAACCGGGACTTCCCACAGGCGACAAACGGTATCGGAGTGGCCTACGGGCAATTGTATACTTGGTAAATCAGCCGGCGAGCGAAGCCTACCTACCGACATCAGGACCAAGCTCAAAACCAAGGCAACACCTGCCACTGCGGGCAGTCCGTAAACATCCTTGAGGCAGTGGCGGCGGGAATAAGAAAGCACAGACATAGCCGTAGCAAATTCTTGGGAAGTAAAGCGAAGTACTAGATACGAAAAAGGGCGAAGCACATTGCTTCGCCCTTCATCCAGAAATACGTGTAATTCGAAAAATCCGCCTGAATCCGTGATCTAGCTCAGCTCGAACTGCAGTTTAAGCAGCTTGGAGTAAATGCCGTTGTCGTTGTGGGCCAGCTCGTCGTGGGAGCCTTGCTCTACAATGCGGCCCCCGTCGATAACCAATATTTTATCGACTTTGCGGATGGTGCTGAGGCGGTGAGCAATGATGATGCTGGTGCGGTCCTGCATGAGTTCATCCATGGCGCCCTGTACCAGTTTCTCACTCTCCGAGTCGAGGGAAGACGTAGCTTCGTCGAGGATGAGGATGGCGGGGTTTTTCAGGATGGCGCGGGCAATGGCCACGCGCTGGCGCTGCCCCCCGGAGAGCTTCACGCCCCGCTCACCCACCAGCGTATCGAGGCCTTCGGGGAAGGAGCTGATGAACTGCCAAGCATTGGCCTTACGCGCCGCCTGGATGATTTCCTCATCCGAAGAGCCGACTTTGCCATAGGCAATGTTCTCGCGGATAGTACCCCCAAACAGGATGGTTTCCTGGGGCACAATGCCGATGTGGCGGCGCAGCTCCGTCAGGTCGTATTGCCCGATTTCGCGGCCATCTACCAGAATCTGGCCGCTGCTCAGCTCATAGAACTGCATCAGGAGCTGCACAATGGTGCTTTTGCCCGCACCCGATGGGCCCACCAGCGCAATCTTTTCGCCGGCCTGAATATCGAAGCTGATGTCTTTGAGAACCGCCAGATCGGGGCGAGTGGGGTAGCGGAAGGCCACATGGCGGTAGTCGATATCGCCGCGGACTTGCAACGGCGCCAGGCCAGTAGCACGCAGCTGGTGCGTGGGCTCGGTGGGCTCGTCAAGAATTTCCAGGATGCGCTCAGAGGCGCCCAGTGTGCTTTGCACTTTGCCGTACAGCTCGCCTAGGCCTGCCACCGAGGCCCCGATGAACATGGTGTAGAGAGCAAACTGCGTCAGGTCGCCGATAGTCATCTGGCCGGCCTGCACCAGCGTGGCGGCTCGCCACAGCACCAGCACAATGCCTCCAAACAAGCCAATGATAACAAACGACACAAAGCCGCCGCGGTAGAGGTTGCTTTTCAGGGCGGCCCGCACGGTTTTGGTGAGCGAGGCGGTATAGCGCGCGGTTTCAAACTGCTCGTTGGTAAACGCCTTCACGGTGTTGATGCCCTGCAAGGTTTCTTCCACGATGACGTTGGTTTTGGCCAGCTCGTCCTGCGTGGTTTTGGCCAGCACCCGAATCTTCTTGCCGAATACCATGGCCAGCACCACGATGGGCGGGAAGGTGAGCAGCATAAACATCGAGAGCTTCACCGATACCACCATGATGAACACGATGCCCGCCACCAGCGTCATCACCTGCCGAAATAGCTCGGCCAGGGTCAGGGAAAAGGAATCCTGAATGATGCCTACATCGGAAGTGATGCGCGAGGTGATGGCGCCCACACGGTTTTTCTCGAAGTAGGGGATGGGCAACGACACAAACTGCTGGTACAAAGCCTGCCGGATGTCGCGCACCGTAAACTCGCTTACCTGCGTGAACAGCCAGATGCGCCCAAAGGAAAAGAGCCCCTGCAGCAGAATAAGTAACGCAAAGCCCAGCGCAATCTGGTTGATGGTGACGGCCATGCCGTTGGGCAATACCACGGGGTGGCCGCTGGCGGTATCAGCCAGCTTACCAATCAGCCAGGGGAAAGCCATGGTGCTGGCGCTCGACAGCGTCAGGAGTATCGTGCCGAGGATGAACTTGGTGCGGTAGGGCAGCGTGAAGCGGAAGATCCGCAGCCCCTGCCGGAAGCTTTCTTTGGTTAATTTCTTCTTGGGTACATCCGGATCAAGGGTTGTACCACTGGTATTCATTCCACTTCGGGCCATTCTATAGGAGGAGTTAGAAGCTAGGAGTCAGGAGCTAGGAGTAGGAAGTCAATAAGAGCAGGGAGGCATTAGACTTTCTTCCTTCCCAACTTTTCCTTCTATTTTCTGGCTGCTAGCTTCTTTATTATTCGTATTTGGGTTTGCCTTGTTCCACCTTCAGGTTCTCGGAATTCCCGAACGGAATGGGCAAACGAACTTGTGTAGCAATGGGCTGACCTTTGCGAGTAGCGGGTTTCCAGGTGGGCATCTGGCCTAGCACCCGCAGCGCTTCAGTGTCGCACTCCGGGGAGAGCGGCTGCAGCACGGTGGGGTTGGTCAGGTGGCCGTCGGCTTCTACCGTGAACGTCATGACCACATTACCACTAACCTGCTTGACGCTGGCAGCCTCCGGATACTTTAAATTCTGCTGAAAAAACGTGTTCAGCCCCTGCGCACCGCCCGGAAATTGCGGAGGTACATCGGGGCGGTTGGCCGCCGGTTTGGCCTGGGCCTGCATCCGGCCTGCTTTCAATTCAATCGGCTGCTTAGTGGCTGGGGCAGCAGTAGGCTGCTGAGCTTGTGCGGCGGCGCCCGAAGCTACGAGCAGCAAGATGAAGAACAGATGTTTCATAGAGCGTAGTGGGTTGAAGAACCGTGACAAAATACAGCACTTACCACTTGGGCGAGGAGCTGGCCTACACCTAACGGGTAGTGCTGGTTGTGCTTCCTACTGCACAAAGGTACGTCTCCCTAAACAACCCTTAGGCCACTGGGTTCAATTCCAGCACTCGTGCGCGCGAAATGGCTAACAGGCCTACAAACGTGAGCAAACCGTTCAGAATCAGAATCTCAAAACCAAACTCATAGCCCCACCAGGCTTTGGAGTTGGCATTGATAAACCATGTTACCAGCGGGGCCGCCACGCACACGTAGGGCACCAGGCGGTCGTGGAGGCCGCGGCTGGTGAACAGCCCGAACGAATACAGGCCTAGCAGCGGCCCGTAGGTGTAGCCCGCCGCCTTAAACACGGCCGTAATCACGCTTTGGTCATTAATAGCCCGGAAGATCAGGATGATGACGATGAGCAACAGCGAGAAACCGAAGTGCGTGAGCTGGCGCATGCGGGTTTGTTTCTTCTCCTCATACTGCTTGATATCCAGCATATCCACGCAAAAGGAGGTGGTAAGCGCCGTCAGGGCCGAGTCGGCGGAGGCGTAGGTAACGGCAATGATGCCTAGGATAAATACGATGCCCGCGAACAGGGAGAAGTGGTTGGTGGCCAGAAGCGGAAACACATTGTCGCCGATGACTTTGCCCGTAGTGGCGTTGATGGGCAGCGCAATGCCTTTAGCAGCCGCAAACTGGTAGAGCAGCACGCCGAGCGACAGGAAAAACACGTTCACAATTACAATGGCAATGGTAAACCAGAACATGTTTTTCTGGGCGTCCTGCAGATTGCGGCAGCTCAGGTTTTTCTGCATCAGGTCCTGGTCTAGGCCAGTCATCACGATGGTAATGAAGGCGCCCGAGGCAAACTGCTTCCAGAAGAACTTATCGTCCTTGGGGTCAGAGAAGTAGATCTGCGACATGGCGCTTTCCTTCACCGTTTTCACTAGCCCGGCAAAGCCCAGGTTCAGCTCATCGGCCATCAGGTAGATGCTCACGGCTACGCACACCAGCATGGCCATGGTCTGGAAAGTATCGGTCCAGAGGATGGTTTTGAGGCCGCCCCGGAAGGTGTAGAGGTAAATCAGCAGAATGCTGATGCTGACGGTGACAGCAAACGGCACGCCCAGGCCATCGAAAACGGCCAACTGCAGCACACCCGCCACCAGAAACAGCCGGAAAGCGGCGCCCACTGCCCGGGAAATCAGGAAAAAGAACGCGCCGGTTTTGTAGCTCCAGAACCCGAAGCGCTGCTCCAGATAGGTGTAAATAGATACCAGCCGCAACCGGTAGTACATCGGCATGAGCACGGTGCCAATCACCAGATAGCCCACAATATAGCCCAGCACCACCGCCATGTAGCTCCACGACTGCGTAGCCACCATGCCCGGAATAGAAATGAACGTGACCCCGGAAAGCGACGTGCCAATCATGGCAAAGGCTACCATGTACCACGGGGCATTGCGGTTCGCAATGAAGAACGATTCGCTGGTAGCCTTGCGCGAAGTTAGCAGCGAAATGATGACCAGCACCACGAAATAGCCCGCAATCAGGCTGAGAATAAGAGTTGGAGACATGTAAGCAGTTGCCTATTATGAGTTGTCGTTTGCCAGTTGGATGAGAGCCGGCAAGCCGGGCGGCAGTCAGGAAAATAAAACACCAAAGCTACCAACTAGCCGTCAACAACCGATACCTAACTAGTAGAAACCCTTAGCCAATAGCCGGCAGTTTGAACTGACAACCGGCCACCAGCAACTCACTCCCACTCCTGCCAGCGCAATACCTCGCCCACCGCGGGCGCGTGCAGCTCGCCGCGCAACATGCCGCCGTGGGCCACGTGCTGTAGCTCGCGCAACGGCTCCGAGGCGGGCTCGTCGCTGAGGTCGAAGGTGCCGTAGTGCATGGGCACCACATGGCCGGCCCGGAGCTGATTCACGGCTTTAGCCGCTTCGTGCGGATTTACGTGGCTGAGGTTCATCATGTAGCCCGGTTTGTAGGCCCCAATCGGCATCAGGGCAACATCAAGCGGGCCAAACAGCTTTTCAATCTGCTCGAAGTGGTCGGCGGCGGAGGTGTCGCCGGCAAAGTAGATGGTGCGGCCATCGGGCAGGCGCAGTAGGAAGCTACCCCACAGCACCGTGTTCAGGTCGAAGAGGCCCCGGCGGTGCCAGTGAGAAGCCGGTAGATAAAAGAGCTCAAACGGCGCATCGGGGCTCAACTCAAACTGCTGCCACCAGCCGGCTTCCTGCACCGGCAGCTTGCGCGCCATGCCCTGCACGAGCTTCGGAAGACCTAGCGGGCCAAACGCTTGCAAGTGGGGGTTCTGGCTGGCCACCAATTTTACAGACTGCTCATCGAGATGGTCGCGGTGGCCGTGGCTGAGCAGCAGGTAGTCGATATTCAGCAGGTCTTCGGGGCGGCAGGGGAGGGCGTGGCGCCGGCGTAGGCCTATCGAGGAAAACAAAACCGGATCGGTGAGGATGGTTTTGCCGCTCACGCGCAGCAGGAAGGAGGCATGGCCTAGCCACACCAACCCATCTTCCTGGCTCTTGAGAAAGGCTGTGCAGTCTATCACCTCGGGCGCCCAAGTATCGGCTTTCTTTTCTTCTTTCTGCTTGTTTTCACTTAGCTGCCACCGGATTACGGTGCTCAGCTTGGGCTCGTATAGTGCTTCGCCATTGCAGTATTGCCGCCCTATCATCTTATTGCCGGGGTAGTTGGGCTTGATGGTAGTAAGTTGGGGGTTGCGAACGTAGCGGGCAGACGCGGCCATGCGGAAAGAACTAGTGAGAAACAGGATGTTCAAAGAAACAACAAACCACCCGTCCGCCTGAAATAGCCAGGACAACGGGTGGCTTTTGCTAGAAGCAGCCGAGGTTAGTAGCCAAACGGCATGCCCGGCGAATACAGCGGCGAGTTACCGGGGTAGGCCGAAGCGCCGTTACTCATCCGTAGGCCACCCGACACCGAAAAATTCTCGGTGATGTGATAATCGGCCCGCAGGTTTACGCCCGAGCCCAAGTTGCCGCCGAAGCCCGCGTAAGGATTCACAGAGAACTGATTGGGGGTGAGGTCTTTCCAGGCCGAGCCCGTGAGGATAAGGCGGGGTGAAACGGCGTATTGCCCGCCACCCTGTATCAGCATGCGGTTCAGGCCCGAATAGCCGGCACGGGAGCCCGCGTAGGCCACCTCAGTGCCCGGATACGCATAGCTGCCGTAGGCCAGTCCGGGCGTAGTGCGCAGGAAGGTAGCGCCGCCAAACACCGAAAAGCGCTTCGTGACCTGGTAGGCCATAGTAGGGCTGATGTAGCTGGCCGAACCGTAGCGCCCGGCAAACATAGCGCCTGCGTTTAGGCTGAACGAGGTGCGCTGACTTAACTGGCCTAGGCCTAGTGCAGGCGTGCCCAGGGCCACATACTGCGTAGTTTGCGCCGATGCGCCACCTGCCGCTGCAAGCAGGCCAAGGAATATGAGGGAAATACGAATCATAAATAGAAGCCGGAAAAGCGAGTAATCCTCTGACAAGATACACAACATCTGAGCAGGAGGCTGCGTGCCCTCACTGAAAAAACCAAGGGAGCAAGCGCTTTAGCTACAACACAAATTGGCAATGCAATGGTAACCGAAGCATCACTGGCAGGGGACAGTTGAAAACTAGTTTTGCCCATGTATTCAACTTATATGCACGTTTTATGCTCAAACAGTTACAGTGGAGTTCTCTTACATTTCTGCTGATTGCCTCACCTTCTTCATGGGCACAGTCAGTACACACTTCTGCAATTACCGATGCAGGCGCAACGGGTGCGGCGGTAGCAGTTTCTGCATCGCCTACCGTATTTTATACCGCAGAAGTAATGCCTTCATTTCCAGGCGGTGAGGAAGCCCTGCGGGCATTCATACGCGCCAAACTACAATATCCACAGGAGGCCTTGCACCGGCGTATAGCCGGCAAAGTATATGTGAGCTTCCTAATAACGGAGGAAGGACATATTCGAGATGCTGCCATTGTGAAGGGTATCGGCGCGGGCCTCGACCAGGAAGCTCTCCGGCTAGTGCGCATCATGCCCTGGTGGAATCCTGGCAAGAACGCCGGACAACCTGTGCCCGTGATGTACACTTTGCCCATTGTGTTTCGTGGAGTGTATTAAAAATGCTGTCTTGCTTATTCTTAAATACAAATGGGGCCACAGCATACTGTGGCCCCATTTGGGAATGATGTGACTTATGTCGGGTGGTTACTTGGCCTTGCTGCTCAGCCAAGCGGCCCGAAACTTCTTCTGAGCTTTGCTCACAGGCTTCCCGGCTTGCTCGTAGGTCACTACTTCCAGCGTGGGATCTTCCATGAGGGTCACGGGCACCGTGCGCACTCCGTCGCGGGCTTTTACCTCCACTTGCACCACGTCGCCGGGTTTGTGGGCGGCCAGGCGGGTCTGCAGCTCTTTCGCATTGATGGGCTTTTTGCCGTCGAGCTTCAGTACCACATCCTCCCGATCTAGGCCTGCCGCGTAAAGCGGGCTGCCCATCAGCGTGCCACCCAGTGTAGCGGTGCTGTCAGGATTGAACTGGAGACGGGCGGCCAGGCTGGCCTGGCCCGCTTTGGCGGGGCGCACCAGCATGCCCGCCGGAGCCAGGAGCGCCTCGTAGTTGGGCAGCTCATGCCCGAAGATGTGCTGGCGGAAAAACTGCCCGGCAAAGGCTGTATCCTTGGTTACCTGGCCTAGCACACGCTGCAAGTCGGCCAGCGTGTAGGGGTTTGCGGGCGCGTAGTTGCGCTGCGGCTCGCCGTGCTGTTTCCAGAGGGTGCGCATGTACGTATCGAGGTCGGTTTTGAAGCGCTGTCGCAGCTCCAGATCCAGCGCCAGCGCATTGGCACCCCCAATGTAGTAGTAGCTCAGGTAGGTATTTGAGCGGTTGTTGGGGTCGATGGCCGCGGCAGCATCCACAAACGGGGCCTGCTGGCTCATGTACACCGGAGAGTAGCGCTTGGCACCAGGCGAGGTCAGCATAGCGCCCACTAGGCCACTCAGGGCTTCCTGGCAATACTCATCGTCGGAGTACACGCCGGCGCGACGCAGTAGCAGCTCGCCGTAGTATTGCGTGAAGCCTTCCGCGAACCATAGGCCACTGCTCATGTTGGCCTGCTCAAAGTTGAACGGCTCCAGGTCTTTGGGCCGAATGCGCTCCACGTTCCAGCTATGGAAAAACTCGTGCGACACCGTGCCCAGGTTATCGATGGCTCCAGGGCCGCGCAACGGGCGGTTGCTGGTGAGGCTGGTAGAGTTGCGGTGCTCCATGCCGTCGCCGCTGGTCTGGGGCAGGTAGTTGGCCACGAAGGTGTAGCGGCCGAAGTCGTAGTCGGGCAGGCCACCGAAAATGGCGGCGGCTTCCTTCACTACTTTCTTGGTGTTATTGGCATAGGCGTCCAGCTCGGCATCGGTGCCATCGTGCAGCACTTGCAGCTCAATGGTCTTGCCCTTTTCCTGCCAGCTGCGCACTTTTTGCGGCCCCAAGGAAGTCGGTGAGTCCATGAGGTACTGCATGTTGGGCGCGTAGTAGGTGCCTTTGGCCGCATCGGGCCGCAGCTGCGAAGCCACAGTCCAGCCGGCCGGCATATCAAACTTCACCTCCGCGGGCCGCTGCTCCAGGCCCCGGGCAAAGGCTAAGGTGGCCGGCATGTTCAGGTGGGCGTGGCGCGAGTCGATACCGGCATACGTGCCGTCGGTCCGGTCGCCAAACAGGGTGTACGTGAAGCGCACGGTGCCATCGTGGCCGGTCACGTCCCAGCCATATGGGTCGGGCTTCACCACAGAAAGCACCTTGCCTTTTGAGTCCGTGGCCTGCACATCATACACGTTCTTGGCAAACTCGTGCAGAGCGTAGCGACCAGGAGAGGAGCGGGCCATGCGCACTTGCAGCGGCCCGGTGGGCACTTCCGTGAAGGTTACCGTCACGCGGGCTTCGTGGTGCACAGCGTTGGGGAAGGCTACGGCGTATTGGATGGGCGCCTGAGCAGCAGCCGGACGGCCAAAGGCCAGCGGGAGGCCTAGCAGAAGCAGAGCAGCGGTTTTCCGCATCATAGAGTAGGGGAGGAGGAAGTAGGAGAATAAGTAGTGCTAAAGGTAGCCGAAGCTGTTTGGAGGCTGCAAGCAGTCTGAAATAATTCCGCTCTGTGGCTCTACTCCCACACCACTGCCTCCACCATCCCCCCGAAAAACGCCCCGACTGGCCTAGGGCGCATACCAAGCCGCGAAAGCTCGGCCTCAATGGGTGGCCGGCGCCCGGCACTAATGCCGGTGGTTAGGCCGAAGAAGGCATACATAGCCGTAAGCAAACCGCGCTGCCACCAGGTGCGGGGCACGCTGAAATCAGCCACAAGCCACGGCGCGCCTGGCCTACGCGCGGCGTAGAGGTGGCCTAGGAGTTGGCGCAGGCGTATCGGCTCAAATAAATCGAGAAGGAAAAAAGTTATCAGGGCATCAAACTGCTCATTGGGGCGGAGTGCAGCTTCCGTGCCCAACCGGAATTCTACCTGCGTTAGCTTCGTAGGCCAGTGCTGCCGCACAAACTCCTGGCTGCGCTGTAGCATCTGCGGAGATGCCTCCAGGTATAAAACCCGTGCCTCCGGGCGCAGCCGTAGTACTTCACCCAACACCCAGCCCGTACCGCCTCCTATAATAAGTAGGGAGGGCGCACCAAGCGGCAAAGCCTCTAAGGCAGCCTGCTGCGCCTGCTGCAGTGCCCTTCCATACACCACCCGCGACAATGGGTCATAGAAAGCGGCTACATAATCGAAACCAGAGTCGGGGAGGGGCATAGTGGGCAAGGTGGCCTAGGGAAGGTTGCGCCATAGGCCACTCACTGGCCCAAGAATACGCAAGCTCACCTTTCTTCGCCTAGTATTCGTAAGGTAGCAGGCAACCCGCGCTGTAGGCCTGGGTTTACTTCGGCTTTCCTATGACCAACCATTTTCGTCGGCTACTGGCTGGGATCACGCTTTTTGTTACAGAATTCGCACTTGCCCTTACGTTGGGGACTATTGGCGTAGTAGCCTTTCTGGCGCTAGGCCGCGAGGTATTCGACCAGGATGCTGCCACGTTTGATGCCGGCGCCTTCCGCTGGACACGCAATCTTTTTGGGGCCGGGCGCCAGGAGTGGGTGGAGGGCGTCACGTTTCTGGCCTCCCGCAACTTTATCACCGTGGTAGGACTCCTGCTAATCAGCTGGTTTCTTTTCATCCGTCGGCACCGCTGGTATTCGTTGCTGGTGCCGGTTGTGGCGCTGGGTAGTATCACGCTGAACCTGGTGCTGAAGAATTTTTATAACCGGCCGCGCCCCTTGCTGCCACTGGTGTCGGCCAGCGGCCTGAGCTTTCCCAGTGGGCACGCCATGATTTCGGCTTCCTTCTATGGACTACTGATATATTTGGTGCAGACCCACGTGCGGCCTCCTGCCTGGCGTTGGGGGCTTTCCACTGGCCTACTGAGCCTGATTGTGCTTATCGGCCTGACGCGGGTATACCTGCGCGTACACTACGCCACCGATGTGCTGGCGGGCTTCATGGCTGGCGCCATCTGGTTGGTGGTGGCTATTCCGCTGCTGAAGAAAATGGAAATTCTGGCAAAAAGACGTTTCGGTAAAGAGCTGCAAGCCGCTGAAAAACAGCCTACATAGCGCGGAAATGAAATTTTTGCCGATATTTTTTACGGTTTTTTCAGGGTCGAGCTTGACATACGTCGGAAAAGCCCGCTATCTTTGCAGCATCAAATGACACTCCGAACGGGAAATTGTCAGTTGAGAAAGGAATGCGCTTGTGGCGAAATTGGTAGACGCGCTGTCTTCAGGCGGCAGTTCCGCAAGGTGTGGGAGTTCGAGTCTCCCCGAGCGCACAGAAAAAGCCGGTTCAGAAATGAACCGGCTTTTTTGTTTTCAGGCCACAAAGCCCAACACGCTGGCCTTGCGCTACGTTGGAAACTTCCAGCCCTTTTTACTGGCCTATGAAATCTTTCACTGCCCGGCTTATTGCGCTTTTCAGCCTCCTGACGTTGGAAGTACTGGTGGTCAGCGGGGTATTCATGGTATCGGGGCTACTGTTTTTCTACCTCACGCGCATTGTGTTCGTGGAGAACTCCATGGCCTTCGATCAATGGGCTTTTGGAAAAATGGATGTGCTGCGGGCCGCCTGGCCTTCGCTCACCACAGTAGTAGAAAGCATCACCTTCTTCGCTTCCCTGCCTTTCCTGGTGGTAGTAGGCCTGGGGCTTCCGTTGGTTCTGCGCCTGAAAGGCCATCGGCGCGAAGGGCTGGAAATCCTGCTGGCCGTAGCGGGTGCTTCTATCCTGAACCAATTGATGAAAACCCATTTCCAGCGCATGCGGCCCGAAACAGCCTTGTTTCCGCAGTCCGGGCTCAGCTTCCCAAGCGGCCACTCCATGATTGGGTTGGCGCTATATGGCTGCATTGCGTGGGTATTGTGGCGCCACGAACACCATCCGGCCTGGGCCGCCTTACTGCTCATGTGGGCCGTACTCATCGGCCTGACGCGGGTGTACCTGCACGTGCATTACGCCACCGATGTGCTGGCTGGCTTTGCCATAGCGCTGGTATGGCTGATTCTGCTACGCACCGCGCTCCGCCTATGGTGGCGGGAGGCAAAGGTGATTCAGTGAAATGGTGGGTTTGACGTGCTGACTGGCCTAGAACATGTCATTGCGAGGACAAGGACGATGCAATCCTTCCTTCCAGTCGCGCCGAATACTACAGAAACTCAAAGCCCTTACTTCCACTGTGGAGGTAAGGGCTTTTTGTGCGTCAATTGTTTGTGTAACGACAAGGAAAGATCAGCTGCGCTGTCCTGCGGGTGCTTCGTCGTGCCTCCTCGCAATGACAACTGCTAGGCCACTTTTACAAGCCGCTAGGCCAGTCAGCACGTTAAACTCACAATTTCACCTTAACCCGCAGGGCCAATAAGCCTTTCACCCCTTGCAACTCTTCCAGTTCCAACTCCTCTAGTTCGGGCTCCAGTAGGCCACGGTCCTGGAGGTAATCGATGTATTCAAAATACTCGTCGGCTTCCCGCTGCTGGGTATATACCAGGGCAATATGTCCGGGCTGGGTTAGCCGTTCGCCGGTGCCTTGCACTGTGGCTTTATCAATCCGCTTCTTGATGATTTCGTAGCGGATGTTGTAAGCACCATCCACGTCGAACTGGCGCTCATCTTGCCGGAAACGGATGCTCAGGGGTTGGCTATGAATCAGGATGAGCTGGGTGGTTTCCAGGGGCAGCGGCAGTTTATCCTTAAGCGCAGCGGTGCGCTGCGTAATTTCCACCATCACCAGCAATTGCCACAGGCGCAGGTTTTTAAGGAAAACCAGGTCAAACGGCTTGTTCTCCACCAGCGAGGCGCCCACGTAGATGTTGTGCTCCACGCCATCGGTCTTGAAGCGCTGGAAATAGTGCGGATACATGAGCTGCGCCTTGGCTTCTTCCTCATCCAGAAAATCGCTGACGGCATCGTTGAGCATCATGGTGCTTTGCTCAAACGCTTTGCGCCGCTTGTACAGGATACCTAGCTCCGGGTCAATATTGGTCCAGTACTGCTCCACTACTGGCCGTAGTTCCGGCGCATTTTGCGCCAGGTAGTTGAACAGCGGCTCTACCTCGGTCTTCAGTGACTCAAAAATGCTCACCTCGTCGCCGGTCAGGATGCCCTGGCGCAGGCGCCGCAGGTTCTTGCTGACGTAGAACTTCAGTTCATCCAGAATAGGCAGTTGCTGAAACTCAGAGGCTTTTTTGAGGACCCGGTTGGCCAGCGTGAGGTGCTCAATCAAGTCGCCCTGAATGGCTTCGTTGCGGGCCGTGCTGCTGCCGCGCACGTCGGAAGAGCCGTGCAGCGGATACACCTCATGGAACACGATGTCTTCCATCTCGGCGTTTTTGTTGCCGTCGTCGATCTTTTGCAGCAGGTTTTGGGCGGCGTTCGTGAAGCGCCACTCCATAGTAGGATGCAGAGCCGTGAATTTCTCCTTGATGATGGCCTGCACCCGCGTCTGAATTTCCTCAGCGTTGCGCTTTACCGCCACGGCAAACAGCGGCACAAACTGATTCACGTTTTCCAGGCTGAACTCGTCGAGGTCGCCCACGTTGGGTGAGCCCAGCTCCAATAGGCCTACGGTATCGTCGCCGTAAGGCAACAGGGCCAGAATGGCCGACCGAATGCCCAGGCTCAGAATTTGCTCGCGCAAATCCTCGGGGATATCGGCCTTCTCCACGTCTTCAAGCACCAGGGGCTGGCGGTCTTGCCAGAGCCGGCTGTAAATCTGCCGGAAGCCCGAGTCGGCGTCCTGGTTGTGGAGCTGCTTGGTCAGGAAGCTGTGGTTGATTTTGCGGCCGAAGTCCACAAAGGCCTTTTTCTTCTCGTCGTAGGCCGCAATACCGAGCTGCAGAAACGGCCTGCCGAACAACACGCGGAGCTTCTCCTGAATCTGCTCCAGGCGGTCGGAGGCTTGCAGCACATCACGCTCCAGCAAGTCGTATTTCAGCTCCGACAGAATTTCCTGCTCCGTTACGTCTACCAGCTGCAGAATATTAAAGCCCGAGAGCTCAAACCGCTCGGGCGGCAGCAGCTCCTGCCACAGGTCGGCGCGGTGCAGATTGTGGGTGAGTAGTTCCAGCTGTTCGGGCGTCAGCGTCGGTTTCTCGCCATGGATGTACACATCCAGGAAAGTAGAGTTGAAATTGACGCTATAATGCCGGTATAGGCCTATGCTGTAGTCGGGCACCGTGAAAATGATGGCGCCCTGCATCGGAATATGGATGCCGTATACCTTTTCCAGAATCAGCTGGTAGGCCATGCGGGTGGTGTACACCTCCAGCGTAGTGGCATCAATATTAAGCGGCTGCTTAATGGTTTGGCCAGCATTCAGCAGCACCTCCGCAAAGCGGGCCGTGTGGTAGAAGCTGTAGCGCTGGAAGGGCGGAATGGCCCCACTGATATCGGTCAGGAATGAGGAAGGCGGGAATACCGCCAGCATCAGCGTTTCCACCAGGTCGCAGTTGCACTCCAGCTGCGTGAGGTCGGTGATGGGGCCACGGCACCAGGGCTCCTGGGCTACCTGCTCGCCAATGGAACGTGCCAGCTGCGCTACGCCGACATTGGTAGCCTGCTCACGACTCTTCCAGTAAGCAATAAGGGGCTCCAGACTTAGAGTAGTCTGGAAAGGGAAAATGGCCGAGGCCACGCGAGCAACAGGATCTTTAAGCATATAGCCAACAAGCAGGGTCTCCGAAAACAGCCCGCGGGCAGAAAGCCGCGCGGCAAAGAGATGATTCTTATACGCACCACAACCGTAGGGCGTTGAACGGAAGAGCGCTGCTGCCGGACTGGCCTAGGCCACCTGGGCTAGAACTGCTGCTCAGCGCTTCAGGATAAACGGCACCAGCTCATTTTGGCCGGTCTCGTCAGTGACATCAAAAGGAGATTGGCCCGTGGGATAAATAATCCGGCGCGTGCTCTGGTAGCAGGTGCAGCAGCCATCGGCCTGGTACCGGCCTGCTAGGTCGATGCTGTCCAGTAGTAAAGTATAGGTGGGCTTTTTCCGTTTGCCGAGGTAGAGCTTGTATCTGTACTGATCTATTTTGCGGTTGTTGGCCAGTGTGAAGGGAGCATTGGTGTTGAGGATGATCGGCCGCAAACGAGCCGTATCGGCCCGCACGACAAACACCGTATCGGGGGTAGGTACTTTGGCAGTGTCGCGCAGAAAGCTCCGCACCAGATACACAGTATCCAGCTCCTCCAGCGTGAAGGGCTTGCCAGTTGAAGCCGAAGTCATATCGAACGTAAACGATACGGCATCGGCGTAGCCATCATTGCAGTCGCAGGCCACGGAGCCGCAGCAGGCCGCAACAAGTACGGAAGAAGTTAGGAGTAAAAGCCAGGTAAAGAAGGAGCGCAGCATAGTGTGTAAAGATAGGGCTAGTAGCGTAGTTGAACCACTGCAGTCCACCATAAGGCCACCAACCCCCACGAAAAAGGCCAGCCCGAATCGGACTGGCCTAGTAACGTAACTGGTTTGCTGGTTATTGAGTTTGCCGCTCCCAGCTGAGGTTGTGCTACTCTTTCACGAAGCGGCGTGTTTCCGTGCCGCTCTTCGTCACAATCTTGAAATAGTAAATGCCATTGGCCAGGTCGCTTAGGTTTGCGGGCACGGTGTAGGTGCCTTTTTCCTTCTTGGCTTCCTGCGCTACGGTGCGCAGCGTGTTGCCGCGGCTATCAAGCAGCTCTATCGAAACCGGCCCTGCTTTCTTTACCTCGTAGCTCAGCTGGCTGGTAGGAGTAACCGGGTTTGGGTACACCGAGCTGCTGCTTTCCGCCGCGCGAGATGCCGGGGCAGCTGGAGCAGTCGGGTTCATGAGCAGGAAGGTAGATGGGCGGAAGAAACGGGCAGTGGCGCTGTTGCGGCGGCCTTTTCTGCCGAAATGTTTCATCTTTTCCTGCTGCTCGGGGGTAGTGTTTTGCAGGAGCAGTGCCTTCAGGTCGGTGGCCCACTTTTCCTTCTGGGGCTGAATTTCCTGCGATAACCGGGCAATGTCGCCTTCGTACTTCTGGGCCAGCTTCGCCACTTCCCGCTGCAATGCTTTATTCTCGTCCTGTAGCTTTTGGAGCTGCTGTTTCTGTGTTTCCGTTAGCTCCGGGCGCTGGCTTTGCGGGGCCGGGCCGGCGGGCCGGAAGCTTTGGCGAAGCGCTTTGCCGCGCTGGCGCAATTCCTGAAACTGGCTACGATACACGGCCAGCTGGGCCTTGTCGGAAGAGCTCAGCTGTGGCTCCAGCTTCTGGCGCTGCTGCCGCACTACGGGTAGCACGTTCTGCTGCACGTAGGCCTGCACTGCCCGGCGAGCCGGGCGGCTGGTGCCCTGCGTATTCTGGGTAGCTTGGGCCCAACCCGTGAAGCTGGTAAACAACACCGCCAGCAATAGGCCTAGCTTGGTTATTAATTTAGTTTGCATGAACCTGAAATAGGGAAGTAGAGGAGTAATTCTTAGTGGCTTTGTTGCATAGATGGTTAGGGCCAGGCCAGGTTTAAAACGGGCATAAAAAAACCGCCCCGAAGTATATTCGGGGCGGTGGTGTAGGGAAGTGACTAGGGGAGAGGCCTACCGGCAAAAGCACACTAGAAAGGCATTATTCGTCGGTGTGGGCAGAGCCCAGCACTTCTTCCAGCGGACCAGCTTTCTGCAGTTTTTCTCGCAGTCCAAGCGCAGCCGTGTCTAACTGAGGACGAATCTGGTCGAGGGCCAGGCGTAGGCCTTGCACGTCGGCGAGGCGCGGCGCGGCAGTCTGGCTGTAGCCGTGGTACATGGCTACGCGCACTTTGCTGCGGCCGGTGCCGGAATAAGTGCCTACCACTTCGCCCTGAGAATTGATAATCTGGACTTCGGCTTTTACCTGGGTGCGGTACCATTCCAGCGGGAGGCCAAACAAGCTGGGCGTCATGAGCGTCATCATCTGGAACGCCTGCAGGGCCCGCCCAGTGCGCGTTACCTCCGCCTGCGTGACGATGAGCTTGGCGTAGCCGTATCCAATGCTGTCCTGCGGCTCGGCTAGATGGTAGGCCAGTTCCTGACGAAACACCTTCGGGGCATCATCGGGCAACGCGCCTTCGGTTGCATTCAGCGGGCCGGCTTCTACCACGGCTTCCAGCCGGGGCAGCTTACCAATTGATACGGAGTAGTTGGAGTGAGTAGCCCCGTAAAGAGCTTTCTCTGATGATTTACAACCAGCCAACAGCGGCAAAGCCGACAGGAGAATACACGAGTACCGGTGCGCAAGCATCATAAGCAGTCAGTCTCAGTTGAATAATTTCCAGCCGCAACCCCAAGAACAGTCA